>JBDREB010000303.1:0-2375 GCA_043820325.1 Planctomycetota bacterium | reverse complement strand
CGGGCAGCTGTGGTACCGCTTGATCGGCCACATGGAACATGCCCCGGCGTTTTTCGGACTGATCGACCGATGTCGTCATCTCAAGCTGGCCGATTCTTAGGCCAGCCGGAAACACAGGCGTCTTCAAGTCAGGGATACTGCCGCCGGAACGCACAAAAACGCCTTTTTTCGACCTTACTTTTGCCGCCGGCCGCGTTATAATCGAGTCGTGATGTGGCGGGCCGGTCGTGTGCGCCGCTTTTAAGGTGATTCTTGATGCCGACTCCCGCGTTTAACCGGTTTTCGACCACGTCTATTAAAAGTGCGCTTGTTTTGGGACTAGTATTATGAGGATGATCTTGATCCTGGTTTCTGCCCCCGGGCCTGTTTGATGCGTTCCAGTTGATCCCGCATTTTCACAAGCGCCGTGCTCCAGCGGGCAAGCCAACCCCAGATATACAGCAGGCCGGCAATGACGATGGCCAGCATCGGCCATTGGGCCCAGTCATGACGGAGGAAGAGGCCCGGCCCCTCCCGCACCAATACCAGCACCACCAGGGCCGAACTGGTCATCAGGGCCACGAGCCGGTAGGTCCATATGACCACGGCCAGACCGATGAGTGTGCCGGCCAGCAGGTAGAACGCCAGGCGATCGGTCCCGGCGGCATCCCCCTTAAAGGCATCGGCCGTGATCCAGGCGGCGGCCGCCACCAGTACGATGGTCCACACCGCCGTGGCGCTGGTGACCAGGACCCGCCGCATCAGGCGTTCCCGGCTTTGCGGCAGTATTCATTGAGCAGGACGGCATATTCGCGGTACTGGGCCAGGGAAACACCCGGCGGGGTCTGGTGATCCACCGAAGGCAGGAACCCACCCCCCTGCATCACGGGCAGGAGGCGCTCGAATTCGGCCCGCACGGCCGCAGTTCCCCGGTGCATCACCGTCTTGTCAAAGGCGCCGAACATGAGCCAGCGCGGATGCTGTTTGCGGATGGCTGCCACATCCACCCCGGCCATGCGTTCCAGGGGCAGGATCCCCTCCACGCCCACACACTGCAACCAGGGGATGAGTGGGGTGATGTCGCCATCCGAATCCACGAACACCCGCGAGCGGCCCTGCCTCATCAGCGGTACCATCTCCCGAGCCACTTGCAAAACCCCCTGACCGCTTCTATATGTAGTGGTTATTCTTGTTGCCGCCACCACAGACCGTGGCTTGCTCGCTGACTCTTGGGGGTTTTGCAAGTGGCTCTCCCGGTAATAGGGCGCGCAGAACTCCTCGAACATCGCGGCCGAAAGCATGGGGCCGTGATTGTACGACAGGTCCTCGGCCACGACGATGATGTCGGGTTCCATGAATGCGCGGAACGCCGCGAGCACCCGCTTGTTGTATTCGAGTATGTCACGGTTGATCCGGTGCATGAGGCCGGGATCGTCGTAGAAGGTCACCAAGTGGCGCTGGATGCCCAACACTTTCCGGGGATACCAGAAGAACCCCTCCACCTGGAGGAAGATCATGGTCTTCCCGGCCGCGTGCTCGGCCGCCGCCTGGCGCAGGGCCTTTTCGTTGAGGACCAGTCCGGCATCGGAGATCGCCTTCACAGCATCGTACTCCCGGGCATCCGCGGCGAAACACGACTCGTGGCCGGGCTTGCGGAGTTTCTCGAGTTTTTCACCGCCGGGCGCGATCCAGAACTTCCGCATCACATCCAGACCGAAATGCGTCTGGTAGATGTCGCCACCCTCGCCGGCCGGGTCCAGTCCCTCCTTGAGCCAGCGGTCAAGCGTCTGATTCCACCACGGCGCCCATTCGATCGCGGGCAGACGGTCGACGGGCTTGAAATCCATGATCGCGTGGAATCGTTCGACCGTGTTCATTGTTTTCGTCATCCGGACCCTCCTTGTTGGATCAATGCCGTTACGCCCCCCATTCTATTGATTACGCACAGCATTGCAATGGAAAAGGACTGGATCGGTTGTCATGTTATCGTTTTCGCGTTGTCTGCCCTTTGAAGATATCTTCGTGCTCAACCAAACGCTCAACCCGCTCGTCTTTCTCCGCCTTCAATAGCGATAGCATGAGCTTCTTGTCCGCAAGGATTTCGAGCGTCTCAAGTTCCTCGGAAGAGACCAAGACGGCCAACGCAGTCCCATTCCGGGTAACAACAATGCGGCCGCGCTTGTTTTTATCCAGAGCGGAGAGCATCTCCGGGAGATGTGCCTTTACATAAGAGATCGGGGCGACCTTAAACATTGGGGTTCTTCTGGCTTTGTTGTACACGACATTTCGACTATTGCTGACATAACACATTGATTCCTAAATCGTTATGGAGATATTGATGGCGCATAAAGTTGGCTCAAATAGCAAAGGGAAACCGATAGGTAAGGATAAGATCC
>JBDREB010000302.1:0-9871 GCA_043820325.1 Planctomycetota bacterium | reverse complement strand
GGATCTTATCCTTACCTATCGGTTTCCCTTTGCTATTTGAGCCAACTTTATGCGCCATCAATATCTCCATAACGATTTAGGAATCAATGTGTTATGTCAGCAATAGTCGAAATGTCGTGTACAACAAAGCCAGAAGAACCGCCGAATGAAACCAGCGGGTTCATTCCGGACTGGATTGCCCGATCAAGTCGGGCAATGACAAGGGGCGGACCTTATGGCCGATGGCAATCATGTTCTGTCATCCCCCGGCGAGCCAGTCCTCCGGCTTGACCGGGGGAACCGGGGGATCCAGTCTTTGGCGTAAATTCCTGCGCTTTCCATGGTGAACTACGCCCCGGCCATTTCATTCGGCTAAAGTGTTGCGGAATTTGGAACGTGTGTTTTCCCCCGTTATTCGGCCAGCTTCCACCGCGTGGTGAACCGGGGCGGGATCAAGGTCTCGAACCAGGGGAAGACCATCACCGCGTTGCCCAGGACATTGGCGCCCGGGATGGGGCCGAAAAAGCGCGCGTCGTTTGAATTGGAACTGTTGTCGCCCATACCGAAATATTCGTCCGGTCCCAGCACCACGGGTTTGTCCGGTTCCATGGCAAAGAGCGGTATGCGCATCGCCAGTCCCTGCTGCCGCATCCGTTCATAATCCGGCACCAGGTCGTAGATGTTGGTGTAATAGATGTCCCGGTCGACTGCAAGGTTGTCGATCGCGCCGGTGAAGGCCTTGAAATGAAGGGCCCAGCCGCACGGTCCGGCGGCGGGAGGCCCGGCGGGCCGGCCGGGATCGAGGACTTCGGTGAAAACGGCCTGATCGTTCACCGCCAGGGTGAGTCGGTTGTCGCAGTTCATGAAGGCCAGGCGGCCCCGGAAGGGCACGGGCAGGGTAAAGAGGATGCGCCGGGCATCGCGGACATCCCCGGTGGCCGTGTCGCGGACAATGCACATGCTGGGTTTGCCGGCCGCGGCGGAATAGAGGGCGAACAGGTATTCATCGCCCCCTTCGCGGATGGTGCAGCCCACCGACCCGGCGCAGGCGGTCACGGCCAGGTCGCAGGTGATGCGCATGTCGCCGACCAGCGCCTGGCCGGAGCGGAAATCGTCAAAGATGCGCGGGTTGAGACTGTTCTGCTGTTTCAGGCGGCCGCACCGGGCGGGATCCAAGGCCATTTCGACCAGGTCGATCGTGTGGGTGCATCCCGGCTGGGGGCACGGGATGAGGGAGTTGAGCGTATCGGCCTCCGGCACCGGGTATAAGACGCTGCCGGCGGCATGCGGCTTCACGGCCAGGGCCCCCCGGCGCAGGTAGAAATTGGTGACCGGCCGGCGATACTCCAGGCGGCCTTTCTCCGGGCAGGCGATGCGGAGCACCCCGCCGGCGGCGCGGGCCGTAAGCCCCTCGGCGGTCAGGCGGCCCTGCCAGTCGTCGCCGGTGAAATCCAGCCGTTCGATGGTCTGGAAGAGCTGGTCCCGGATCGCGGGCGGCTTTTCCTCGGGCAGGCTCCGGTCATTGAGGTAGATGTCGCCGCCGAGGACCACCAGTCGTTCGCCCGGCAGACCGGTGACGCGTTTGATGAGGTTCTTGCGCACCCCCTTCTCGGGACTGCGGAAGACGAAGATGTCCCAGCGGTGCGGGGGGCGGAACCGGTACTTGACCTTGTTGACGATGATGCGGTCCCCGCCCTGGAGTTTGCCGATGAGGGTGGGCTCCATGGAACTGGTGGGGATCTTGTAGATCTCGAACACCAGCCCCTTGATCAGGATGGCCAGCCCCAGCGCGACGATGAACGACTCGGCCCAGTCGCGCAGCATGGCCCGGCGGCGGGACCACCATCCCGCGGCGGCCGGGACTTCGGCCGGCATCCGTCAATCCTCCCGGGTGGAGACATCGAGGATGGCCAGGAAGGCCTCCTGCGGCACTTCGACGCTGCCGATGTTCTTCATGCGCTTCTTGCCCTCTTTCTGCTTTTCGAGGAGCTTGCGCTTGCGGGTGATGTCGCCGCCGTAGCACTTGGCCGTCACATTCTTGCCCACGGGATTGATATCCTCGCGCGCGACCACCTTGCCGTCGACGACCGCCTGGAGTGGGACCTTGAAGAGGTGCCGGGGGATCCGGCGCTTGAGTTCGAGCAGGATCTCCCGGCCGAACCGGACCGCCTTTTCGCGGGGCAGGATGGTGGTGAACGGGTCGACTTCATTGCCGTGGACCAGGATCTCGAGTTTGACCAGGTCGCTGGGCCGGAACTCGGAGACCTCGTAATCCATCGTGCCGTAGCCGCGGGTGCAGTTCTTGAGCTTGTTGAAGAAGTCGAAGATGATCTCGGCCAGCGGGATGTCGTAGACCAGCAGGACCCGCTGGGGGGTGAAGTACTCGGTCGACTTGTAGACGCCGCTGCGCCCCATGGCGAGCTTCATCACCGCGCCGATCGATTCGGCCGGGCAGATGATGCTCAGGTTCACGAAGGGCTGGCGGATCTCGAGGTACTGGCTGGGATCGGGCAGTTCGGCCGGCGTGCGGATCTCCTGCTCGGTGCCGTCGATGCGGGTGATCCGGTACTTGACCGACGGGGCGGTGCGGATGAGCGACATGCCGTATTCCCGTTCCAGCCGCTGCTGGATGATCTCCAGGTGGAGCAGGCCCAGAAAACCGGCCCTAAACCCCTGCCCCAGGGTGCCGAGGTTCTCGGGCTGGAAGGTGAAGGAGGAATCGTTGAGGTTCAGGCGGTCCAGGCTTTCGCGCAAAGCCTCAAAATCCTGGGCATTGGAGGGAAAGAGCGTGCAGAAGACCATCGGTTTGATCTCGGTGAACCCGGGCAGGTCCTTGGGGTCATCGGTCTTGCCCGAATAGACCGTATCGCCCGCGTCGATGTCCAGCAGGGACTTGATGTTGGTGATGATGTAGCCCACATCGCCGGCCCCCAGGGAATCCTGGGCCACCAACCCGGGCCGGAGCTTGCCCACTTCGAGGACCTCGCAGACCTTGCGCCCCTTCACCAGGCCGGCGCGGCCCTTGCGGATGATGCCGTTGTGGACGCGCACGAAGAGGACCACGCCCCGGTACTCGTCCCAGACCGCGTCGAAAACAAAGGCCCGGTTGTAGCCGATCTCCTCCACCACCGGCGGCGGGACCCGGTCCACCACCGCGCAGAGGACATCGCGCACACCCATACCGGTCTTGGCGCTGACCGAGATGATATCGGCCTCCACGCACCCCAGGGTATGGCAGAGCTCCTGCTTCACCTCTTCGACGCGCGCGGTGGGCAGGTCGATCTTGTTGATCACGGGTATGATCGCCAGGTCCAGGTGCATGGCGTGGTACATGTTGGCCACCGTCTGGGCCTCGACGCCCTGGGAGGCGTCCACGAGCAGTATCGCCCCCTCGCAGGCGCGCAGGGATTTCACCACCTCGGCCGAAAAATCCACATGCCCGGGGGTGTCGATCAGGTTAAGGGCGTAGGTGGTCCCGTCCCGCTCGAAAGGCACGGCCACGGCGCTGGCCTTGATCGTGATGCCGCGTTCGCGCTCCAGGTCCATGCTGTCGAGCACCTGGTTGCGGAAATCGCGTTCGTTGATCACGCCCATGTCCAGCAGGATGCGGTCGGCCAGGGTGGACTTGCCATGGTCGATGTGGGCGATGATGCAGAAATTGCGGATCAGATCCCAAGGACGCATGCGGCGGCTCCCAGAACTCCGGTGTTGTCCCCCAGGACCGAGGGCAGGATCACGACGCCATCGGCCAGGACCTTGAAGGCCCGCTGGCGCATGACGGTCTCGATGTCGGCGAAGAACGGCTTGCCGGCGTTGATCATCCCTCCCGACAGGATCACGGCCTGGGGGTTGAATATGTTCACATAACTGGCGATGCCGGCACCCAGCGCCCGCACCACACGGCGGTAGACTTCTTCCGCGAACGGGTCGGCCTTGGCGCGGCATTCCATCACGGTCTTGAAATTGACATTCTCCGGCGCGTAATTGTTAAGGAGCGAATCGGGGAGCCGGCCGGCCTCGGCGGCGACGAAGGCGCGGATGCCCGTGTCGGAGGCGAAGGTCTCCAGGCAGCCGTACGACCCGCACCCACAGCGCGGGCCGTCCAGGTCCAGGCACATGTGGCCCAGTTCGGCGCCGGCGCCGGAGGGCCCGGCAAAAAGCTTCCCGTTCAAAAAAACGCCCCCGCCCACCCCCGTGCCCAGGGTGAAATGGACGATGGGATCATAAGGTTTGCCGGCCCCGAACAGCTTTTCTCCGAGGCAGGCCGCGTTGGCGTCGTTCTCCAGCACGAACTTGAGGCCGGTCCCCGCCTCGAGGGTTCGGACCACGGGTACAGCGTCCCAGCCCGGCAGGTTGGGCGAGCCGCACACCACCCCGCGGGCCTGGTCCAGGGGCCCGGGTGAACCGATCCCGCCCCGGGTGATGGGCCGGCCGCATGCGGCCTTCAGGCCGTTGGCCAGTTCCACCATCGCGGCCAGCACCTTGGCCGGGCCGCGCTGGACAAAGGTCTTCACCGAACGGCCAGCGACGATGGTGCCGTCGGCACCCACCACGCCGGCCTTGATGTTGGTGCCGCCCAGATCGATGGCCAGGACGAATTCCATGTTCAACGGACCGCCTGCATGCCGTTCAGGCGCGCCGTCAGCGCCGCGAGGGCGTTATGGCGGTGCGAAATGCGGTTTTTGCGCGCCGCGTCGAGTTCGCCGAAGGTCAGGCCCAGCTCGGGCAGGATGAAAATGGGATCGTACCCGAACCCGTGACCGCCGCGGGGGGCGGCGCCGATCACGCCGTAACAGAACCCCTCCGCCACGAGCGGCGCTTCCAACCCCGGCAACCCCGCCAGCGCCACGGCCGAATGGAACCGGGCCCCGCGGTCGGTCCCCGGCACGGCGTCGAGACGCCGGATGATGTCGGCGTTCCTGGCCGCCTGCGGCACGGCGCCCAGGTAGCGCGCGGAATACAGGCCCGGCTCGTTGTTCAGCGCGGTCACCTCCAGCCCCGCGTCCTCGCCCAGCGACGGGATCCCGGCGTGCCGGAACCCGGCGCGGGCCTTGATCACGGCGTTGGCGACGAAGTCGGCGCCGTCCTCGTCCGGGGAGGGATACCCCGGAAAGTCCTTGATCGTACGCATGCGGATCCCGGCCGCGGCCAGGATGGCGGCCGCCTCGGCCGCTTTGCCCGGATTGGCGCTGGCGTAGAAGACCTCGGTGATCATGCGCGCCCCGCCGCCTTCCGCTGCAGCCGGATGATGGACCGGATCGCGCGGGCCGCGGCAGCGAGCATGCGGTCGAGATCGCGGCGGTCGAAAGGCCGGCGCTCGGCCGTGCCCTGGATCTCGATGAACCGGCCCTGCGCGTTCATGACCACATTCATGTCCACGCCGGCGGCGCTGTCGGCCGCGTAGTCCAGGTCCACGGCCAGCCGCCCGTCCACGAGCCCCACGCTCACCGCTCCCACCCAGCCGCGGAACGGGTCGGCCGTGAGCACGCCGTCGCGCACGAGCTTGCGGCAGGCCAGGGCCAGGGCCACACAGCCGCCGTTGATGGCCGTGGTGCGGGTAGAGCCGTCGGCCTGGAGGACATCGCAGTCGATGTGGATCGTGCGCTCGCCCAAGGCCGCCAGATCCACGGCCTCCCTGAGCGACCGGCCGATCAGGCGCTGGATCTCGCTCGTGCGGCCGGGCACGCCCCCGCCTTTGCGCGCGGCGCGCGCGTGGCGGTCGGGGGTGGCCGAGGGCAGCATGTCGTACTCGCAGGTCAGCCAGCCCTGCCCCTTGCCCTTGAGGAAGGGCGGCACGCCGCTTTGGACCATGGCGGTGCAGAGGACCTGCGTGCGGCCCATGGCGGCCAGGACGGAGCCGGCGGCGTGGGCCGTGAAACCGGGACGCAGGCGGACGGGGCGGGTGCGGTTCATCGCTGGATGTACTCCACGAAAACATTCACGAGGTCGGGATCGAACTGGCCGCCGCGGTTGTCGAGCAGTTCCCGGATCGCCTGCTCGCGGGGAAAGGGCTTCTTGTAGACGCGCTCGCCGAGCATGGTCTCGTACGCCTCGGCGATGTGCAGGATGCGCGCGCCCACGGGAATATTCTCCCGCCGCAGGCCGTCGGGGTACCCGCGACCGTCGAACCGCTCGTGGTGGTGGCGCACGAAGGCCAGCACGACATTCATCTCCGAGATCGGGTTCAGCACCTCCGCGGCGATGATGGAGTGCTGTTTGACGAGTTCATATTCCTCCTCCGTGAGCGGGCCGGGCTTGTTCAGGATGTCCTCGCGCACGCCGATCTTGCCCAGGTCATGGAGCACGCCGCCGATGCCCACCAGCCGCACCGTGTGGGCGGTCTGGCCCGACATGGTGGCCAGCAGGCGCGCGTAGCGGCCCACATTCTCCGAATGGAACTGCACATACGGGAAGCGGGCCTCGATCACCCGCGCCATCACCTGCAGGATGTTCAAAAAGAGGTTCTCGTTGCGCTGGTAGGTGGCGTTGAGGTCCTGGTCGTAGAAAAATTCGGTCAGGACCTTCTCGACTTTGAGGATGAAAACGGCCATCTCGAACGGCTTGAGGATGATGTCGGCGGCGCCGAGGGCCAGAATGCCCGCGACCTCTTCAAAGGCGGGCAGGGCCGAGATCACGATGAACGGAAAGCGCGCCTCACGCAGCATGGCGGCCACGGAGAGGAACCACTCGTCGTCGATGTAAGCCACATCGATGATGAAAAGGCAGGTCCCCGGCCCCTGCCGGATGAAAGCGGTCAAACTCTCGGAATCGTAGAACGGCAGGACCTGCTTGAACCCCGACAGCTCCAGCTTGAGCTTGAGCAGACTGCCGGTATCGCGGTCGGGCTCCAGGATGCCGATGGCAACGGTCTTGATGCGCCGCTCGATGTCGGCCTCGGCGACGAGGATCCGTTCAGACACCCGCCAGCACCTCTTCGAGGATGTCCAGCCCCTCGTCCGCCACCGGCCGCGTGATGGTCATCGCCGGGACCAGCCTGAGGACGGTGTCGTGGGTGCAGTTGATGATGAGCCCCTTGGCCAGACAGCGGTCCACCACCGGGGCGCCTGGGCGGTCGAGCTGGACCCCGATCATGAGCCCCTTGTACCGGACCTCCCGGATGAAGGGGAAGCGAGCCGCCATGGCTTTGAGCCGGCCAGCGAAATGATCGCCCATCTGCCGGGCGTTCTCGATCAGCCCCTCCTCGGCCAGGGCCTCGAACACGGCCACGCCGGCCCGGGCGGCCAGCGGATTACCGCCGAAGGTGGAGGCGTGCGTGCCGGGCACCATTTTGGCGGCCACGCGGGCCGTGGCGGCGATGGCGCCGATGGCCACGCCGCCGCCCAGGGTCTTGGCCAGGGCCATGATATCGGGCGTGATCCCGTAATGCTGATAGGCGAAGCAGGCCCCCGTCCGGCCCATGCCGGTCTGGACCTCGTCCAGGATCAGGAGCAGGTTACGCTCGTCGCAGAACCGTCGCAGTTCCCGCAGATAATCCTCGCCGGCGATATTCACGCCACCCTCGCCCTGGATCACTTCCAGGATCACGGCGCAGGTCTCCCCGGTCGTCGCCTGCTTCACGGCCGCGCTGTCGTTGAAGGGCACATAATCGAAGTTGGTGGCGATCGGGAACCCCTGGTGGTACTTTTCCTGCCCCGTGGCCGAAACGGCCGCCAGGGTCCGACCGTGGAAGGAATTGAGCATGGAGATGATCCGGTAGCGGCCGGGGACGGAATTCAACCGCGCCAGCTTGATGGCCGCCTCCACCGCCTCGGCGCCGCTGTTGCAGAAGAAGCACTTGCCGCCGAAGGAATTCTGGGCGATGAGCCGGGCCAGCCGGGCCTGCGGCTCGATGTAGAAATTGTTGGGCACATGCAGCAGGTCCTCGGCCTGTTCCTTGATCGCCTTCACCACGCGGGGGTGGCAGTGGCCCAGGCCGTTGACGGCCCAGCCGGGAAAGAAGTCGATGTACCGCCGGCCCTCGCAGTCCCACAGGTGGCTCCCCTTCCCGCGCACGGGCACGATCGAGAGCCGCTTGTAATTGCCGATCACGAAGGTATCGTAGGTCTCCATCACCTCGGCGGTGCTGAACTGCGCGCCCTGGTCGCGGAAGATCTCCGTGCCCACACCCGCGTCGGTGAAGATCTCCAACAGCAGGGCGTGGCTGTTGAGGCCGCTGATGATGTGCGCCTTGCGCACCCCGCCCCGCAGGGCCTCGATGCAGGCCTCGGCCTTGGGGATCATGCCGCCCGTGATCACGCCCGAGGCGATGAGCTCCTTGACCCGGGTCTCGGTCAGCGACGACTGCAGCTGGTCGCCGATGCTGATGCCGTGCGTGTCGGAGATGCTCACCATCTTTTCGGCGCCGCAGGCGGCGGCCACCGCGGCCGCGGCCGTGTCGGCGTTGATGTTGTAATAGACATTCGGGTCGCCCGCGTCCTGCGCGATGGGGCTGATCACCGGGATGATCCCCTTGGCCACGATCGCGCGCAGCATGTCGGTGTTCACATCCGTGACCTCGCCCACCAGACCCAGGTCCACCTCGCCGCGGTGCTTGACCCCGGAAAGGAAACCGCTGTCGTAGCCCGAAAGCGTCTTGGCCATGCCGCCGAGATTGGCGATGGCGATGCAGATGGCCCGGTTGATCCGGTCGACCAGCGCCTCCTTCACCACGGCCAGGGTGGCCGCGTCGGTCACGCGCAGGCCGTTCCTGAACTCCGACTGAACCCCGCGGTCCTTGAGCAGCTTGTTGATGATCGGGCCGCCGCCGTGCACCAGCACCGGGTGGATCCCCACTTCGGCGAGGAAGAGCACATCCTCGAGGAATTTGGTGATGTCGATGTCGTCGATGAGGCTGCCGCCGAACTTGATGACGAAGATCCGGCCCTTGAAACTCCGGATGTACGGCATCGCCTCGATCAGCGTGTCCGCCTTTTTGACCGCTTCCTTCATAAAGCCCGCTTCCTTACGCAATGCATCCCGGACAAACCATGTAAAAATAACGAATTATAAAGCACGGCCGGCAAAAGTCAATGGGATATTCCAAGGACGGTCACGAAGGGCAGTGGCACCGGAGGGCAGCGGGTCCCACAGTCGCAAGGGTCGCGGCTACAACACCGGCAATCCGGACCGCACGCTGAAGCATGCGCCTACAGCAGCGAAACGGCGATCCCCGCCTTTGTAGCCGCGGGGCTTGTTGCTTTGAACCCTGAGCCTGTCGAAGGGACCCCGCCTCTTGTTCTTCACTTGAACATTGAAAATTGACGAACTCGCAAGAAAGTCCACAATCCTACTGTGTGCGCGCTTTTCCCCGTAGCTGCGACCCTTGCGGTCGCCCATCCGGAGGCGGGGTCAAGCCCCGCAGCTACAAGGACTTGCGAGGAAACATGGTTACCACCGGCAGGACCGTCCCGGGACCTGTGGAGCATGACAAAGATCCTTTTTGCGAGTCCGTCAAGTCTGAATCGTGGACCAGAGCGCGCCCAATTCCGCCAGTCCGCTCATCGCAGGTCTCCTTATGATTGCCGATGTTTATTGCCAGATGGCAGAATCATGCTGCAACTGTTGTGCCACAACATATTGTAAACAAACGAATTGCGGCAATTATTAAAAATTGTGTCGTGGGAGGGGGCTATGTGTTGACCGATCGAATGAAATTCAGGCGCAAGAAATCTTTCGCAAGCAGATATCACAGCGGATGATTCCGCCGTGCTTCGAAGGGTTGGGCAAGCCCCTCAAGTGGTTTTTTGTGTGTGTTTGGCTGGATTTCGATTTCTCGACTCGTATCATAACTAGCGGTGTCATTGGCGCCCGCGCGCCAGTCGCAAGTTCGGTAAAGCTCATTTTTGTGGAAGCGTCAATCATCCGGGATTTCAGAGAGGTTTTGCAAGTCCCT
>JBDREB010000301.1:0-2322 GCA_043820325.1 Planctomycetota bacterium | reverse complement strand
TGTGTTGGCCATACGAGCAGGTGTGATTCCATAGGAGAATCCCCCCTTGTTATCGGTAATCTTTTCCATTGCCCTTGTCCTCATCGGAGGGTTATGGCACAAAAAACATCGCTTTTTATGTACAACAAACCCAGAAGAGCCGTGAACTTTGTGGCGAATCCCCTCTTCACCCATAGCAACCTCTGTGGTTCTCTGTGCCCTCTGTGACTGTCCCCGGATTTCGCTTGGCAAACGGGAACGAGCGGATACAATGAAGGGCCATTTGACGAGGAACCGCCATGAAACGCTTCACATACAAAAAGGTCATCGAGGACATGTCCCGGGCCGCCGTCCGGCGCCAGCAGGCCGCGGTGCTCAAGGCCCCCCTGCCCGCCATCGAGCTCCTCGATTGCATACCGGCCGATGCGGGCGAGGTGACCTACGCCACCTCAGAGCTCACGGCCCTCTGCCCCATGACCGGCCTGCCCGATTTCTACACCCTCACCGTCACCTACACCCCGGGCCGCACCCTGCCCGAGCTCAAGAGCCTCAAGCAGTACCTCACCGCCTACCGCGACCTGCCCATTTTGCATGAGCATCTCGCCGGCCGCGTCTTCGACGACTTCAAACGCGCCGTCCGCCCCCGCGCCCTCCGCGTCACCCTCGCGGCCGCCATCCGCGGCGGCATCGCCGCCACCGTGGTCCGGGAGTCCGGGCGGAAGCGCTGAATTGCGCACTTGATCAGTTCCGAAATCACGCAGGCATATCGAGAGATTTATTCTTCAACATTCCGGGGCAAGTCCTTGGTGCGCTCCAGTGTCAGGTCTTTGAGGGGGCTCCCGCGGAAGAATGCGGCCGGCGAGCCCTTGCGCTTCTTCAACTTGCCGAATTCGCGTTCAGAGACCACCACCACGGCCTTGCGGCCCCGGCGTGTGATCGTCTGGGGCCCTTCATTGAGGGCATGGTCGATCAACTCACCCAGCTTGTTCTTGGCGGTCTGCAATTGCCAGAACGCACCCATCACAGGCTCCTAAGTGCCCGTAAATGAATAAAGTATCCATTTCGACATAGAGATTCCGTCCGCAGCCAAGGCGCGAGGAGGAGTCGTATCAATGGAAAGATCCGGCGTCGACGAGCAACGCCGGATGCGGACGGAAGATCATGTCCCTTCCGGGCGTGCGGGGTTTGGTGGCGGGGGCCAACCATGGCATCTATACCTCTTTAATGATGCGGCAGTGCCTGACCTGTTTGTCAAACCATCACTCTGCACCGCACGCGAAATGGATAGGTTATTTATTTACGGGCACTAAGTCCGTCTGGCGTCCCGACTTTCCGCCCTCTCCGGCCCTTGCGACTGTGGGACTTTGCGACTATGCGACCCTATTAAGGAATGAAACCGATGCCCAAATACACGCATTCCGTTGCCCGCGACACCCTGGTCGCATTCCTTGACAAGACCCTGAATATATCCGCCATCAAGGACGAATCGCGCAACGGCCTTCAGGTCGAGGGATCGGACCGGGTCACCCGCGTGGCCGTCGCGGTCGACGCCTGCATGGAAATCTACCGCCGGGCGGCCGCCCAGCGGTGCGACATGCTGATCGTCCACCACGGCATCATCTGGGACGGCATCCGGGCCGTGCGCGGACCGGTACGGCGCCAGCTGGCTTATCTGCTCAAGGCGGAGCTCAACCTCTACGCCGCTCACCTGCCGCTCGACCTGCATGCCGAATACGGCAACAACATCCGCCTGGCGCGCCTGCTGGGGCTGAAGAAACCGGAGCTCTTCGGTGAATACCACGGCTTGCGCATCGGGTACAAGGGGGTGATACCCGGCGGTACCACCGCGGCAGCCATAGCCCGCAAACTCAAAACGGCCTGCGGCGGTGAGCCCCGGGTCATTGCCGCCGGTCCCGGCCGCGTGCGGACCGTGGGCATCGTCTCCGGCGGCGGGGCAAGCAACCTGAACGACGCCATCGCGGAGGGGATCGACTGTTTCGTCACCGGCGAACCGGCCCATTGGAACTATCACGCGGCCCGCGAAGCCGGCATCAATGTCGTTTACGGCGGACATTACGAGACCGAGACCGTGGGTGTGCAGGCTCTGGCCGGACTCATCCGCAAGCGCTACGGCCTGCCGTGCGTCATGCTCGATTTGCCGACGCCGATCTAAGTTTACCGCCCCACAATAAAGGGGCCAGATCTCAATCATCATAACGACCCGATTCCGGAACGCTGGTTCATGCCGGATCTTGTTTGGTAGGGGCACGGCATGCCGTGCCCAACCGTGCGCCTCGGAGCGCACACAGACAGCAGGGTGGAAGTCCCTGCCGGGGAGAGCGC
>JBDREB010000300.1:0-4898 GCA_043820325.1 Planctomycetota bacterium | reverse complement strand
GCATCTGGTGCATGACCAATCATCCTGAAGTCAGACCCCAGGAAGGATAGCCGCCGCAGCCCATTTGTCACGCGGAAAATGCGCCAAACCCGTTCCGGAAAACCATCAGTCCACCCCACAGGGATCAGGAAATCTGACCTTACGGGAGAAGTGAGCACCGTTCTCGAGCAGTATCAGCCCACCCTGCGGCCGGGCGGCGTGTCGATGCTCTGGGCGGTCTACGCCCTGGCCCTGGTCTTCACGGGGATCATCCGCAATGTCGGCGCCCTGCGTCTGACCGGCCTGGCGATGTTCGCCGTGGTGGCCGTGAAGCTGTTTTTCTTCGATCTCGAGCGCATGGAAATGATCTTCCGCGTGATGGTGCTCGTGCTGATCGGCGTGGCGATGTTCATCGGGTCGATCTTCTACCAGAAATACAAGGAGCGGCTGGATACCGGCCGTTCCAGTGCCGCCGGGGGCAAAAAGGAGAACCCATGAAACGCGTACTGACCCTTGTGACCCTGGCCGTTATGGCCGCCGCCGGCCACGCCGTCGCAATAGAAGGACCCAAGGACCCGCGGACCGGTCTCGGCCGCACGCGCGGGCTCATACCGCCCGCCGCGGCGGGCGCCGAGGCGATCGCCGCATTCGACCTGGACGCGGACATGTACGCGTCCACCCGGGGGGATCTCGGCGATCTGCGGATCTTCCGGGCCGGCGCCGCGGTGCCCCATCTGGTCGAGCGCGCCGTTGAGACCCGTACGCGGACAGCGCGCGAGCCCCAGCCCGCACGGCAGGTCGCCCTTCACGAAGAGGCGGACAATCGGATCGAGGTCGTATTCGAGCTCACGGGCGCCGACCCGCGGGCGGAAGGGTTCGAGATCATTACCCCGCTCCGCGATTTTGACCGCACGGTATGCGTGTCGGCCGGCCCGGACGGGATCGCGTGGGATGTGGTGGTGCCTGAGGCCCGGGTGTGCGACTATACCCGTTTCATGGATTTCGCCCAGCGCGAAGTGACCTTTCCGGCCGTGAACAAGCGTTTTGTCAGGCTTGAGATCACGGCGGCCACCGCCGCCCAGACCGGGGCGGTGATGGAGCTCACCCGGGAGTTCCGCGACGGCCAACCGGCCGGCGAGATCCGGAAGACGATCGTGGAGCAGCAGGCATTCCGTATGAACGAGGTGCGGTTCTGGCGCACCCGGGCGGTTGAGGAATACCGGGGTGACATCCAGCGCGAATACGCCGTAACGGGGCTTGCGGTAAGCCGCAATGAAAAGCAGAAGAGCCACTTGCAAAACCCCCTGACCGCTTCTATATGTAGTGGTTATTCTTGTTGCCGCCACCACAGACCGTGGCTTGCTCGCTGACTCTTGGGGGTTTTGCAAGTGGCTCAGAAGACCACCGTCGTCGAGGTGACCTCCCGCCGGGAGCCCCTTACCGGTCTGGCGATCACCACGGACGGCGCCAATTTCTCCCGCCGGGCCGAGGTCATGATCAAGATCAGCATCAACGAGAACGGCCGGGTCGGCGAGGACTGGCGGACGATCGGCTCGGGCGTCCTGCAGGATCTTGCGTTAGGGACGGTGCACCGGTCCAGCCTCGCGCTCACCTTTCCCGAGACCCGGGCCACGGCATACCGGATCGTGATCAATGATGGCGACAATCCACCGCTCCGTGTGACGGGCGTGCAGGGCCGCGGCGATGTCTACCGGGCGCTTTTCCTGTCCGGGGGTACGGATCGGTATGCGCTCTATTACGGCGGCGCGGATGTGGGACCTGCCGATTATGATGCCGCCGCTGTGCTTGGTCCGCTGCGCAAGGACTGCCGGCCCGTGCTCTGGACCATGGAGCCGGGGGCGCCGAACCCGGCCTACGCTCCGACCGCGGCGGAGGAGCGGGGTGCCTTCTTCAAACGCAAGAGCGTTCTCTTTTCCGGCATCGCCCTGGTAGTCCTGGCGCTGGGGTGGGCGCTCATCCGCGCCGTCCGGCACACGGAGCAGGCCACGCAGGAACCGCCGGAAGGGGATTGATCCCGCAGATCGTACAGCGTCGGGGATTGTATCAAACGGTTTTAACGATATGCGAACTACGCTCCGCGAACGATGTCTTGATTGACGATGTACGCACTGCGACCTGCGCACTGCGCCTGATCACGCCTCCGCGGGCGGATCGATGGAAGGTCGGGCTTGCGGGGTTGCATGGCCGCGGTCATCCCGGCCTCGATCGCCGCGGCCGCCCCGGCGGCGCGGATCGCCATGGCCGTGGGAACGGCCGTCCCCGGAGGCGGGGCCGCGGGCATGGGACGAAGTGGGGGCCGATCCTGCGGCCCCCCTGGGGTCCCTGCCGATCCAGATGGGCGTGATCTTCTTGCTGTGGAGTATGGTGTTCAGGTTGGCGATGTCGCGGTGGGTGATGAAGGTGAACGCCGTGCCCTTGCGGCCCATGCGTCCCGTCCGCCCCGTGCGGTGGGTGTACTGCTCCCGGCCGCGGGGCAGGTCGTAGTTGATCACATGGGTCACGAGCGAGAAGTCGAGGCCGCGGCCGGCCACATCCGTGGCGATGAGGCAGCGGATCTTGCCGCCCTTGAACCGGTTGAAGATCGAGAACCGGTGGTCCTGGCCGAGGCCGGCGTGGATGTATTCGATCCCGCCCAACTCCCGGCGCAGGGCATTGAACAGGGTGTCGACGCCGTTGCGCGAATTGCAGAAGATGATCGCCTGCTTGACCTCGGGCCGCGCCAGGTAGGTGATAAGCTCGGATTTTTTATGTTCGGGACTGATATTCATGAAGCAGTGTTCCAGGCTCAGGGGCGCGGCGCGGTCGGCGATGAGCGTGATATGGGCCGGGTCCCGCAGGAATTTCTGGGCGAGCCGCTTGATGTCATCGGGCATGGTGGCCGAAAAGAGGACGGTCTGGTGTTCGTTTCGGATGCAGGAGAGGATGAACTCGATATCCTCTAAAAAGCCCTCTTTGAGGAGTTCATCGGCCTCGTCCAGCACCACGCAGCGGATCTGGGCCATGGTGATGGCGCCGTCGTACATGAGGTCGATCAGCCGGCCCGGCGTGGCCACCAGGAAGTGGACCCCGTGGCGCAGTTTGGCGAGCTGGATATTCTTGGCCGAACCGCCGTAGATCGCGAAGGGGACCACCCCGGCCCGCCCGCCGATATCCTGCACATCGTTGACATACTGGAGCCCCAATTCGCGGGTGGGCACGACCACCAGGACCTGCAGCGCCTTGGCCGTGGTGTCGATCCGGGGCAGGAGGGGGATCACACAGGCGGCGGTCTTGCCCGAGCCGGTCTCGGCCAGCCCGACCATGTCGCGGCCGCCGGCGATAATGGGGAAGGTGGCCTCCTGGATGGGTGTCAGGTCCTCAAATTTCAGGGCCTTGAGCGCTTCAAGGATGGGAGCGGGCAGGTTCAGTTCGGTGAATTTCATGGTTTCTTTTTAAAAAAGTGGAGGGCGGACCGGTCATGAACGGCGGTATCCCGCCTGAAATCACAGCAAACCATTATAACCGATGATCACCCATAAGGCAACAAAATACCGGTATTTTCCTGGGGAGGGCGGTCTCGTACTCGCCCGGGGCCGCGGTGAGGGTTAGGGCCCGCGCACTCGGAGACGCTGTTGCCCGTGCCCGGAGCGAAGGCGCCCCCTGGGGCTGTCCGCCTGGCTGGCGGCAGGCCAGAGGGCTTTTCTTATTCTACTATGTGAAAGGGAACCCATCAAGCGTCTGGCAAGAGACTGTCGGTGGTCAGGGAAGATCAATCTTGGAGAAAGCGCAGAGGGAGATTGTCTTTGGCCGCTCTTTTCCTTTCGTTATAGGGCGTTTATGGGCTTGCAGTAGACATCCATTTTTCGCTACGACTATCCACAGGGAGGAGAATGCAATGAAGATCACCGATATCAAGACCGCCGAGGCGCGGTACCACTACATCCGGGTGTACACGGACGAAGGGGTCTACGGCACGGGCGAGTGCAGCCACGTGGACCAGGGCTGGCGAGGCTCGGTCGAGTCGATGAAGGGGATGCTGATCGGCCGGGATCCGCGCGACGTGGATGCCTGTTTCGAGCTGGTGCGGCGGGCGTACATCTTCCGGGGCGGGATGTCCGGGCTGGGTATCTCGGCGCTCAGCGGCATCGAGATCGCCCTGTGGGACCTGGCCGGCAAGGCCCAGGGGGTGCCGGTGTGCCGGCTGCTGGGGGGGAAGTTCCGGGACCGGGTGCGGCTGTACGTGGACAGCGCCCACGCCGACTACGGGAAGCGGGCCCAGGAGGTGCTGGCCAGGGGGTACACGGCGATCAAGTTCGACCTGGACGATGCCAACAATCCGCACAAGCTGGACAAGTGGAACTGGTCGGTCACGCCCGACGAGTTGAGTTCGATGGTCGACCAGGTGGCCCAGATCCGCGAGGCGATCGGGCCGCACCTGGACCTGGCCATCGACCTGCACGGCCGGTACGACGGGTACGCGGGGATGAAGCTGGCGCACGCGCTGGAACCTTACAACCTGCTGTGGCTGGAGGAACCGGTGCCCCCCGAGAACATCGACGCGCTGCGCCGCATCAAGGAGAGCACGCGCACGCCGATCTGCGCCGGCGAGAATCTGTACCTGCGCTACGGGTTCCGCGACCTGCTGGAGAAGCAGGCCGTGGACATCATCATGCCCGACATCTCCAAGTGCGGCGGGCTGTCCGAGTGCCGCAAGATCGCCAACATGGCCGAGATCTATTACATCCCGTTCGCCCCGCACAACAACAGCGGACCGCTGAGTACCCTGGGTGACAGCCACGTGTGCGCCAGCGTGCCCAACTTCCTGGCCCCGGAGTTCCACCGCTTCGACGATAAGACGTGGTACGATCATTTGGTCACGGATGAGCCGCTGGTCCAGCAGGGGCACGTGGTGTTGCCGG
>JBDREB010000299.1:0-5309 GCA_043820325.1 Planctomycetota bacterium | reverse complement strand
CGCTCCAAGCATGGCGCAGATAACTTCTGCCTTATTCGCTCAATCATCTCGACAACCGTCAAGCAGACCGGTAAGGTCATGGATGCCATAGGTGCCTTGACCAAAGGGATTCCACCAGATATCAGCACCTGAATAGTAACGAGTCATGTACATATGCATTATTGGCAATCTGCGCGATGGGCGGTCGGGCTGGTAGGTAAAAGGAAGGGGGCCGGATTACTGCCGCGTGCCGATCTTGGCGCGGATGCGTTTGAGGGCGAAGAGGGCTTCGCGTTCGAGTTCGTCCAAGCGGCCTTCGATGAATTTCTGGTCTTCTTCGAGCGACGGGATCACCCGGCGTTCGAGGGCGTTCACGCGGCGCTTGGTGCGCTCGATCTCGTCCAGGAGGACGCGGGTGCGCGCCTCCACGGCGGCGAGATGGATGAGCTGCGCCACCAGCTTTTCGGCTTCGAGCGCCGCCTGGAAGTTGTAGACCGATTCGCCGGGGATGAGTTCCGTTTCGCGGTGGTCGTGCACGGGCCGGATCTCGGGGAGGGTGGTGCCCATGAATCCCGTCCGGCCGGTCGCCACGGTCATGCGCCCGGCGCGGGTCATGGCGAAACTCCACAAGTTGACCCGGCCGGCGGCCATTTCGGCCAGGGTCACGGCGCGGCCGGCCGCGGCCATGGCCACGGCCGTGGCGCGCTCCGCCTCGCGGTACTGGGCGAGGTTCTTGAAGAACTCGGCCATCAGCGCCTCCTGCTTGCGTTTGAGGAGCTTATGGCCCCAGCGCACGACCCCCAGCCGGCGCTTGAGGACGCGGAGCTCGGCGCGGGTGGGCTTGAGGTCCTGTTTCATTCGGCCGCCCGCCCCTTGAGGAATTCGTCGATCAGGGCCTGGTCGATGCGGGTGATGGCGTTCTCCGGCACGGACCGCAGGAGGTCCCAGCCGATGTCGAGGGTCTCCTCGATCGACCGGTTCTCGTCGCGGCCCTGGCGCACGAACCGGTTCTCGATCGCCTCGGCGAAGCCGAGGATGGCCGTGTCGCGCGGGGTGAGGCTGTCGCGGCCCACGATGGCGGCCACGCCGCGGAGTTCGAGCCCCTCGGCGTAGAGGCTGTAGCACTGGTCGCTGACGGCCTTGTGGTCGTGGCGCGTGAGCCCCTTGCCGATCCCGAGGCCCATCAGGCGCGACAGGCTGGGGAGCATGTTGATGGGCGGGTAGATGCCGCGGCGATGCATTTCGCGGCTGACCACGATCTGCCCCTCGGTGATGTACCCGGTCAGGTCGGGGATGGGATGGGTGATGTCGTCGCCGGGCATGGTGAGGATGGGGATCTGGGTGATAGAACCCGGGCGGTCCTGGACGCGTCCGGCGCGTTCGTAGATCGTGGCCAGGTCGGTGTACATGTAGCCGGGGTAGCCGCGGCGGCCGGGCACCTCCTCGCGCGCCGAGCCCACTTCGCGCAGGGCTTCGCAGTAGTTGGTCATGTCGGTGAGGATCACCAGCACATGCAGGCCGGCGTCGTAGGCCAGGAATTCGGCCGCGGTGAGCGCGGCGCGGGGCGTGATCAGCCGCTCCACGGCTGGGTCGTCGGCCAGGTTCAGGAAGACCACGGCGTTGCGCAGCGCGCCCGTGCTGCGGAACCCCTCCATGAAGGTGCGGGCCTCCTCGTTGGTGATGCCCATGGCGGCGAAGACCACGGCGAACCCCTGTGCCGAGCCGCGCACCGCGGCCTGGCGGGCGATCTGCAGGGCGATCTCGTTGTGGGGCAGGCCGGCGCCGCTGAAGATGGGGAGTTTCTGCCCGCGGATCAGGGTGTTCATGCCGTCGATGGCCGAGATGCCGGTCTGGATGAACTCGCGCGGCGCGGCGCGGCGGTAGGGATTGATCAGCACGCCCGAGATGTCGCGGCGGTCGGCCGAGAGGATGGGCGGCTCGCCGGCTAGGGGCCGGCCGGTGCCGTCGAGGATGCGGCCGACCATTTCGCGGGTGACCGGCAGGGTGAAGGCCCGGTCGAGGAAGACGACGCCCGTGCCGGCGTCAATGCCTTCCGTGCCCTCGAAGACCTGGACCACCACGGTCTCGGAGGCGGAGTCGAGCACCTGGCCGTGCTTGATGCGGCCGTCGGCCAGCAGGACCTCGACGATCTCGCCGAAGCCGACGGGGTGGGTCCTTTCAAAGAACGCCAGCGGTCCGCGGACCGTACGGACGGTGTGGTATTCGGTGCGGATCATGCTTGGGCCTCCGGCTCCGCGCCGGCATGGTCCGGATGGCGGAGCGCTTCAATGTCCCTGGGGATCTGGGTGATCAGGCCGTCGATAAGGGCGTCGCGGCCGGTCTCGAAACGGACCCGGCCGAGGGCGGCGAGGGCGGGGATGCGCGTGATATCGGCCAGTGGTACGCGGTCCCGGACCGCCGCCAGGGCCGCGTCGTAAAAGCCGAGGATCGCCCCCAGCAGGGCGGCCTGGACCTTGAGGGGGCAGTAGGCGTCGACCGGGTGGTAGGCGTTCTGCTGGAGGAAGATCTCGCGGATCAGGCGGCTCGTCTCGAGCACGAGCCGCTCGTCATCGGGCAGGGCGTCGGCGCCCACCAGTTGGACGACATCCTGGAGCTCGGCCTCCTTCTGGAGGAGCACCATGGCGCGCGCGCGGAGGTCGGGGAAGCCGGGGCCGACATTCGCCTCGAACCACGGCCGGAGCGTCTCCAGGTAGAGGGTGTAGCTCGTGAGCCAGTTGATGCTCGGGAAGTGGCGGCGGTGGGCCAGGCGGGCATCGAGGCCGAAGAAGGCCTTGACGATGCGCAGGGAATTCTGCGTGACCGGCTCGGAGAAGTCCCCGCCCGGGGGGCTGACCGCGCCGATCACGGTGACCGAGCCCGGCGCGCCGCCGAGGGTGGTGGCGCTGCCGGCCCGCTCGTAGAACTGCGCCAGGCGGCTGGCGAGGTAGGCGGGATAGCCCTCCTCGCCGGGCATCTCCTCCAGGCGCGAGGAAATTTCGCGCATGGCCTCGGCCCAGCGGCTGGTGGAGTCGGCCATGAGCGCCACATCGTAGCCCATGTCGCGGTAGTATTCGGCCAGGGTCATGCCGGTGTAGACCGAGGCCTCGCGCGCGGCCACGGGCATGTTGGAGGTGTTGGCGATGAGGATGGTGCGCTCCATCAGCGGCCGGCCCGTGTGCGGGTCCTTGAGCCGGGGGAATTCCTGGAGCACCTCGGTCATCTCGTTGCCGCGCTCGCCGCAGCCGATGTAGACCACGATCTGCGCGTCGCTCCAACGGGCGATCTGCTGCTGGATCACGGTCTTGCCGCTGCCGAAGGGGCCGGGAATGGCGGCCGCGCCGCCCTTGGCCAGGGGGAAGAAGGTGTCGATCGCGCGCTGGCCCGTGATCAGGGGCCGCGTGGAGCCTAAGTGTTCCAGCACGGGCCGGGGAATGCGCACCGGCCAGCGCTGGTGCATCCTGATCTCGATGGCCGTGCGGGTCGCGGCGGGGCGACCGGCGCCGCCGTCATGGACTTCCTCCATCCGGCAGATGATGTCATCCACCGTGAATTCGCCGCTGCGGATGTCGAGGACGCGCCCCTGGGGCAGGCCGGGCGGGACCATGACCCGGTGCTGGGTGATCGGCGTCTCCTGCACCGTGCCCAGCACGGCGCCGGGGCCGACGAGATCGCCCGGTTTGACGCGGGGTTCGAACCGCCATGTGCGCGCATGGTCGAGGCCGGGCGCGGCCACGCCGCGCTTGATGAAATCGCCCATTTGACCGGCCAGAACGGGCAGGGGGCGCTGGATGCCGTCGTAGATCTGGCCCAGGAGGCCGGGGCCGAGTTCCACCGAGAGGCTGGCGCCAGTGGCCGCGACCGGTTCGCCGGGCCGCAGGCCGGTGGTGTCCTCGTAGACCTGGACCACGGTCCGTTCGCCGCGGATCTGGACCACTTCGCCGAGGAGGCGTTCGGTGCCAACGAGGACCACCTCGAACATGGCCGGGGCGATGCCCGTGACGGTCACCACGGGGCCGGCCACGCGGACGATGCTCCCCGGGCGGTCAGGGGCGGAAGATGGGTTCATGTCTGGTTCCTTGGTGCAAGCAGGTCGGCACCCATCACCCGACGGATGCGGCGGCGCAGAACTTCGTTCCAGCCCTGGCCGAGGGCCACCACCTCGGGCGTGCGGCTGTAAAAGGCCTGGCGGTAAAGGTCCTCGGGCAGGCTGTCGACCAGGTCGCCCTCGAGCATGATGAGACCCACGGCCGGGTCGCGGAGCAGGGCGGCCAGCGTTGGGGCGATGGTGGTCGCGTCGGCGATCCGGCCGCGGGTGCCGCCGAGCTTGAGCTGGCGCACGAAGATCCGCGAACCCAGGGCGACCACAGCGCTCATGGCTGAGCCGTTGGCAGAGCCCCAAGCTCGGTATACGGCGTACGGAAACGAAAGGCGAATCGGCTGACGGTATGCGGCGTACGGCTCCGATCCGGACCGACAGCCGTGGGCCGGATACCGTTACGCCTGTCGTTTCCGTAAGCCGCTTGCCGTTCCATCCGTAAAAGCATTCCCGGGATCTCCGTAAACATACTTACACCGTCATGGTCAGCAGGGGGATGATCTCGGCCTGCGTCAAGCCGCCGGCGCGGCCGGCGGCGATCGCGCACAGGTCGCGGGTTTCACCTTCGAGCGCCAGGAGGTAACCGCTCACCGCGGTCACCGTTGACGCGGGCGTGCGCAGGGCGCGCAGACCGCCGATGATCAGGGCGTGCCGCGCTGCGGTCTCGAGCATTTCCACGGTCGCCGGTCCGGAGGCGGGCAGTCGGACCCGCCGCAGGAGACCCGCATCGGGGATGTGGCGCAATGCATCGACCAGCCGCGGCACATCGGGGGCCGCGGCCAGGGTGCGCACCGTTTCGGCCGAGCGCCAGGGACCTTGGGGGATGAGGCTGGCCGTGAGCTGTTCGACCGTTGTGCCGCTCAACCGCGCGGCCAGCAGGGTCAGCAGGTTGATGAAATGCATCTCGTCGGCGACCCGGTCCCGGTCCGCGGAGGCGCGGCATCCGGCCGCGGCGAGGGCCCGGATGAGACCGTGGCAGTAGTTGTGCAGCAGGGCTGTTTCGATCTCATCCGGGCTGGGCGGGTGCGCGCCGCAGGCCAGGGCGATGATGGCCGTAAAGGGCGAGCGGCGGAGCCCGGCGAAGGCCGGGTCATCCGTGCGCCTCGGAGCGCACACAGACAGCAGGGTGGAAGTCCCTGCCGGGGAGAGCGCTTTCTATCCCCGTATTGAATCCCAACTGCGGCGACCGCGAGGCGCCGTGGGGAGCAGGGAGGTGAGAATGAGCGGTCCGTAG
>JBDREB010000298.1:0-6187 GCA_043820325.1 Planctomycetota bacterium | reverse complement strand
TTGCCCGACAAGCCTGTCCTCCGGCTTGACCGGGGGAATCGGGCAATCCAAGTCTCCCATGATCGTTTCACCCGAATGAACTGTTACCATTTCTGATCAGGCTTCCCGGCTGTCTGTCCTGCAATGCTGAATGATCAATGACAAATGGACCCGCCCGGGCCGCGGCCGCCGGGCGGTCGGGGCTGTGGCGCATCACTCCCAGGGGCCGGCGGCCGGCGGGATCGGCCGCCGCGATCGGCCACGGCTCGGGGTAGGCCACGAGCTGGCCCTCGAAATTCCGGAGCATCGTGTGCTCGCCGTCGCCTGAAACAATGGTCTCGGGCGCGACCGGGATCTTGCCCTTGCCATCGGGCGCGTCGACCACGAAGGTGGGGATCGCCAGACCGCTCAACCGGCCGCGCAGGCCGGCCATGATCGCCACGCCCGTAGCCAGCGGCGTGCGGAAATGCTCCACGCCGCGCACCAGGTCGCATTGGTAGAGGTAGTAGGGACGCACCCGCACCCGCACCAGCCGGCGGAAGAGGTCGGCCAGCACCTCGGTGGAGTCGTTCACGCCCCTCAAGAGCACCGTCTGATTGCCCACGGGAATGCCCGCATCGGCCAGGCGCGTGCAGGCCGCCGCGGCCGCGGAGGTCAGTTCGGCGGGATGGTTGAAATGCGTGTTCACATAGACGGGGTGGTACTTTTTGAGCATCGCCACGAGTTCGTCGGTGATGCGCATGGGCAGGACCACCGGGGTGCGCGTGCCGATGCGGATGATGTCCACGCTCGGTACGGCGCGCACGGCGCGGATCACGCGCTCGAGGGCGGTGGTGACCATGGTGAACGGATCGCCGCCCGAAATGACGACATCGCGGATCTCGGGGTGGGCGGTCAGGTATTCGGTCATGCGCGCCAGACGCGCGGGCGTGACGCACGCTTCGCGGTGGCCGGC
Source organism: Planctomycetota bacterium (assembly GCA_043820325.1). Taxonomy (GTDB): domain Bacteria; phylum Planctomycetota; class JBDREB01; order JBDREB01; family JBDREB01; genus JBDREB01. The sequence goes on along the minus strand of JBDREB010000298.1, from coordinate 5,253 downwards.
CACGCGTTTGCGCGTGCAGTGGCGGCAGTAGGCCGAACACTTGGTGGTCGCCAAGAGCAGGGCCCGGTCGCGGTAGCGGTGCACCAGACCCGGCACGGGCATGTGGCTGTCCTCGGCGAGCGGGTCATCCTTGAGGAAGGGCGGATCCCACACCTCGGCCGCCTGCGGCACGATGATCTGGTAGACCGGGTCCGAGGGGTCGGCGGTGCGGATGATCGAAGCGTAATAAGGAGTGATGGCCATCGGGAATTTCCGGATGGCCGCGGCCATGCCTTCAGTGATCGCGATCCCGGGAAAGTGCCGCGCCAGGTGATCCAGCGAACGGACGCGGTGCCGCATCTGCCACCGCCAGTCATTCCATTGATCGGCAGGCACGCCGATCACCAGGGCGGTGCCGCGGGGTACGGATACCGTGGCGGCGGTTGCCGCGACGGTCAACCCTGCGGGCGGAGGCTGGTCATCATTACCCCCAAAATCAGGATACGCGTTCGCCGATTGCATACAGGGCTCCTTATCTGGCAGGAAAAGGTATCAGTCGGCCAGGCCGGCGGACGGAACGCATGGGCATGACAGGATGCCGTGTTCCTGCGCCAAAGGCGCAACCCAATGGTACTATGGGGAAAAGGATGGTCCGGACGCAAGCGCCCCATACAGGGCCTATCGCGCGTTGGACATTACCGTCTTCGCTTACACACGATCCTTAAGCGTTCAACCTGCGGGCGACCGAGCAGTCACCCGCATTCGATACGCTATGCGTTAAATCCCTTGTCCGCACCAAAATTATGCACAAGCGCTGCTCATATCGCCAACAGTGCATACATGAAACAATGGGAATCTTACCACGCCTGCGGTAAAATCAAGTAAAAAAGCCAAAAAATCATTCGAAGGCCCCCGGCGCCGGCCCATCCGGTCGTCGACTCCCTGCCCGCCAGGTCACCGGATGGTGAACCTGAACACGCGTGCGGACGGGCCGCTGTTGGTCCGGCCGCAGGCCAGGAAGGTGAACAGGTCGGTCTGGGCCAGGCCGCGATGCGTCCAGCTCACGCGCCCCGCACCGGCCGCCGTCGATGCCAGGGGCGCGGGGAGCGCCCAGTCGGCGACACGCGTGGTACCAGGGCCGGGTTGGTAGATGAGGACCATGTCGGCGATGACGCCAGCGCCCGAGGCGTGCCGGCGCTCCCCGCCGAGGATATAGATCGAATCGCCCACCACCGCGGCCGCGGCGTTCTTCACGCCCCACGGCAGGACGGCGCCCAGCGAGATCCACAGGCCCGTCGCGGGATTGAAGACCTCGGCCGTGGCGAGCGCGGTGCCGGCGGCGAGGTCGCATCCGCCGAAGACATAGACCTTCCCGCCGTAGGCCGCGGCCGCCGGTCTGTACCGGGCGGCGGTCATGGGGTTGAGGGTCGTCCAGGTGCCGGTCAGCGTGTTGAAAGCCTCGGCCGTGTTCAGCGACGCGGCGGCCGTTCCGCCGCCCATGGCATAGAGGGTCGTGCCCACGACGGCCAGGACCGGTCCGCCCCGCGCGGTGGTCATGGAATTCCGCACCGTCCAGGTGTCCGTGACGGGATCGTAGGACCGCAGGGCGGTGACGGCCGCATCGGTGACCGGGGCCCCCGCGCCGCTGGCTACGATCGGACCGGCGCCGACCACGGCCAGGGCCGCATCGGCCAGGACCTGCGGGGCATCGGCGCAGGCGGTGAATACCGGGGAACGCAGGAAATGGCCGGCATAGACGGCATTCGATCGCATACCGCCCTGGGTAAGCATGCCGCCCATGAAGTAGATCTCGCCGCCGTGGGAAGCCGCGCTGAACCCGTACCGCACCGTCGGCATGGCCGGCATCTTCACCCAGGCGTCCCGTTCGTCGTCGTACGCGTAGACGATGTTCTTGAGCACGGAGGAGGACATGGCGTCCCCGCTGCCCATGACGAATATGCGGCCCTCGTGGACCGTGCACGCGCCCGACCAGAAGTTCTCCGGCAGCGGGGCCAGGGTCGCCCATGTGTTGGCGGCCGGATCGTAGGCCTCGACCACGCGCAGGCCGCCCGAACCGATGGTGCCGCCGATCGCGAAAACGCGGTCAGCCAGCGCGGCCACGGCCATGCTGTAGCGCGGGGTGGGCAATGGGGCCACGGTCGTCCATCCGGTGGCGGGACTGAAAGCCTCCACCAGCCCGACGGCCCCCGACCCATCCTGGCCCCCGACCGCGTAGATCTTCCCCTGGCACGCGGCAGCGCCGAACAGGTACCTGGCCGTGGGCATGGGCGCCGCGGCCGACCAGGTCCCGGCCCCCGGGTCGAACCGTTCGACCGCGGACATGGGCGCGCCAAGGGCGCTGTACCCGCTGATCGCCCAGATATACCCGCCGAGCGCCGCGGAGCCGAAATAGCCGCGGGCCTGCGCCATCGGGTTCGCGCCGGTCCAGGTGTCCGTGGCCGGGTTGTAGGAATCGACTGTGGCGATCATGCCGCCCGTATCGCCGCCGATGGCGTAGATGCGGTCGCCCGCCTCGACGCACCCCTGGCCGGACCGGCCGGATGACCTGGTCGCCCGCGCGCCCCAGGCGCCCGCCGGCGGATCGAACTCCTCCACGAGATCAAGCCGTGCGCCCGAGGAGATGCCCCCGATGAGGTAGATCTTGCCATCCACCATTGCACCGGTCAGCTGGCTGCGCGGCACCGTAAGCGAGCCGCGGGCGAGTAGCGCGGGGGAATCTCACCCCTAACGCCCTCTCAGAACCGGACGTGAGTGTCTCCACTCATACGGCTCCCACTAAGCAACCGCAGATCGGACAAAACGCCAGTGCGCAAACAAATCGGGTTGACGCCGGGCCACACGGCCCAGCCAATGCCGCGCACGGCGACGATGGCCACGGTAGGTCTTGTATTTCCGAGCGACCCAACGGGCCAGCTTACCCTCAAGATACTCCAGCACCGGATACATCGCCGCCTTGTAGAAACGGCCATAATACTCGATCCAGCCCCGCACCACGGGATTGCACCACTCCGCCAATTGCTCCAAACTGGTCTGCGTCCGCCGGTGCAGCTCCCAATTCCGGATGACCGCCCGCATGGCCTTACAGGCCTTCGGGCTGACGCCGGGACTGAAGTTGATAAAATACTCGTTCCGGCTGCTTTTCGACCGCCGCGGCTGGAAGCGATACCCGAGAAAATCGAATTGTTTCGGCACATCCGGAAGCCCGGGCCGTCTGCTCTTTTCGCAGTATACGAGCCGGGTCTTTTCCCGATTGAGCTCCAACCGGCATTCGGCCAGCCGTTGCTCGATGGCCGCCAGGACTTCCTCAGCCTGCTTCCGCGTGGCGCAATGCACCACGATGTCGTCCGCGTACCGCTCAAACGCGATCCACGGATACTTCCGCTGCATCCATGCGTCGAATACGACATGCATGAATAGGTTGGCCAATAACGGACTGATGACCCCGCCCTGCGGGGTGCCGCTTGACCGCTCCTGAATGATCCCATCGGGCAGCTATACGGGCGCCTTGAGCCACCGCTCGACATACAGCCGCACCCACGCGTTGGCCGTGTAGTGCCGCACCGCCTTGAGCATGAGGTCATGGTCGATGTTGTCAAACAGCCCTTTGATGTCCAGATCAATGGCCCACGGCAATGCCCAGCACCGTTCCCGGGCTCGGCTGAGGGCGTCATGGGCTGACTTGCCCGGCCGATAACCGTAGGAATCGGGATGAAATAATGGCTCCACCACGGGCTCAAGGACCTGCTTGACGACCATCTGTGCCACACGGTCGCCCACGGTGGGGATGCCCAAGGGCCGCTCCCCTCCGTTGGACTTGGGTATCATGACCCGCTTGACCGGCGGCGGAAAATAGGTGCCCGATGACATACGGTTCCATATCCGATAGAGATTGTCCTTGAGTTTCAGCTCGAATTCCGCTATGGTCTGCCCATCCACTCCAGCGCCGCCTTGTTTGGCCCGCACCTGCCGATAGGCTTCCCATACCTGCCATCTATCGATCTTGAACGGTTTGGCCTTGTCGCCGCGCTCCTCCTCACCGTGAGTTGGCCCGACAATTCCGCCTGCTTTGCACAGCCCCTTCGCTCCACCCGCGTTACCGGGCTTCGCCGCTACTACGGGCTGTTCCGCCCCTGTGCCCCGCTTCGGTACTCCGGCGCTTACGGGGCCTCCGCTTGCGCTGCTCCCTTCGCATCGGGACGACAGGTTCCCACGTTCCGCATCCAAGCCGCTGTACGGGGTCACGCCGCCTTTCATGCCGGAGGCCGTCCGGTCAGCCTGCAGTCTGCTTCCGGACTTATCCCGGGCCAAGGGCCATTTCCCGGTTTTGACCTCGTCCCTACATTTTCGACACTTCGTCGGCGGTTTGCTTGCGCTCGTCTCCCCGTACTCCACCTGATGTGATCTCCTCACACCTTTTCCTTGACGCTCACTACCCCGGCTCTTAACCGACGCAGCTCAAGGTGGTTTGAAGCCTGCCTCTGCCGGCCGGCTCCGAGGGGACTTCCCTCATCTTGCATGCAGTTGACACTTCTTCCCAAAACCTCCTTTCCTGTGTTTGTTTTACGTGGCGCACGACCTTCCATAAAGCCCAGGGAGACCTTGTTGTCAGGGTGGCAGTAGCTTACGATGCCGTCCCAGTGGCGCTCCACCATGGCGGCAAACTTCTTGAATGGTTCCAAGCGGCTCCAGCGCAACTGCGCCTGCCAGTTGTCGAAGAATTTCCGACACCAAACCGGGCTGTTGTAATTCCACATCTGGCCGAAAGACTCCTTCAGCAGATAGGCTTTGTTGAGCCGCTTGTTGGCCTTTAAAAGCAGACGCAGGGCGCGCCGACCATCCAGGTCCAGATTCGCCCTGTTCGACAGCAGCGTGTAGCGTTGCCCCTTGATGTATGTCCGCTCCTTATCATTGACCCGCTTGTATTCAATCCGCCGCACGGCGTCCATGGCATCGGCCAGATGCCCCAGAATGTGGAATTTGTCATACACGATCCGCGCCTGCGGCGCATTCCGCTGTGTGACATTGCGAAAAGGTTTCCACATGTCCATGACGGCCAGCTTGATCGTGGCACACCGCTCTGCGCCCATTTCATCGTAAAATCCCTGCAAATCCTGTTACTATTCAGGTGCTGATATCTGGTGGAATCCCTTTGGTCAAGGCACCTATGGCATCCATGACCTTACCGGCCTGCTTGACGGTTGTCGAGATGATTGAGCGAATAAGGCAGAAGTTATCTGCGCCATGCTTGGAGCG
>JBDREB010000297.1:0-3145 GCA_043820325.1 Planctomycetota bacterium | reverse complement strand
CCCATCTCGACGCCTTCCACTTTGGGTGGGGGCCGGGGGGTGCTGTCGCCCGTTACGCACAAAAACGCTTTTTCCCACCTCGGTCACTCTCATCCCTGCCCTCACCGCCTGATTCCGGAAAAACTGTGAATAACTTGGGTTAAGGCCCCGGTCAAGGGATTCCAACCATTAGTGTAATTCCCGTTCCCAATGACCAGGGCATAGGACTTGCTGTACAAGTCGATGCTTTTACCTTCGGCAGTGGTGATCTTTACAACTCCCCCAATGCCCCGGTTATCATTCTGAGCAGGGAGAATGTTAAAGATGGAAAGCAAGATCACCAAGGTACCGATAATTATCCGCATGTATCACCCTCTTAAAGGCCATCAACAATGTAAGGATTATAGCCGTTTATTCGGCATTATTCAAGGGAATTCCGGCTGGGACACGACACGATGGCATCCCATGATCCGGTAAAACTGAACCACAAGTATGACGGACTCGCAAAAAGGATCTTTGTCATGCTCCACAGGTCCCGGGACGGTCCCGCCGGTGGTAACCATGCTTCCTCGCAAGTCCTTGTAGCTGCGGGGCTTGACCCCGCCTCCGGATGGGCGACCGCAAGGGTCGCAGCTACGGGGAAAAGCGAGCACACAGTAGGATTGTGGACTTTTTGCGAGTCCGTCAAATATCGCCGTTAATGATTTTGCTTGCGCGGCCGGGATATCCCGGTATAATGGGACCGTGGCGTTAATGACCACGGGGCTGTCAAAACAGAGGGTATCCATGGGCAACAAGCGGTTGCAACCGATTCATCGCGCATCCTTAAGGATCGTCATGGTCCTGCTCGCGGTCGCGGCCGTATGCGGCCAGGAGCCGCCCCCCGCGTTCGATGTCAGCGGGACGGTCGTGATCGCCGGCCCATCCGCGGTCCGGGTCTATGACCGGCTGTACGCCGTGGTCGTGGCGGTCGATGTGTACCAGCAAATGCCGGCCGAAGCGGCCGGGCGTGCGGTCACCGGCGCACAGGCGGTGGCCGCCGCGCTTCGGGACCGGTATGCCTTTACGGAGATCCACACCCTGTACGACGGGGCAGCCACGCGCGAGGCGGTCCGGACTCTGTTTTTGGAGACACTCAGCCGGGTCGGGGAGGGCGACGGCCTGCTGGTTTACTGGGCCACGCGCGCCTGCACGGTGGACGGCACAAGTTACCTGGTGCCCTATGACGGCGACCCGGCCGTGGCCGCGTCCAACATAACCGCGGAATTCCTCACGGTCGATGTTGCACGGGCGCTCGCCGCCCGGCACATCCTCTACATCATCGATGCCGATTGTCCCGGGATTCTGGTCGGGACCGGCCGGGCATCCCTCGACCCGGCCCCCCGCGATCCCGCCGCCCTTGAGGCGCTCGCCGGGGAACCGGTGCGGCAGATCCTCTATGCCGGGCCGGATGACGGCGGGGAGGAGACTTTCAGCGGCCGGCTGGTCCGGGCCCTGGAGGGGCCATGCGATTTCCTCACGGCCGGTGAGCTGGCCGGCCATGTCGGGGCCCAGCCCCTGCGTGGTCGGGAACTGCCCCAGTCGGCGGTCCTGGGCGCCTGCACGGGAGCGGGCACATTCATCATGCCACCGCGGGTCGAACTGGTCCGCGAGGAATGCCTGGCCCTGGCGCAGGCCATCCCGGAAGGAGATGCGGACCGCGCCGGCGAACGGGCGGCCGCACTGAACCGTGCGGCGGCGGCGGAAGCGTGGCTTGGGGAACGCGACCAGGCCCAGGGCCGGGTCACGGCCTACCTGGCCGCCTGCGACAGCCGCGATGCCGAACTGGCCCGGGCGGTGGCGGAACATCTGGCCGGATTGGAAGCGATCGTGAACAACGCCCCGCCGGCCGAAACGCCCGCGGAAGCCGGCCGGCGGATCAAGGCGCTGAACGAGGCGATTGGTGCGGTGGCGGAGCTGGCCCGCCTGGCGGGCGCCGAAGCCCAGCAGGCGGCCGAGGCTTTCGCGCAGGACCGCCTGGGCGCGGTCCCTGACCGCGGCGCGACCGAGACCGCCACGGGTTTTAGAAAGCGGCGGTCGGCCGCCGAGGCCCGGGTCAAGCGGGAGGCGCGAAATGAGACCGGCCGCCTGGCCGCGGTCTATGACCGGGCCGCCGCCGGCCTTGTCGAACCCCTGCGGAAGGCGCTCACGGAACTGACGGCCGCCGAATTCCCGGTGCCAGCGCAAGATCTCACGGCCCAGGTTACTGATTTGTTCATATTTGACTTTGAAGAAGATCTGTTCAAAAAGAAAGCCCTCCTTAATAAAGAACCGGAACAGCCGGATAATGCCGACGCCGACAATACATTGCGAAACGAGACGAACATTGGCACATATCAGGCGGCCGAGGCGGTAAGTGAGGTATATCATGGGGGAAGAAATACGGTTAAATTTGCGTTAATGGCCATGGACCCTTCGGGGGGGGTGGGATTTGTACCGGCTTATTCATCTACGAGAAAAGTAACGAGAAAAGTATTCGGTCTTGAGTGGGAAATCAAAACGAGCCCCAAGACTTCGATCGGTTTTTTATCATCGTCACTAAAAACCCATGAAGACCATTGGAATGATGAAAGAGAGGAAACGACATTGGTTGGTGCTACATTGGTTGGTGCTACATTTCGACATTACACTTCAACGGCTCCTCATGGAAGGTTTTGGTCCCTTACGATGCAACAGCTAACAATTAAAACTGACCACACCGATATCTGGATGGGGAACTCATATAACTTTAAAGAATTGGAATCATATTCTGTGTCTCAAGGTGTGGTAGGCATTGGTTACCAAGGAATTGCCAATCATTTTGTCAGTGATTTCCACATTGGATTATTGGTGGCTACATCTTTAATCTATCATAACCATGAAACCAAACATTACGATTGGCGGGGTGATTATTTATATACGGATGAAGGAAACGATCCCCTTATCCGCATTCCCCACTTCTAACAGTATCTTGGAAAGTCGGGATCACATTTTGATTCTTTTGTTTTGTGTAAGTGCCCGTAAATGAATAAAGTATCCATTTCGACATAGAGATTCCGTCCGCAGCCAAGGCGCGAGGAGGAGCCGTATCAATGGAAAGATCCGGCGTCGACGAGCAACGCCGGATGCGGACGGAAGATCATGTCCC
>JBDREB010000296.1:0-7180 GCA_043820325.1 Planctomycetota bacterium | reverse complement strand
AATTCCGCTCGCTTGGGCGAATCATACATAGCCTCCTTACTTGAGGGTCCTTGATCATCCGGCACTCCCAATTCAAATGCCGGATAGTATATGCCTCCGCGACTGCGATAACCTCCAATTACCGCAATTCTAATCGTCGCGGACCCTCAAGTCTAATCGTCGCCCATCAGGAGATTTGTCAAGTGTTCTTATCGGAGATAATGTGCATAAGTACCACTGTCCCCAACTCTGGGGCGGGCATTACTCAAATTCAGCGGGGCCATCAAGCGCAGCGATCTTGCCGCCATGGCGAAGGCGATCGAGGAAGGGTGCGAAAAGGTTGACCTGAATGGGGAAGTCCCGAAATAGGAGGCACACATGCAAGTCCTTAAACGCGCAAACCGGCTCTATGACACCTCACGATTTGAGTATCCTGCCATTCGTATCTACCACCAAGCGGCAAAGATGAAGAGGTCGCCTCGCTACCTTCTCAAGTGCGGCTGCTGCGAGGAAAAGATCGCGGTCTACTATGACGAAGACGGCCTGGAGATTGGCGGGGTCAACGGGACGATCGACGATTGGCGGGAGATTCTTCTACCGCTCCTTCTTTTCAAGAGAACGCCACAGGGGCTGATTGACATCAGGAAGAAAAAGGCCGGGGTGAAGACCCTCAAAAAGCAAGCCAGGTGAAGACTTCCAGCCGGGACCGGGTCGGGTGGATTTGAAATCAACCGCATTCCCGAGATTTACGGGCCGGCCACTATTACCACACCTGTTCCAGGCGAATTCAGTCACAAACACCTCCTGGTATTTCAAGCAGTTCTATGTTACATTTCAGGACCGCTTTCAAATTCCCCACCCATTGGGTGGAGAATTCCCCAATGCTCCAATTCCGCACCCAATGGGTACGGAATTGATTCCAGGGTCAAAAGGTCATACAGCGGGTGACAAATTCCAGCATGGCTTCTCACCACAGCGGCTTAGATCCAGCTTCTTTCCTCAACATCCAGATGCCTGCCCCGAGCAACAGACAGAACGCCGTATCGGCGTAGAACGGGAATGGCCGCAGACCAAGCTTGAGACCGTGCACAAGCAGGACGATCCCTTCCCCAAACATGAGCCCCCCGGCCAAGCCGATGGCGTTCGCGAAGCCAGGAGTTGGGGACAGCCAGGAGTTGGGGACAGTGGTACTTTTGCACCTTATCTCTCCCACGGTGTTTGCAGGAAAGAGGCAGCCGCCGATCGTTCCGCTCCACATGTGCGACCTCCGCTCATGATCCCGCCCGTTCCTGTAATGACACCTTAAGCTCCCGCTCGATCCGCCGGCCGATATCGGTCCTGCTCGACCGTTGAACAGTGACTGTCCCTGATAAAAGGGCTTGACAATGGCGGCGGACGGATATAATGGTTTATGGCATGAAAACAGAAACCAATATGACTAAAGATGCTCATCACTCCCGGTCCGGTCTGAAATGGGGCCTGGCCTTGGAAAATGCAGGAAAAGTGAAAGGGTCGCTATGGCGCGGATGAAGCGGATCAAGATGCCCGGATGCAAGGTGGCGGCCTACCATGTTGTGACGCGGGTCAATGCCCGTCAATACCGGCTGGAAGAGGGTCTGCAGGAGAAGTTCGTCAAGCACTTAAAGAAGCTTAAAATGCTCTATTTCGTGGAATACGGGGCCTATTGCGTGTTGAGCTCGCACTACCATCTGATCCTGCGGTTCGCCGATCCCCAAGACATCCGGCCTGAAGAGGCGATGAAGCGGTGGAACACCTACCATGAGGGGACGGTCTGGAAGAAAGATGCGACCAATCCCGAGCATCAGGCGTATATGGTCAAGGAACTTACCGACCTCTCCAGCTTTATGAAGCGGCTGAACCATCATGTCAGCGTGCGGCATAACAAGGCCAGGGAGTTGCAGGGGACCCTGTGGGAAGGGCGGTTCCATTCGACGATCGTGGAAAGAGGTTACAGCCTGGCGATGTGCGCGGCGTATATCGAGCTGAACGCCTTCCGGGCTTCAATGGTCAAAAAGCCCGAAGATTACGCCTACTGTAGTCTCAATTACCTTCAGAAGGGCAATAAGGACGGGCTGATCGATCAAAGCCTGATAGCGGAAGGGATAGGCGCGGATAAGAGCGACCTTAACGGCCTGCTCCAGACCTATACAGCGCTTGTTTATGCCAGCGGTGCCAGACCGCACAAGGGCAAGACGCATGGGTTGGTCATAACCGAGGCGATGCAGAAAGAGCTGAAAGCGAAGGGGATCAAAGCCGGCAGTTTTGGCGAGAAGGTCCGGGAATATATCCTGGGCAAGGTGGTGGGGCGGTCGGAGTATGTGCGGAAATTCTATGATGAGCGGCTGAATCCCGGATACAGGGGTGCCCGGCGCAAGCGGCATGCTTCAAAGTGGCTGAGGGACCTTGGTTCGGGGCTTTGGACGGCGTGCAGCAGGGAGGCGTTGGGGCTCAATGATGACGCACCGGAGAGTGTCAACACCGGCTGACGCTCCGGCAATCGGCTCAAATCGGGAGTGCTAACCCAACTTACCCAACCATGCCGGGTTTGGGTTTAAGAGCTTGGTCGCCCGCTGTCGTGGTGGGGTTCTCCCGTCTTTTGCCTGCTCCCTGTGTTCATAAGATCAATTTCTCACCGTGATCCGCACCTGGGCCGATGTTCCCGGCCGGGGAATGGTATCCATGCCGGCCAGGGTGAATTTGACCCACACGGGCGCCGGTCGGCCGTAGGTGCCGGTTTCGGTGAACGCGCGCACCCGGCTGCCTTCGACATGCCCCTTGGCCGAGCCGATGCAGTCGACGACGGCGTCGACATAATGCCCGGAATCGACTCCGATCTCAACCCGGGCCTTCTGGCCGGGCACGATGCGGTCGCCGTCTTTCTCGAGGACGAAACCCTCGACCCAGCGGCCGCCCGCATCGTCCGTGAGTTCCACCGTTATTTCGCCCTTGCGCACGACTTCGCCCCGGTTGAAATAGATGCGGGTGACCGTGCCGTCGACCGGGCTCCTGAGCACAGTCCGTTCCAGGGCCCCGCGCCGGATGGCGACATCGGCCCGGGCCTGGTCGAGTTCGGCCTGGGCCTGGCGGAGGCCGGCTTCCCTGCCCGCCAGGTCGTGTTCGAGCCGGGCGAGGTCCTGCTCCGCCGCCCGGGCCAGCGCCAGGTCGGCGTCGCGGGCGTTCAGTGCCTGGAGCGCCTGCTCGATCTCCTCTGCCCGCGGCCCGGCCTGGAGGCCGGCAAGTTCGAGTTCGGCCTCGCGGACCGCGTTGTTCTGGGTGATGAGCTTGGTTTTGCGGATCTCGAGATTGGCGCCCGATTCGATCCCGCGTTCAAAGAGTTGCTGGGACTGCTTTAATTCGAGCGTGTTGAGGGCGGCTATGGCCCGGGCCGAATCGAGCCGGGCCCGGGCCGCTTCGATCTCTTCGGGGCGGGTGCCGTTCTTCAGGTGGTTGAGCCGGGCTTCCGCGCCGCCGCGTTCGGCCCCGGCGCGGCGCGTCTCCTCCTTGAAGCGGACGCGGGCCGTTGCGAGGGCGGCCTGCGCGGCGGTCACATCCGTTTCGGCCGATCCATAGCGGCTTTGTTTCAGCATCACGCCCGCCTCGGCCGCGGCCAGTTCCGCCCGGCGGGCGGAGTCGTCGAAACGGACCAGCTCCTGGTCCCGGGCGACCTTCGTCCATTCGGCGGTCATGACCTCCGCCACGGGGGCGTCGAAATCGGGAGAGAGCGCCACGGTCACGGCCTGGACCTCGGCCCGGATGGTGCCCACATAGGTGACGGACCGGTAGACGGCGAGGCCGCCCAGGGCCAGGAGGGCCGCGGTGAGGGCGCTCCCCCCGGCGATGAGGCGCCGTTTCCACGCGCCTGAGGCGAGGGCGGGTTCGGCGCCGCGGGCCTGGCGGCGCACAGCATAGGTCGTGCTGGACGGATCATCGGCGGTCATGGTCGGTTCCTTTGTTATGACGGTTTAGCCGAATAAAGCAGCCGCAAGGGATACCCGGACTGGATTGCCCGGTCAAGCCGGGCAATGACATGGGAGGAATATAACGCGGCCTGTCATTTGTTCGGTCATCCCCCGGCTTGACCGGGGGATCCAGGTCCCGATCGGGTTTTGTTGTCATTACCATGGAAAAACAACCTCAAACCGTTTCATTCGGATGAACAGGCACCTTTTTTCCAAGCAGCTGTCAATCATTGGTCGCAAGGTCATATCTCCGCGTAGACGCGGTCGCGGGAGGCGGGATCGAGCTCTTCCACATTCCGGATCTCGAAGCGGTTGCCGTCCGCATCGGTCATGACCACCCGGCCGCCTTTCAGCTTGCGGATCGATTCGGTGTCGATCACTTCGAAACGGGCGTAACCCCGGTCGGTCAGGGCCTCCCAGCGGCTGACCCCCATCTTTTCGACGACGGAGTCGACCCGCAGGATCGTGGCCGCGTAGTACATGCGGGCCAGGGTGTGCTCCAGGACTTCCCGGCTTGCGCGGTCGAGCCGGTGCGGTTCGGTCAGCATGACCGTCTCCTTGCCCTCCTTGTTGAGCAGGCAGACATAGTCGGCCTTCCCGGAGAGCGGGAAGGCGCGGCGGGGGACCTGGTCCGTGAACTCCTGGTCGTCGATCCGGACGCAGAACTGTTTGAGGTCGTTCTCCCAGATCTTCACCCGGTCGCCCGTCACGCTGCGTTCGGTGAAGACCGGTGCGCGTTCCATTGTGTTCCCGCCATCGTGTCTGCCGGCCATCACAGGACCTTTATTTTCGAAAGTTTCGACTGCATGTCGCACAGCCGGTGGTAGAGCCCGCCGGAGGCCAGCAGTTCGTCGTGGGTGCCCATTTCCTTGAGCTTGCCTTTTTCGAGGACCACCAGGCGATCGGCCTTGCGCAGGGTCGACAGCCGGTGGGCGATGGCGATGGTCGTGCGGTTCTGCACCAGCCGTTCCAGCGCGGTCTGGATGAGCAACTCGGTCTCCGTGTCGACCGACGCGGTGGCCTCGTCCAGGATGAGGATCTGCGGGTCGCGCAGGATCGCCCGCGCCACGGAGATCCGCTGGCGTTCGCCCCCGGAGAGGGTCTGGCCGCGTTCGCCGATGAGGGTATCGTACCCGTCGGGGAGGGCGGCGATGAAGTCGTGGGCATTGGCCGCGCGGGCGGCGGCGACGATCTTCTCGGGCGAGGCGTCGGGGTCGGCGTAGGCGATGTTGGACCAGATACTGCCGTGGAACAGGTAGGGTTCCTGCAGGACCACGCCGATCTGCCGGCGGAAGCCGTGCAGGTCGAGGTCGCGGATGTTGTGCCCGTCGATCAGGATCGTGCCCTCGTCCACATCGTAGAACCGGGCGATCAGGTGGGCCATGGTCGACTTGCCCGCGCCGCTGGGGCCGACCAGGCCGATCATTTCGCCCGGCTTGATCGTGAAGGAGATCCCATCCAGGGCGTACTGCCCGGGGAGGTAGGAAAAGCGCACCTCCTTGAACTCGATCGCGCCCCGCATGGGTTTGAGCACGGTGCCGCCGCGGACATGGAGCGGCTCGGGGTCCGAGTCGAGGATCTCGAACACGCGTTCGGCCGAGGTGATGCAGTGCTGGAAGCGGTGGTTGATCTGGCCGAACTGCTGGATCGGCTGGTAGAAACGCCACAGGTACTGGGTGAAGGCCACCAGCACGCCGACGGTGATGGCTGTATCGCCCTGGACCACCATGTACCCGCCCATGCCGAAGATGATGACCGATCCAAGGCCGGTCATCAGCCCCAGGAACGGGTGGAACCCGCTCGAGACCTTGACCACCCGCATTTCCTGCTGGAAGAGGTCGGTGCTGTAGTCGCTGAACCGGGTCGATTCGCGGCCCTCCTGGGCGAACGACTTGACCACGCGGATGCCGGGGATGGTGTCGGCCAGGATGGCCGAGAGGCCGGCCATGCGGCGCCAGAGCCGGTGGTACATGGTGTGCATCTTATGGCCGAAGACGAAGGTGGCGACCGCGATGACTGGCACGGGCCCCAGGGCCAGCAGGAAGAGCTTCCAGTTCATGAAGGCCAGGATCACGGCGATCATGATCATGGTCATGATGTTGATCAGCACTTCCTGGAAGCCTTCGGCGATGAAGTACTGCAGGCGGCCGAGGTCGCCGGTGACGCGCGACATGATGCGGCCGGTCTGGCGCTTGTTGTAATAGGCGAGGCGCAGGAGCTGCAGGTGGTCGTAAAGCTCCACCCGCAGGTCGAAGAGGACCTTGTTGCCCAGCCACTGCATGACATAGGAGCGGAAGGCGCTGATGATGGCCGAGAATACATGCGTGGTGGCCAGGATGAGGATGACGGTCGGCAGCAGGCCCGCGTTGCGCGGGGCGATGATGTCGTCCACCAGCACCTTGGTCAGGTAGGGCGGCATGAGGCCCAGGGCCGTGATCGCCATGGTCAGCGTCAGCCCCAGGACCGCGTACCATTTGTAATGGCGCAGGTAGGCGAAGAGCCGGGTCAGGATCTTCCGCCGGTCAAGGCAGTGGGAGCAGATCTCGTGCCGCATGACCCGGCCGCACTTGGTACAGCGGTCGGTCGGCTTGGCCGGGGGCGGCGGCACCTTGTCGATGGGCCGGCCGGCCTCCCGCTCGCGGATGATCTCCTGGATGATATGCTTCATGTCCGAGGCTTCGTGGAACGATCCCAACGAGAACCGGGCGGCCTCGTAGCCCTTGTTCGCGTCCCGGACAAGGAACGCGCACGAGCCGACATATTCCAGGATCTCGGCCCCGGCGATCCGGTCGAGCGGCATTTCGAATATGATCCGCGCGTCATGCGCGTCACCGCCCGGCGTGAACACCAAGAGGCGCCGGTCGGTCAGGCAGACCCATTGCTCGGTGAACCGCCCCTCGGTATCGATATCCGCGAAGATCACCGCGGCGACGGACTCCCCGGCGGTGAGCAGGGGGGCGAGCCAGGCTTCGACATCGGGCGGAAGGGCGGGGCGTTTGAAGTCGTCAAGGTCCTGGCCGGCGGTCCGTTCGGCGGTGTCCGTCATGGGCGCTCCTTGGCGGCGGCATGGTTGCACTTGGTCTTAGTGCCCGTAAATGAATAAAGTATCCATTTCGACATAGAGATTCCGTCCGCAGCCAAGGCGCGAGGAGGAGCCGTATCAATGGAAAGATCCGGCGTCGACGAGCAACGCCGGATGCGGACGGAAGATCATGTCCCTT
>JBDREB010000295.1:0-18617 GCA_043820325.1 Planctomycetota bacterium | reverse complement strand
TCGCGAAACGGCAATAAAGGGCGGGTTTGAAACCCGCCCCTACGGTAACCACCCAAACCGGCCTATGGTTGATTCACGCGCCTGGCTGACGCCAAAAAGTGCCAAAGCATTTTCCGCCGGGATCAGGAAATCTGCAGTTACCTCACCGTCCGACCCCGCTGGTGCTGACCCCCGAAGAGTTGTCGGTCCAAAGCAAGGAGTGATGAACATGCCCGTAAAAGACGATCCGATCGTGGCCGAAGTCCACCGGGCCCGCGCCAAGATCTTCAAGGCCTGCGGTAACGATATCTAGGCATATATCAAGCGCCTGAAAGCGTTGGATAAGGCCCGTACCGGCCGCGGCCGTTCAGTCACTGGAAAAAAGGAAAAGTTGGAAGTGTAGGTACCGTTCCTGTCCCAAGGGGGCTTAAAGCTTGCGGGAGCACCATAATATGGGTAGGGCAAACTGGTTCCATTTAACATGTGCTGGATTAATACTTCTTGGAGGGATATGTTGTGGCCCATCAGGTCGAGTGCTCAATGAAAAGGAATTGAACGAAGCAGCAGAAATTGCCGGAATGTTGTTGTCGTCGGATGATGCCGGGGAACGATGGAATGGATTGTGCCTTGCCCGAGCCGTGCTTGGTATCGAATATATTCATTAAAAGCGCAGATGGTAAAATGTGCCGAACATGATGAGGAATATACGGCAATAAAATTGGCAATCGACCAAATTTCAAAACATCTGTAGCGGACAAGCTAACTCTGCCGGCGAGTTTTGGCGCGGTCTTTGATGTTGTACTGTCCCACCCCCACGAGGTGCCGGTCCAGCGAAAATTGGTGGCGCATTTCGGCCATATGAACCAGCATTCTGGAACAAGCTCATGTGCCCAATGAGCTTGGTGAGCCTAAATCATGCCGAACACAGCACGATGCGCTCCACGGTGACGATTAAAGGCTCGGTTGGGCCGTTGAAAAGGGTTGTAATCGCAGATTTCCTGATCCCGGCGGAAAATGCTTGGGCACTTTTTGGCGTCAGCCAGGCGCATGAATCAACCATAGGCCGGTTTGGGTGGTTACCGTAGGGGCGGGTTTGAAACCCGCCCCTACGCGGTTGACATCCGGATGTTCCCCGCACAATCACCTGTGGGTCGGAAAAAGCGCCAAACCTTTTTCCGAAAAACACGCCCGGTTACGGATAGGGATCAGGAAATCTGAAATGCCAAATTTAAAATGAGTTCCTGATCCGGCTTTTCCGTTTTACCCCTGCCGTTACTGCGTCCCGCTCCCCGGCAGCAGCGGGGGCGGGGCATCGTCCTTGAGCTCCAGCCGGATGGTCGCCTCGAGCCCCTTTTTGAACCGTTCGATATGCCCCTTCCCCACCCGGTAGGCCTCGGCCGCCTTTTCCACGCGCGCGCCCATATCCTCGAACCGGTCGTAGAACTGGCCGAAACTCCGCTCGATCGCGGCCAGGTGCTCCTGCAGCGCCTTGGCGCTCTTGATGATCTCCAGGTTGCGGATGCCCAGGATGAGGACCTGCAGGAACGCGTAAAAAGTGTTGGGACTCACCATGAACACGCGCTGCTCGCGGGCGAAACGGTACAGGTCGCTCTCCTCGTTGAACCCGTTACCCGCCGCGACGGTTTCATAATAGATCGATTCCGCGGGGATGAACATCAGGGCGAATTCGGCCGTGCCGCGGTCGGGCTTGACATACTTGGCGCCGATCGACCGGATCTGCACGCGCACGGCATCCTCGTAGGTCTTCCAGAGGCCTTTCTTCACGGCCGCGTCGGTGGCCGCCTGGAACCGGTCGAAATTCTCGCGCGGGAATTTGGCGTCGATGGGGATGATCACGCCGCGGTACCGCACGACCGCGTCGACCATGTCCCGGCCGTCGATCATGAACTGCCGCTCCCACATGCCCTTGGGCAAGACCCGATCGAGCATTTCCTCGAGGATCTCCTCGCCGTAATTACCGCGCAGTTTGGGTTTTTCCAAGAGGGATTTGAGGTCGCCGCCCAGTTTCTGGGCCTCTTCCTGGTGGGCCATGACCTCCTGCAGGGTCTTTTCCATCGCCTTGATGGTCTCCAGGGTCTTGATGGTGTTCTGGGAAAGGACCGTTTTGGAGGATTCCACCTCGCGCCGGGTGGTGTCCATGGTCTGCTGGATCGAGGATTGGAAAGCGATGAATTGTTCGTTCACCGCGTTGCGCAGGGCCTCTTCGCCCCGCCGGGGGGCGTTGCGGAGCAGGCCGGTCACGATCAGGACGAGGATGACCACCAAGAGCGCGGCGATGAAATACTCCATGCGTTCCCCTTCCCAGGCGGCGCCGGCGGCGTATATCAGGCCTTGGCGGCCGTGCCGGTCTCCGCGACCGGGGCGGATGCCGCGGCCGGGGCGGGCGTTTCAGGCGTTGCGGCGGCCGGGGTCATCGCCGCGCCGCTCTCCGAAACCGGGGCGGATGCCGCGGCCCGATGGCGGCCGGAAAGGCGCTCGCGGACAGGCTGGGTCCCGCCTTTATTCAGCGCCTCCAGTTCCGCTTCGATCTTGGCGATGGCCGCCAGGTAGCGCAGAATGGGCATATCGCCGGGGTCGGCAATGCACCGGTCATAGACCAGCTGTCCGAACTCGGTCTGGGTCCGGGCCCGGTCGGCCGCCGGCAGGTCCTTGACATGGGCGGCCTTGAGGGCGGCCGCCTTCTCCAGCACCGTGTCCGGCGCCACCAGGATATTGGCGGGATTGCGATGGACTTCCGTGCCGATCTTGAACAGGTTGGCACGGATCTGCCGTTTGAGCCCGGAGCGTTTGATGGCACGGCCGATGGCCTTGAGGACCGCGGCAATACCGCCCAGGATACCCTTGAAGATCCGGCCCAGCACGCTTAAGAATGCCATAAAGGGGTTCGGCCTGGGCGGTCCGGCCGGTTCATCGCTCTCGGCCCGCCCGCGGGAACGGCGCGAAACGGCCGATGGCGCAGCCGCCTTGTCCGTCACGGGTTTCTTGGACGCGGTCTTTTCGGCCGCTCGGGGGGCCTCCGCCTTCCCGGACGCCGGGGGGGCCGGACGCTCTTTCCGGCGCGGGGTTTCGTCCTCCAGCGGCTCCAGGATTTCCGATCCGCCGGCCTTGACCGGGGTCCTGGCCGGACCGGATGCCGCGCGGACCGGTGCGGGGGCGTTCAGGGGTTCGGTCCCGGGACGGCCGGTGGCACCCGCCCGCCGGCCGTCGGTCCGTTCGGCTTCCTTGCGGGCGGCGGGCTTGGCCGCCGGAGGCGCAACGACTTCCGTGCCCCGCGCGGCGGCCTTGCGTTCCGTGGGCCGGGCGCCGCCGGGAGTGCCGCCCCGGGGGGTCTGCCGGTCACGGCCGCCCGCCCGTCCGGCGGTCCCGCCGCTGCGTCCGGCGCGCGTGCCGGGCGCGGCGGCGCCGCGTGCCGCCGCCGGCGCGGTCTTGCCCTGGTCGAACTTCCTGGCATAGCAGTCGCTGCAGAACAGCTTGAACCCCACCTTGCGGGCGCGGTTCTTCTGGATGTCGATCGTGGTGATGGGGACGCCGCACTCCTGGCAGAATTCGACATGCCCGGCCTGCACGGTATCGGTCACATCCATTTCATCGTCCACCGGCGGAATACCCCGCTCCGTGTCGTGGATATCACCCTGGTCGACGGCGGCGGTGGCGTCGCCCCGCTTGCGGGACGAGGTATATTCGAACCGGAACCGGTTCTCGCCCACATCGATAATGTCGCCGTCGTTCAGTTCGCGCCTGGTCGCGGCCGCGTTGTTGATGGTCACGGGATAATCGGGCGATTCCAGGACATACCGGTCGCCGGGTTCGTCGAACCGGATGGCGATGCGCTTGCCGCCCTGGGCGGCCAGGGCCAGACTGCGTTTTTTATCGATCTCGATCTCGCGGTTACCGAGCTTGCCCTGCAACGAAACGAGCTTGCCGTTCATTGACATCAACCTATTTCTGGACGATCTGCTGGAATTTCTGGATCAGATTGGGGAAATCGGGGTTGACCTCGATGTCCTCGATGATATAGAGGCCGATCGAGGCATACTGGGCCAGCAGTTTGTTGGCCTCCTTGATCCATTGGACCCGGGCCTTGACCTGGATCCGTTCGTCATACTCGGGGAAGAACATCTCGATCGTGATGAGGACTTCCGGATCATGGAGCTTTTTCCACATCTCCTCGCGGATGGCGGCGAATTCGATCAGCACCCCCCCGAGGCTGACATTGCGGGTCACGGAGGCGAGATGGGCGTCCACGCCATGCCCGTCAATGTCGGGGATCGTGATCCGCACCGGAATGTCCTTGCTGACGCGGATGAACTTCCGGCGATCCATTGCATCATCGTTCGCAACCATGCGGGCCTCCTTAATTGTTCAGGCACAAGGTCGATATAATTATACCGGTCGGCCCTGGAGAGTCAATGCAAAAATGCCGGCCGGCTTATGTGAAGACCCGGGACATGGCATTCCTAGGCTATACCGTTGAGGGACGATGCGGATCCTAATCGACCTGGGACTTGCGACCCCGCCGGTCAAGCCGGGGGGCGGGCTCTGTGACCTGCAACTTTTGATCTTAATACACCGCCTCACAATAAAGGGGGGGGGGTCAAAAGAGGGCGCGCCGGTACCACCGTGGCATTCTTTTCCGCTGTAGGGGCACGGCATGCCGTGCCCTCGCTTGCGCCGGCTTGTGGACGGAGTCGATGAAGATCCAGCCCGGGACGACGCTTGTTTTGGGCACGGTTGGGCACGGCATGCCGTGCCCCTACCAAACAAGATCCGGCTTGAACCAACGTTCCGGAATCGGGTCATTATGATGATTGAGATCTGGCCCCTTAATTATGGGGCGGTGTACTTAGTGCGGCCTGCGGCCGCAACCCAAGAGCGGTATACGGTTGCGATAGGCGAAACGGTCTACGGCATACGGTAATCGGCCTTGATCCGGACCGTAAGCCGTGAACCGTATGCCGTTACGCCTATCGTTTCCGTAAGCCGATGGCCGGTGTATCTGCAAAAACAGGGTCGAAATCTCCGCAGAAATACTTATCGCCCCGGCCCGGGCGGCCAGAGGTACCGGTGCAGCTGGACCTGGAGCCAGATATCGGCACGGCGGTCGGCCAGGAGCCAGTCGGCCAGCAGGCCCGGCTCCAGCCGGCCGGCGGCGGCCGAGAACAGGATCGCCCGCCCCTGCAGGCCGTGGCGCCGCACGGCCGCCAACGACCAGTCGTAATCCTCCCGGCCGGTGATGACGAATTTGACCTCGTCCCCGGGCCGCAGCCGGGCCAGGTTGGCGTACCGATTATGCCGTTCCATACCGCTGCCCGGCGTCTTGACATCCACGATCGCCCGCGCGCCGTCCGGAAGGATGCCGATGTCCAGGCTGCCGTTGGTCTCCACCTGCACATCCATCCCCGCCCCGGCCAGGGCCCGGCAGAGGTCGGGCAGATCGGCCTGGAGCAGCGGTTCGCCGCCGGTCACGGTCACACGCGGGATCCCGCAGGCGGCCACCCGCACCAGAATGGCATCCGGCGTCATCACCGTGCCGCCGGTGCGGGCATACCCGGTGTCGCAATACCCGCACTCCAGGTTGCACCCCGTGCAGCGGACAAAAACGGTGGGCAGGCCGGCCCGGGTCGATTCACCCTGGATGCTGGTGAAGATCTCCGTGATCATCATGACGGGATGCCGGCCCGCGTAAACGCGACGATGAGCAGGTTGAACCCGGCATGCGTGCCGGCCGCCAGGCCGTACCCGCGGGTCAGGCAGATGATCCCGAAATAGATCCCCGCCGCCACACGGACCCAGAAATCGCCCCAGCGGAAGGGATCGCCGCCCAAGATATAATGGAAACCGGCGAAACACAGGGCCGTGACCACCACGCTGGTACCCAAGCCGCGCATCTTCTCCACCTTGAGCCCCTTTTCCAGAAGGGCCATGCAGAGGGAGAGCAGGACCAGGCGGAAGATGAACTCCTCGTAGATCCCGGCCCCGATCGACAGGAGCGCATCGATCGGTTCCGGGGACCGGTAGACCAGGGCGCCCGGGAACATCCAGACCACGCCGATGAACAGGATGAATGCGTACAGGGCGTACTCGAGGTGGAGCAACGGGATGTTGCCGAAACGTATCCGCCACGGCTTGGCGGTCGCGAACTGCAGGCCGAACAGGGTGGCCATGACCAGGAAAGCGGGCACCAGGTTCGCCTGGGCCAGGCCCAGCCGGTCAAAGAGCAGGACGATGGCCTCGTTGGCCAGGACCGTGGTATCATGCCAGCTGTATTCGCTGACCATGAGGATCCCGGCCTCGTAGATCAGAATAAGGGGCAGGACCAGCACCAGGCTGTAGGCGTGGGTGGCCGTTTCATCCCGATACTTGTCCAAAAACGAATGGTTGGATGCGCTGTTACGGGCCATGGCCGGTCCCGGTCACTGCCACAGGGCCTGGACCGCCGGCGGCAGGTCGAGGGCGCGGACCGTGGCGGCCGCCGCCTGCCGCGCCCCGATGCCGCAGGCCCCCAGGGCTAGGTCGCCCAGCACGGTGGCACCGGCAACGATGAGATAGAGCCGCAGCCGGGGCAGGACCAGCATACGCCCTAAAAGCAGGCTGCTCCAGACCCCACAGCCTTTGAACGGCAGGCCGGCCAGAATGAAGACGCCCCAGCCGCCGCGGCTCCGGAACCGGTGCAGGAACCCGCGGTTCGCCTTCTCCGGCGCGCCGCTTGGGGCCGGCGGCACCGGGCGGAACCGGCGGTAGATGCGCCCGATGAGGCCATAGCCGTGGTAGAGGACGGGGATCTGGATCAACTCCAGGCCGATCACCAGGGTCACGGCCAGTGCCAGGGGTATGAACGGCACCACGGCGGCGATCAGGATCGCCATCCGGCCGGCCACGGCATACGCGACGGCCAGCGTCAGCACCGGATTGCCCCGGCAGAATTCGAGCACCCCGTTCATCGATCCGCGGTATCAATCACCGGCCGCGGCCAGGACCTCGGGCGACACATCGAAATCGGCGTACACCTCCTGGGTATCGTCGTGCTCTTCCAGTTCTTCCATGATCGCAATGACCTTGCGATAGGTGTCCAGATCGACCGGTATCGGCGCGATGGCGACTTTGGCGATCTGCCCTTTGAATGTGAACTTTTCCTTCTCAAGGAAAGCCTTCATCGCCCCGCATCCTTCCGGCGAGGTGTAGACCTCGTATTCCCCCGTGCCCATGGCGCTGTAGTCTTCCATGCCGGCTTCGAGAAGGAGTTCCAGGAGCTTGTCCTCCTCAATGGTCACGCCGCTCAGGAGGAACAACCCCCGGGGCTTGAATTTCCGGGCGACCGAGTTCGGCCCGCCCATAGTGCCGCCCCGTTTTTCGAAGATGTGACGGATCTCAGGCGTGGTCCGGTTGCGGTTGTCGGTGAGGGCATCGACCAGGATGGCGATGCCGCCGGGGCTGTAGCCTTCGTACGACACTTCGACCAGGCTGAAGCCTTCCAGCTGCCCGGACCCCTTCTTGATGGCGTTTTCGATCTTTTCCCGGGGCATGTTGTTGGATTGGGCTTTTTCAATGGCCTGGCGCAGACGGATGTTGAACGCAGGATCGGCACCCGCCCGGGCGGTGCTCATGATGAGCTTGGCCACCTTGGAAAAGGCCCGGCCCTTCTTGGCGTCCACCGCCGCTTTCTTGTGCTTGATCGTGGCCCAGTGTGAATGTCCCGACATCGGTTCCTCCTTGGAATTGTCCCCGGCGGCATCGGCCGGTCAGGGTTGGCTTTCCATGATCTTCCGGAGCACTTCCGGATCCTTGTGCAACACATACGACCTGATCCAGTTCCGGCGGGCCCCGGCCGGATCACCGGCCGCCCGGCAGTAATCCCCCATGTGGGCGAGGATCTCCCCGTGTTCCGACCCGACCGCGGCCGCCTTGAGCAGCCGGCCCGCGCCCTCCATGTCGCCCTGCGTGAACAGGGCCCAGCCGAGGCTGTCGGTGATGGCCGGATCGTCCGGGGCGGCGGCATGCGCCTCGCGGAGCATGGCCACGGCCCGGTCCACATCGCGTCCGGCGAGCACCAGGAAATACCCGACCAGGTTCTGCAATGCGGACGCGGCATCCGGGAATGTCTTCCGGGCCAGGGCATCTTCAGCCATGGTCAGGGCCTGGTCCGGCTGGCCGCCGCGGAAGAGCGCCTCGACCAGGGCCAGGAAATGAATACAGGCGCCCGGCTCGGTCTCCCGGGCCAGGGTGAAAAAGCGGCCGGCGACATCGAACCGGCCCAATTCGGTGAAAAACACCCCGGTCCGGTGGAAGACGGCGGCCCGGACCGGCGCTTCCAGCCCGGCCACCGCCCGTGTCACCACCGCCTCGCCGGCGGCGGGGTCAGCGACCGCGGACAGTTGGCCCTTGATGACCGTGTATTCCCGGTCCAGCCCCCGCTCGGTCTCCCGGCGGGAGAGCAGGTCCAGCCCGATGTCGGCCGCACCCATTCCGGCCAGGACCACCATGGCGGCCCGACCGTTCTCCCCGGGATCGGGCAGGGCCATGATGCGGGTCGCCAGGATGGCGGCCCGGGCCCGGTCCGCATACTCGGCGGCGAACTCCAGTCCGGCCAGCAGTACGGGGCCGTTGGGCCCCTTGAGCGTCAGGTAGGTATCGATCCCGTCGTTAACCTTGGCGAACATGGCCTGGCGGTTCGCGGCGGGGTAGAACCCCGGCACCCGGGCCAGCAGGCCATGGAACATCACGAACGCCGTAAAATCATCCTGCCCCAGGTCGTACATGTTGCGGACCCCGTTCAAGACCTGCAACGCCGCGGGATAATCCCCATCTTCGACATGGAGCGCGGCCAGCTGGACCTTGAACGACTCGTCACGGCCGTTCTGGGCCGCCAGTTCGCTGAGCACCCGCACCGCGCCAGCCTGGTCGCCGGTCTCCCGGCACATCCGCGCCATGTCGACGAGCACGGCCTTCTTGGTATTGAACAGCAAGCGCGCCCGGTATCCGGGGCTGTCATAGGAAGCCTGGATGCTGAAATCGGCCCGTGCGGCCAGGTCGGCCAGCACGGGCAGCCGGTCGACGAAGATCGTAAAATTCGCCAGGGCGTGCCGCGGATCCCCGGCTTCCCGCAAGAGGTTGCCGATCCGGTAATAGACCTCCGAGTTATCCGTCCCGAGCGCCGCCGCCCGTTCCAGGAACCCCCGCCCCTCCTGCTGGGTGGCTGGATCGACCAGGAGGAGCAGGCCCAGGCGTTCGGGATAGAGCGGGTTTTTGTCATCCAGGCCGATGCAGTCGCGCAGCAGTTGCCGGGCATGGGCCGTATCACCGTTATCAGCGGCCATCAGGGCCATGAGGAACCGGGCCCGGGCCTGATAGGAACGCTCGTCCGCCTCGGTCAGCGGGACGGCCAGGCTGGCCGGCGGGTCCTCCAGGACCGGGCGGACGGACGGGACCGGCATACCGGCCGGCATAGGCGTCCGGCCCACGGTCACGACGGCCGGACGGACGGGGGCTTGGGGCGCGGGCCCCGGCCCCCCGCAACCGGCCGCCAGGCCGATCGCCAGGACCATCACCGCCGGACGGAACGCCTCACACACGCGCACGCCCGCACTTGATGCCGCGGCCACAGGCCTGGCAATCCGGATCCTTGGGACGGCAGACCGCCTCGGCGTGGGCCTTGAGCAGCCGGTAGGTCTGGTAGAGGTCGAGGGCCTTGTCCTCGTTCAGGTTGGCAAAGAACGCCCGCACACGCTGGCGGGACGATTTCGCGGGGAACAGCCCCAGCCGTTTGATCACATGCAGCACATCGTCGGGGAGGGGCATGACCGGCCGGCCCAGATAGGTCACCAGCGCCACGGCACCGAGCTCCTCGTCCAGTCCGGCCCCCGCGAGGAAGGCGAGGCACTCGCCCACGGGCTTGTCCTTGAAGAAGGCGTCGTGGAATGAACCGCCGGCATCAACGATACTCTGCAGGACCCGTTTGACCCGGGCGATGAAATGGAGGTCGTGGACCGTCAGCCCCAGATGTTTGGCGATCGTTTTCAAGGAGGTCACCCGGAATTCATTCCAGTCCACATACAGGTGTTCAATGCGGTCGATCAGTTGTACGGCATCCTTCTGCGGCCACCGGGTCAGGACGAGCTCGAACATAAGGCCCGAGATGAACGAATAGGCCTTGACGCGCCGTTTGGCGGGATACCGGTGCTTCAATGTGTTCAGCGCATGGCGGAAATCTTCAATGCGTTTTTCCATGACTACGCCTTCAATTCCTTCATGAGACCCTCGATCACCCGGCGGCTGCCGTCAACGTCACCCTTCTGCAGGCGGTCCTTGAGCTCGGTCAGCCGCCCCCGCCAGGCCTTCAGCCGGTCCATCACCGGCTGACGGGCCCGATCGGAAAGCTTGACCGTCAGCCCCTCCATGTCGCTCAACGCCCGTTCCGCCCCGCCGCAGGCCTGCATGGCACCTTCCAACGCGCCGGAATCGAGGTTTTGGGACACCGTGCCCAGTTCCTGGCGGAACCGGCCGATCCCTTCATTCACGAAATAGAATGCCTGCTGGTCCTGCCGGGTCTGTTCCTCCTGGATCCGGCCCTCCCGCTGGGCCAGATAGATCAGCACGGTGAAGACCAGGCAAAACAGAATCAACACGGCCGGGAATACAAATGCAGACCTGATGCGCATGGCTCAAAGCCCCAGGGCCGGCGCACTGCCCTGCAGGGCGGTCAGGACCAGCCCGATAAACTCATCCAGCGGCAGCCCCAGTTCGCGGGCCCCCCGCTCGGCCGCGCCGCGGTCGGCGCCTGCCGCGAACCCTTTTTCGGACCACTTCTTTTGGACCGCTTGGATGGTGACATCGGCCGGTTTACGGGATGGCCGCACCAGCGCCACGGCCACGATGAGCCCGGTCAGATCGTCCCCACCGCAGAGGGCCTGCAACATCGGGGTGGCCCGGGGGGCCTCGGGCGCCCCGATATGGGCCGGCAGGCCGCTCGCCAGGTCATCGGCATATCCACGCCCGGTGAGGATCCGCGCCCCTTCACGGCCATGGCGCGCGGGGTCGGGGAACTGCTCGTAGTCGAAATCGTGCAACAGGCCAAGCCCCCCCCACGCATCGGCATCGGCACTAAACCGGGCCGCACACCCGCGCATCGCCGCTTCCACGGCCAGGGCATGTTTAATCGGATTGGGGTTGGCCGTGTATTCCCTCAGGAGCGCCTCGGCTTCGGACCGGGACGGCCACCTTCCGGATGCCATGCCAACCTCCAACGGGTTAATTTGCGTAAGAGGTTGGATTATACGGGCTTTAGGGAAGGAGTCAAGTATTTTCTCGGACCAGCCCGGAAGGGGCCTACTGTACGATCTCGTCCGCGTCTTGGAAGGCCGGAAGCGTATCCTGGTAATCCGCCCGGACGCAGTCGATGGCATCGACCTGGGCGGGTGTGAACATGTTGAAGGCCGGGCCATGGTCGATATAGGTCAGCCCCGAACCGGCGCGCATATTGCGCGCACTGCCGGAGATCAGGACGAAAGACTCGCGGTTCAGTCCGTTGAAGTCGGATTCCGATTTGCGCTCGTCAAACCGGGTTATTGACCTGCTCAAGAAGTAGCCGACTACGGGCGGAACCATGCAGAAAAAAACCGCCGCCGTCTGTAAACGGGACGGGGCCCGTCAGGGGGCGCCGCAAACGGATGCGATGATCGCCGCGAACCGGCGGCTGATGGCCGCCTGGCTGTACCGGCGGATGACCACTTCGCGGTTGCGGGCGAGAAGCTGTTGCCGCCGGGCCGGCGCCATGACCGCCGCGAGGGCCGCCAGGGTGGTCCGGTTGCGGTCCACCAATGCATCCATCGACCGTGCGGTATCGCGGCACCGGAGGATGAACTCAAAGCGCCGGGCCAGGGCGCCGGGATCGGGGGCATTGCCTGGCCCGCCGGTCTCCCGGCCGAGGTGGGCGAAATCACCCGCCCCGGTTTCCAGCCGGTCATACAGGTGGTCCAGGTCCAGGCCGTCATCCGCCACCAGGTCGCGGGTCACGGCGGGGAGGTTGCGGCCGATGACCAGGCGGCCCAGGGCCCACGGTTCGATGTAGGCCAGGCCGAAACCCTCCAGGAGGCTGGTGGTGACCACCAGGTCGGCGATGGCATACGCATCGGGGACACCGAACTCGCGGATCGTTCCATCGGGCCGGATGACCCGTTCCAAGCTCAGCAGGCTGCCGAAACCGACCGTGACCGGCAACCCCTCCTGCCGGACCCAGTCCTTGATCATCCGGGCATACGGCGCCGTCCGGGGCTCCGGACTGTCCATGCTGATAATGAGGTGCAGGGGTTCCCCGCCTCCCGTGCCCGCCCCGGCCGCACGGTCCACATGCGCCAGCATCAGCATAAGGAGCACGGCCTCTTCCACATTCTTGCGCGGAACGCACCGCACGGGGTAATAGACGATCCGGGCGGCCGGCGGCACGCCGAGGCCGGCCAGCGCGCTCCGGAGCTCCCGGCACCGGTCGTCCGGCATCGCCAGCCGGTCATCGATGCCGTTGGGCAGGTAATGGCAGGCGCGGGGGTCGATCCCCTGCGCGGCCAGCCGGTCACAGGCGGCGGTCGTCAGGCCGATGTAGGCCAGGTTGGAAAGACGCGGGAAGAACACATCCCGCCAGCCGGCAAATCCCGCCGGCAGCACCGCGTCGAACTTGCGGGCGTTGGCCAGGTTGGCGGGCCGATCGAGCAGGAAGTCATGGGCCCGGATGAGGAAGCGTTTGTGCGGCGCCCGTTCCAGACAGGCCCGGGCATAGGCGTGGACCGCATAGCTCACCGCGGGATGGTTGCCGACCGTGGTATTCTCAAAACAGACTAGGTCATGGGGCTCCAGGGTCTCGGCCAGCACGGCCGCCAGGACGGCGCCCTCCCGGATATAATCGGCGCCGCTCTGCCGGCTGACATCCCGTTCATCATGCGATGGATCGAACCCGGGGATATCCACGAAGTCGGACTGCGCACCACCGAGCATGCCCATATAATCAGCGATGCCGGCCGCGGCACCGCCGAACAGCGTGAACCGCATATCACCTGCTCCGTATGCGGCCAACCCCCGGATATTGCGGGCCATGACGGTATTCACGCCGTCCTTGGCGCCGATGCCGTAATGCCCGAAAGCGATCCGGAGCGGCCGGCTCATATGATCCGCCTCACGGCCGCGGCCCGAACAAGGCGGTGCCGATGCGGACCTCGGTCGCGCCCTCATCCACGGCCGCACGGTAATTATGGCTCATGCCCATCGAAAGGACGGCGATCCCGGCCCCCTCCTGTTCGCGCACCGCTTCAAACAGGCGGCGCATGGCCCGGAAATGGGGACGGGCGCCATCCGGATCCTCCACGAACGGCTCGATCACCATAAGGCCGCGCAGGCGCAAGCGGGTCAGCTCCCTGAGTGCCGCGGCGAGGGCCGGCACCGTCTCCGGAACCGCCCCCGATTTGGCGGCCTCACCCCCGATATTGACCTGGATCAACACGGCCACAGCCGTCTGCGCCCGCTGGTCAATGGCCGCCGCCGTGGCGGCATCCGCCACTGTTTCGATCGCACTGAACAGGGTGAGCGCCTTGCCGATCTTATTGGCTTGGAGGGGACCGATGAGGTGGAAGGGCAGCTTCCGGCCGGTGAAGGCCTCCCCGAAACCGGCCACCAGGCCGGCGTGGACCCGCAGACCCTCCTGGACATAATTAAAACCCACCGCATCGATGCCGCCCGCGATGGCGGCCATCACCTCAACGGGGGTCCGGGTCTTCGCCGCCGCCACCAGCGCGACTCCGGCGGGCAGGCCCGACCGGATCGAGCGGGTCTGCGCAATGATCGTTTCAGACCGCATACTGTGATTTTTTATTGGCAAACGGGGGGGAGATGATGTATACTATATGCGGTCGCAATCGGAGGTCTATGATGCGCATACCCATCATCCTGGTGCTGGTCGCAGGTCTCATCGCACTCCCCTTCCCTCACCGTCTCGAAGCCATGCCTGTTCCGTCGCACCCCCTGCCTGCGGGCATCGCGCCCGAACCTGCCGCCGGCGGGTATTATTACGATTCGTATTATTACGGCAACCCCATGATGGCCCTGCTGGAAACAGCCCTCTATCTCGGATTGGTGGTGGGGGCGCTGATCCTGCTCGATGAGCATACCGATGGGCTCACGATCGTGATCAAGGAATAATGCGGCCCCAACACCCGGAATGGGGAATGGAAAAATAAAGTGGAGGTGGGGGGAATTGCACCCCCGTCCGAGTACGCCTCAACAGGGACATCTACGATCATAGTCACACTTTGTATCTCGCCCCCGACGTTCCGCGTGACCGGAGATCCGGAGACCATCCCGGCTTGTTTCTCGGCTTAAGCGTCCCGGGAAGGGCGCAGTCAGCCCAGCCTGCTGCTTTGTCCCTGGCGCCTAGCAGGCGTCAGTACCAGAGACGGGCCGCGTTAAGCGGCTAGTGCGAACGTAGGTTCAGCAGTTGTTTTTTTGCCAGGTTTTTAATGAGGCCACCCGGCGCCCTCAGATCGCGATCCAAGTATCAAACGCCCCGTCAAATCTGTTCACCCCCATCTTTCAAAGAGCATCACCGGTACATCGCCCTGCGGATCTGCCGTTCCGCCTCGCGTTTCCGGATCGTTTGACGCCGGTCGGCATGGTCCTTGCCGTGTACCAACCCAAGCGTCACTTTAACAAAACTCCGGTCGTTAAAGAACATGTCCAGGGGGACCAGGGTCATCCCCTTCTGGTTCAAGCCGGTCTTCAGCTTGACGATCTCCGCCCGCTTCAGCAGAAGCTTGCGGCGCCGTTCCGTCTCATGGCTGTCCGCCCCGGCAAAGGCGTACTCGCCGATATACATGGCGTAGACAAAGACCTCGTCATTGACAATGCGGGCGTAGCTCTCGTCAATCCGGACATGTCCCCCGCGGGCGGACTTGACCTCCGAACCCACCAGCACGATGCCGGCCGTTACGGTCTT
The DNA here is from genome assembly GCA_043820325.1 of Planctomycetota bacterium. GTDB lineage: Bacteria > Planctomycetota > JBDREB01 > JBDREB01 > JBDREB01 > JBDREB01. The sequence continues at coordinate 3,646 of JBDREB010000295.1, read as the reverse complement.
CTCCACGGCGTACTTGAACCGGGCCTTGCGGTTGTCCGCGATCTTTTTCAAGGTTTCATCCGCGCATGAAAGACCGTCACGGGGTCCGGCCGGACACTCTGACCGGCCGCAACCAACCTGCCCCATTATACCCCCCCGGGGCGGCTTGTAAAGTCATTTTTTTTCTTTTCCGGGCGTTTTCGCTTGGCGGATCACAGCCGTCCCGTACAATACGACTGGTATGGAAGCATGCATGGACGATCAGGACCTGCGGCCCTGGGCCGATCTGCTGCACCACGCCGGCTGTGACGCGGAAGTGATTGCCCATTGCCGGGCCGTGACCGGCCTGGCCCTCCGCATCGCCGCCCGGATCCCGGGTGCGGATCCCACCCGTGTAACGGCCGGGGCGATGCTCCATGACCTGGGCCGGGCGGTGACCCACGGGATGCGCCATGCGGTGGAAGGCGCCCGCCTGGCCGCGGCCATGGGGCAACCCGATGCGGTGGTGGCGATCATCCGCACGCATATCGGGGCCGGCATCCCCGCTCCGGAGGCGGTGGCCGCCGGCCTGCCGGCGGATGATTACATGCCGCGCAGCCTGGAAGCCCGGATCGTGGCGCATGCGGACAACCTGATCTGCGGCGTCACCCGTCAGACCGCCGCCGACTGTGCCGAACGACTGGCGGAGGCCGGGTTGACCGCCGCGGCCGCACGCATTATCGCCCTGCACCGGGAATTATCCGCCCAGGCCGGCATCGACCTGGATGACCTGTAGGGACGCGGGGGATATGTGGATCGTAAATTCCAATTTCGCAACACTTTAGCCGGATGAAATGGCTGGGGTGCGGTCCGCCATGGAAGGCCCGGGAATGAAAACCCGCCACCGTTGTCCTTGCCATACCCCGAACCAGCCTCCTGACCCTTCCCCATCTTATCCGGGAACGGAAAGGGCTATGGTAAAGAAGCCGGTTTGGGCAAGGGTGATGGCAAGGCCGGGAAATCATACCCAAGACTGGATCCCCCGGTCAAGCCGGGGGATGACAGAAAATAATTGACATCGGCCGTTCTCACCTTGTCATTGCCCGATAAGCTTGTCCTCCGGCTTGACCGGGGGAATCGGGCAATCCAGTTCGGAATGAACCAGTTGGTTTCGTCCAGTAGTGTTGCGGGATGTATGATTTATAATATTTTGAACCAGGCCCCCGCAGTTACAACCGGACAATACTGGGCATGGTTTCCCGATGGGCGCTATATCTTCTCGGCCTCGTCCATGATGTACCGTTCGAGCTTGCCCTTGTCCTTGTCGCTGATCTCGATGAACACGATACCGGCGTCGTATGTGCTGTGGATCTTGTCGTGGGCGGCATTGGCGACCCGGCCGAGCACCTTGATCGCCCCCAGGCCGGGCACATCCAGCACGATCTTCAGCTGGGTGCCCTTTTCGAATACGCCGGTGCTCTGGATGCGGCAGCCTGAATCGGAAATATCCAGGGTGCGGCCGTCCATTTTCCTGGAAAAGAACCCGGGCTTGGCGAATGTGATGGGCAGCGGCTTGGTCAGGCGGATGCTGTTGCGGAAGAACCCCCCGCCCGTGCCTTTGAGCAGGTGGACCTTGGTCAGACGATTGTGGAGGTCATCCTTCTCGAAAGGCTTGCGGATGCGATCGACGGCCCCGGCCTTGAGCGCTTCCACCAGGCGCATCTTGCTTTCGATCGTATAGGACACGATGAGTTTGATGCCGAACTTCTGCTTGACGATCTCGCGCACCACGGATACGCCGTCCATGCCGTGTTCAACGGTCACGGAGATCACCGCCATCTCAGGGACCTCTTTCAGGGCCTTGATGGCCTTGAGCAGTTCCTGGCCCTCGGGAGCCACGCCCACGCAGGTGAAAGGCGACCCCTTCAGAAGGGCCTGGAATTTCACCGCGTGCGGTTCTTCGCATTCCATAAGGATTATCGTCTTGACCGCCATAATTTCTCCCGATTCTATTTCCGGACCCTCGAACGGGCATTTAGTATAGGTGGTTTTCCCCGCAAGTCAAGCAAAAAAAAGAGTTCCCGGCGGATGATTGCTTGCCAAACCGGCCGCAGGGGCTATAATGGTACTGTCCATTTAATGGAGGCAGACCCGCATGACCACCCTGACCGCTTCGGATATCGCCGCCCTCGGCCGGCCGGAGGAGGCCGCGTTCCTAGAACAATGCCGGCCTCTGGCCGACCAGCCGCTCCGCCTGGTTGAACGACTGCGCGGGCGTTTCACTCCCGACCAGGCACGGGAGATCGCGGGGTTCATCGAGGCCCGCGTCAAGGCGCCGGCCAAGTTCAGCCGGGGGGGCGAACTCCTCTTCACCCCCCTCCTGCTGGAGCAGGCCACATCGGAAGTCGTGGCCGATTTCAAGGGGCGGACCTATTTCGCCGGGCTGGACACGGCCGATCTCTGCTGCGGGGCGGGCGGTGCCACGCTCGGTTTGGCACGCCATTGTCCGCATGTGACCGCCGTCGATCGCGACCCACTGGCACTGGCATTGGCCCGGCACAACCTGGGCGTTTACGGGCTGGCCGACCGGTGCGCGTTCGTGGAAGCGGAACTCCCGGCCGGGATCCCGCCCGCGGCCGCGTACCATTTCGACCCGTCGCGCCGCGAGGGGGCGGGCCAGCGGACACGGGACCTTTACGAACCGCCGCTGGCGAGCGTGGCGGCCATCCTGGCCTTGAGCCCGGATGTCCTGGTCAAGGTCTCACCCCTCCACCCCATCGATCCCGATGCGGGCGAATATGCGCATGATATAATCGCCCTCCACGGGGAAGTCAAGGAGATCCTGCTGGGTTATGGACGGTTCAACACCGGCACGGTGCGGGCGATCTTCCTCCCCTCGGGCACCATGCTATCCACGGACATGGAAGGTTCGACCGCGGTGGCGAAGGGCGTCGGCGCGTTCGTGTTCGAACCCGGCACGGCCGCGGTCAAAGGCGGGCTGGTGCCCCAGGTGGCCCATCGTCACGGACTGCAGTTCCTGGCGCCCGGGGCCCGCTATCTCACCGGAGACACCCCGGCCGGCGCCGACTACATGACCCCGTTCAAGGTGCGGGATGTCATGCCGATAAGCTACAAGAACCTGAACCGGTATTTCAAGGCGGCCGGGGTCGGCCACCTGGCGATCAAGTGCAAGGATTCACCCGTCAAGTCGGCCGCCATTTCCCGGGAGCTCCATCTCCGGGGACCGGCCGCGGCCGTCCTTTTTTATGTGGAACCGCCCGAGGGGGCCCGGCTGTTCATCATCGCCGAGCCGGTGCAGGACGGGAATGCGACCGGCGCGGAATAGATAAAAAGGCCACCTTAAGTTAACGCCATTCGGGACATGGCCAAGCAATACGAGGCTTTTAGTTTTCCAGAGGGCTTTCGAAGCGTGTTAGGACCACACTCAGGTGGCCAGACAGCTTCGTATGCCCCCGTTGTGGTCATGACAAGGCTATGCCGGAAGGCGCCAGTTATGAGCCAAGTACACCGCCCCACAATAAAGGGGTCAGATCTCAATCATCATAACGACCCGATTCCGGAACGCTGGTTCATGCCGGATCTTGTTTGGTAGGGGCACGGCATGCCGTGCCCAACCGTGCGCCTCGGAGCGCACACAGACAGCAGGGTGGAAGTCCCTGCCGGGGAG
>JBDREB010000294.1:0-9810 GCA_043820325.1 Planctomycetota bacterium | reverse complement strand
GTCCCGGGCTGGATCTTCATCGACTCCGTCCACAAGCCGGCGCAAGCGAGGGCACGGCATGCCGTGCCCCTACAGCGGAAAAGAATGCCACGGTGGTACCGGCGCGCCCTCTTTTGACCCCTTTATTGTGGGGCGGTGTACCAAGGCCGAATGGACAATCTATCCGTTTGTCAGGCTTTCCGACCTTCCGACCTTCCGACTTCCCGACTTTCAGACCACTGCCTTTTTATACGATATCAATGCTCGTCAGCGGATGCCACCCGTCGACCAGGCCACCGGCGATGGCGAACCAGACCTTGGGCTGGTCGTCGGCGCCGATGATGCCGATGTCGATCTTGACTTCGCCGGGCTTGAAGCCGGCCGGAACGGTAAGCTTTTCGCTGAACCAGCGGATGCCGGGGAGCCATTTCCGGAGGTCTTCTTTGAACGGGACCACTTTCATCGTCCGCCCCTGCCGCAGGCGCAGGGCCAGGCGGTAGGGCCGGTAGATGGGCGCGCAGCCCACATTGTCGATGAAGCACTCGACGCTGATCGGTGTGCCGGGGCGGGTCTCCAGAGGCAGGCGCGCCTGGCGCAGGACGAAGCGGTAGCCGATCTTCTTGTCGAATTCGATCAGCCGGTCCATGTACTTTTCGGGGAAGAAGACATTCTTGGGCATGAATACCGACATGTGGTATTTGTACCCCTGGTCCATGATGAAGTCCAGGTCGAAATCGCCCAGGAACCATGTGGCCACATTGCCGCAGGTCTCCATGGTGATGGGCGCCGTCTTCCAGATCTCGTCCATGCCGACGCCGAAGATCTCCTTGGGGTAGGAGTCGTAGGTGTGGTTGAAGCAGAGGTTTTGCGGCACCTCGGGCACATCGACCCAGCGCAGGTCGCCGAAGCAGTCGGCCCGCCAGCCGATGCCGGGCCCTTGACCGCGTTTACGGGCCGCGGCATAGGTCGCGCCGGCCGTGCCCAGCATGGTCAGGAGCTGGGTCTTTTTAAAGCTGTTGATGTAGATATCGGAGAGTTTGGCGCCCGTGACGGCCGTGGAGTTGCCGCCCGACTCGCCCCAGAACCCTGCGTAGGCGACATCGATGCTTTCCAGGCCGGGATGGCCGTCGTACCGCCTGGCAAAGGCCCGGATGAAGTCGCCGAAATGACGGAGATAGAGCGGATCGTTGCTGTCCGGCTCGTTGGCCGTGTAGACGCCCTTCTTGATCCACTTGGCGCCCGTGGCCCAGTACCAGTCGGGCACATTCACGGACTTTTCGGGCGGGTGGACCTTGATGCGGTTGGGCTCCTGCGCGTAATCGATGGCCCGCGTGTAGGGCTGGAACCGCATCTGCGCGGTCTGGCCCCGCTCGCGCACCGTGCGCAGGGAACCGTCAATAATGTCCCAGTTGTACTTACCCTTCACCGGCTCGAGCCAGCGCCAGGGCCAGCGGATATAGGTCAGCGTGGTGCGCGGGATGTACTTGACATTCGCCGAGGTCTGTTTGAGCGAGGTGAACTGCGTGGGGCCGTGTGTGTCGCTGGTGTCCCAGGTGGGATAGGTGTCGTCGCCCTGGAAGCGCTGGAAGGTGGTGGTGCCCCGGTGGGGATTGGGGAGCCAGTCATTGGTCTCCGCGGGCCGCACGCACTGGATGACCTCCTTGACGCCGAACCGGTCGCGCCAGCGCCGGACAGGCTTGCGCTTGACGGGTTTGGCTTCCGCCGTTTTCACGGTCCCGTTCAGGAGGTTCGCCAGGCCGGCAAGCGTGACGGGCAGGGATTTCTGGCTCATGATGACATCGAGCTTGGGCATGCGGATGCAGGAGCGGATGCCGTAGACCGGCTCGATCACCTTTTCCCAGGCCGCACGCGTGGACTGGCGCGGGGCGAGGTTGGTGAAGAGCGGGAGTTCCTGCAGTGTCGCCATGAACTGCCTGGCCCGGGCATTGCGACGGAAGGTCTTCTGCCAGAAGGCCGCGCTCCGGTATTCCAGCGGCAGGCTTTCGGCCAGTTCGGGGAAGACCCGCAGGAGCTCCAGGATCCGGCCGATGACACCGGCGGGGGTGATCTTCATGACAACAGCGGTCCGAACGGGGCGGTGCGGCATGGGCGGATCCTTTCAATCGTGAACATATTTATTGACCATGGGGGCACGGGGTGGCAGATGGATCTGCGGGCGGTTTTCAGCGCGGGCGGCCATCCTGGAACCGGCGGAACCAGCCGGTTGCCCGTTCGAAGAGGTCGGGGTTCTCGGCGCGTACGGCCTGGAGGCCGTCGGTGTCGATCAGGCGCGACGGGTCGGCATTCTCCAGGTAGAGTTGTTTCAGGAGGCGGCGGACATCGGCCTCCTTCATCGGCACCAGGTTCAGCAGTTCCTCCATGTCGTGCTTGCGTTGTTCAGCCAGCGCCTTCGTGGCTTTAAGGCTGGCGTAATGCTCCGGCCCCAGGCAATCCTCGGCCTTGGGACACCACAGCGCACAACCGGAATTGACGCGCGGGTTGTAGATGGATACACTGCAGGACGGGCAGGGCCGACTGATGTCATCCTTGAAGAACTCGATGCCATGGCCACACTTGGTGCAGGGGACGATGTAAATATCCTTGGGCCCCCAGAACTGGACATTCTGCCCCGGACAACGATAACCTGCCATATACGCGTCTCCTTATCTCCGGCCGCGCGGCCTGCGCCCCTCATTCACTTTCACTGGATACGACCACCAGATGAACAGATATCCACACCGGAGCCCTATTCCCGGGCTTCAGGCGCAATTCCCGCTTTGAGGGCATAAACCCCGCGAATGCCCCATGGTGCCTGGTGGCCGACTGAAGCAGACACGCGAAAACAGGGCGCATGTTATACCCCCCAAGATTCGACCGGTTCCCATTATATCCCGGCCGCGTTCCAACGCAAGCATTTTCAAGGCACTTTTTGCGTGAACGGCCCCGTCCACGGGGCCAGGGATTTCAGCGTACCAGAAGCAAAGACCCTGCCCGCTCAGGGGACGCCGGCGTCAAGGGCGCGCCGACGATGGCAGGCCTGACCCGGTGCCGGTCGATCAAACACCAAGGATCTTCTCGATCTTTTCGCCCAGGACGGTGAGGCTCACGAGGGTGAGGAACATCACGCCACCGGGGAAAAGGATCATCCACCAGTCGATGCCCGCCGAGCTCACCAGGGCTTCGTTGAGGATGGCGCCCCATGAATGTTCCTGCCCCTGCACATTGAGGCCGAGAAAGCTCAAGAACGATTCCTGGAGCATGAGGCGCGGGACGGTGAGCGTGAGGTAGACGATCACGATGCCGGTGAGATTGGGCAGGATGTGGCGGAAGATGATGCGGCCGTGCCCGGCGCCCACGGCCCGGGCCGCGGCCACGAATTCCCGCTCCTTGAGCGAGAGCACCTGGGCGCGCACGATGCGGGCGACATCGAGCCAGTAGACCAGCCCCAGGGCGACGAAGAGCATGGCGATCGACCGGGTGAACAGGCTGACCAGGATGATGACGATGAACATATAGGGCAGGGAATAGACCACATCCACAAGCCGCATCATGAGCATGTCGACCATGCCGCCCCAGTATCCGGCGATGAGGCCGTAGAGCGTGCCCACGGCCACGCATACCAGCGCGCCGGCGATACCCACCAGCAGAGATATGCGCGCGCCGGCCAGGGTCCGCTCGGCCACGGACATGCCGTCGGCATCGCGGCCGCACAGGTAGCCGTCGCCGGGGGGCGCCTTGATATAGGTGCGATCGATGTAGGAGATGTTGAAGATGCTTTCCCGCATGGGCGCGTGCCGGAGGTAGCAGGCCTGCTTCACGAAAGTGGAGGCGGCACCCGCGGCCACGATCAGCACCACGGCCAGCGCCACAAGCACAACGGGATCCCGCAGGGCGTCGCGCAGGCGGCCCAAGCGCTCACTGCCCGGGTTAGGCGCCATTGGCGGCGACCTCCAGTCCATACAGACCCTGCCCGGTCATTGCGGCCGGCAGTGCGGATGGCAGTGACAAATTCGAAGCACTAAACTCTAAATTCGAAACAATGTCCCAAAAAAGGCATAAAGTTAAAACACCCGACAAAACCAGGAAAATCCGCACGCCTGCGTTTTGTGCTTGGCGCATTGGAGTTTTAAATTTGTTTAGAATTTCGGATTTAGAATTTGTAGCGGACCGGTCCGGCATATCAAGCCCCTCCTCCATCTTCAGCGCGTATGCGCGGATCGATGTAGTGATAGAGGATATCCACGATGAAGTTGAACGACAAAAGCAGGACGCTGTAGAGCATCACCATGCCGAGGACCAGGAAATGATCGCGGTTCAGGGCGCCGTAGACGAAATATTTGCCCAGCCCGGGAAGGGCGAAGATCTGCTCGATCACCACCGACCCGGTCAAAAGCGCCGCCGCCGCAGGCCCCATGAAGGTGACCAGGGGCAGGCACCCGTTGCGGAAGACATGCCGAAGGAGGATGCGCCAGGGACCCAGGCCGATCGCCCGGGCGGTGCGTACATAATCCCGGTGCATCTCGTCCGTCAACGATTTGCGGCCCAGGCGGGTGACATACGCGATCGTCGGCATGGCCAGCACCAGCGCGGGCAGGATGAGCCCGCCGATGCCGATCTCGGCCGCGGCCGTGGGCACCAAGTGGAGCTTGTAGCCGAAAAGGTAGAGCGCCAGTTTGGCCAGCAGGAATCCCGGCACGCAGATGCCGACCAGGGCCATGAAGAGAAGGCCGCGGTCGGTGACCGTGCCCGGCCGCGCCGCGCAGGTCAGCGCGGCCCCGGTGCCCACCAGGTAGGCCCACAGCAGGGCCAGAACGCCCAGGGCGAAGGAACAGGGCGCGCCCGAGGCGATGATCTCGCCCACGGTCCGGCCGGGGTAGCTGGTGGAAGGGCCGAAATTCCCGCGGACGATGTTGCCGAGATAGAGGCCGTACTGGACCACCAGGGGCCGGTCGTACCCGTAGCGCGCCATCTGCCGGGCGATGGCCTCGTCGCTCAGCGCCTTTTCAGAGCTGAAGGGACTGCCGGGCGCGAAACGGACCAGAAAGAAGGCGGCCGTGATGATGACGAAAAAGGTGAGCGCGAGATAGAGGAGGCGGCGGAGGATGAAAGCGGGTCTCATGAAGAGCGGCCGGAAGAGAGAGGTCGGAAGTCAGAGGTCGGAGATCGGAGGTCGAAAGTCAGAGGTTGGAAAAAGAAGGAGAGAGAACGGAGGTCGGAGGCAAGGCGATGGGACTGACCGTGTTCCAAGGGGATATCGTTATCTTCCATACGGTATTTCTTGGCTTTTATCGTTCTTCATTTATCGTAACACTTTACCCGAGTGAAACGATCATAGGAGATCTGGATTGTCCGATTCCCCCGGTCAAGCCGGAGGACAGGCTTGTCGGGCAATGACAGTACAAGAATAAGGCTGATGCAAGTCATCCTTCTTCGTCCGTCATCCCCCGGCTTGACCGGGGGATCCAGTCCTTTCATTCCGCTAAAGTGTTACCATTTATCTGACCTCGGACCACTGACATCTCTCGCCTGTTATCTGACTTCTGACCTCTGACCTCCGCCCTCTCTTATCTGACCTCCGACCTCTGACCTCTCGCATCAGTCGGCGGTTTCAAGTGCAGCCGCCCCGGCCGGACCCAGTTGAGCGGATTGGGGTGGATGCCGCCCACGCGGTCGCGGTACATGAACATGGAGACCATGTAATGGAGCGGGATGACGGGCATTTCCATGGCCAGGAGTTGCTCCGCCCCGGCCAGAAGTTCCGTGCGCCGGGCCGCGTCCCCTTCGGCGCCGGCCGCGGCCAGCAGGCGGTCGTATTCCGCGTTCGACCACCCGGTCCGGTTGTTGGGATTCCCGGAAATGAAAAGTTCCAGGAAATTGATGGGATCGTTGATGTCCGCGTTCCAGACGCTCCGGGCAAGGGCGAAATCGAGGGCCTTGGTCGCGTCCAGGTAGGACTTCCACTCCATGTTGACGGGCACGGCCTCCACGCCCAGGGTCTTTTTCCAGGTATCGGTCAGGTAGTTGGCGATCCGCTTGTGGTCCTCGTTGGTGTTGAAGAGGTATTCCACGCGCGGGAACCCGCGCCCCTGAGGGAAGCCGGCCTGTTCCATCAGGCCGCAGGCGGTAGCGGGATCGCACCGGACCGCCGCCGGCATGGCGGGCCGGCGCGCGGTGCCGGCCGGCGTGAGGCCGTCAGCGGGTATTTCACCGGCCTCGGTGACCCGGGCCGTGATGAAGGACCGGTCGATGGCCAGGGCAAAGGCGCGGCGCACGCGGACATCGTTAAACGGCGGCCGGGTCACATTGAACCGGACGAAGTAGGTCCCCAGGGTGGTGAACACATGGAGGTCGGTACGATGCAGGTCCCTGATGTTGCGGTAGATATTCACGGGCACGCTGGTGATGATGTCCACCCCGCCGGCGTCGTACTCGTTGAAGGCCACGGTGGTGTCCTCCATGACGCGCAGGACCAGTTCGTCGAGCTTCACATCGGCGGCCGCGTGGTAGCGGGGGTTCTTGGCCAGGACCAACCGGTCGTGCATGGCGTGACGGGCAAGGAGGAACGGCCCGTTGCCGACGAAGTTCTCCGGCCGGGTCCAGGCTTCGCCGTGTTTGGCGACCGCCGCGCCCGGCACGGGCAGGTAGGTGACGAAGGCGGTCAGGTCCAGGAAAAAGGCGGTGGGCCGCTCGAGCGTGACCTCCATTCCCCCCTCGCAGGACCGGAGGCCGACTTCCTCGAACGGGCATTCGCCGCGGTTGAATTTTGCCGCGTTCCGGATGTGGAAGAGCATGTAGGCATAATCGGCGGCCGTGGCCGGATCGAGGACCCTCCGCCACGACCGGATGAAATCATCGGCCGTCATCGGCGAGCCGTCCGACCAGAGCGCCGGCCGGAGGCGGAAGGTGTAGATCAGCCCGTCGGGCGAGACGGTCCAGGATTCGGCAACACCCGGCTCGGGCGCGAGGGTTTCCTCGTTGAGGACCGTCAACCCCTCGAGCAGGCCGGCCGCGACGCGGATGCTGACCATGTCGGTGATGTAGGCCGGGTCGAGAGTCTTGGGCTCGGCATTGATGACCATGACCAGGATCGCGCGCGGCGCGGCCGCGGGCACTCCGCCGCCGGCGCCGGCCGGTCCGGTCCGGCCGCAGGCGGCACCAAGCGCGGCTAGGATGCCGGCCGCAATGGCCAGTTTCAAACCCGCGCGATGCATTCGATCTCCACCAGACCGCCCTTGGGCAGGGCGGCCGCCTGGATGCACGACCGGGCCGGCGGGTCCGTTTTGAAGAACCCGGCGAAGACCCCGTTCATGGCGCCGAAATCACGCATGTCGGCCAGGAAAACCGTGGTCTTGAGCACATTATCGAGCGATCCGCCCGCGGCATGCAGGACGGCCTCCAAGTTCAGCATGACCTGCCGCGTCTGGGCCTCGATCCCCGCGGCCATCATTCCGGTCACCGGATCGATGCCCAGCTGGCCCGAGGTGAAGACCAAGTCGCTGTCGAGCTTGACCGCCTGCGAATAGGGGCCCACCGGTTGGGGCGCCTTGTCCGTGCAAATGATCGTTCTACCCATGGGACCAGCCTCGCAACAAAGGTACGGTCGCGTATTATATCACATCTGCCGCAAAGGTCAAGGCGGTATCGGCCGCGCGGATCGATCCGGGACCGGCGGCAAAACCAAAGAACGGTGTACGGACACGAAAGGCGTTTCGGCCGACGGCATACGATTTACGGTTTTGATCCGGACCGAAGGCCGTGAACCGTATACCGTTACGCCTGTCGTTTCCGCCAGCCGATGGCCGTTCTCCGGTGGCATTGATCTGCCGAAGTTCAGTCGAAGGCCCAAGAGAATAATTCATTCCGCCTCGTCCCCCGGCGGGCGGGGGGCACGGCCGGCCGCGGGGACGGACGGCCCCTTCCCGGACAGGATCGCATCGACGACCTTGCGCAGTTCGGCGGGATGATCAACGGTGAAATGGTCGTCGGGCACGCCGGCCCGGTCGGCTTCCTCCCGGACCACGGCCAGAAAGGCGCGCATCTCCCGATCGGAGAGCGCCGGCTTGAGCTTTGGATCGGCGGTGACCGGACCGCTGATGACATGGGGCGTGACCCGGTCCAGGGCGGAAATGCCGATGAGGCCGTCGACCCCCCCCCACCCCAGCCGTTCGATATCGAGCAAGCCGCGGGTCTTCTCTTCGGGACTCAACCCGGAGGCCGGCACCAGCCGTAGTCCGGCCGCGTGGATCATCAGCAGGGGTATGACGGGGCTCTCGCCGACCTGCGCCAGCATGACCTCAAGCGCCTGGGCGGAGCGGTCCCGCTCCCGGCAGGCTGCGTGGATACGCTCCAAGTCCCGGTCCATTTCCGCCTGCTCCCCGGGGGACAGCTCGGCCTGTTCCATGGCCGCCCGGAGCGCCCGCCGCATCCCGGCCGCGTCCCAGCTGTCGAAGGTGATCGCGATCACGGACATGACCACCACAAAGACGGCCGTGATCCCCGCGCACCCGCAACCGCACCATCTGAAGAATCGGCCGCACCCCGTCCGCGGGACCGGCACAGATCGGAAATGGTCGTGCTCGTTGACTTCCACCATGGGCAGGTTCTCCACAACCGACGGTGCTTCGCAAATGTCCGCATTGTACCCGCCGCCGGCCGCAAGTCAAGGCATGATTTGGGTTTGACATCGCCGCCGGCGCCTTTATAATGATACTTGGCAACCAACAGTCCCCTTTCGCGAAGGAACGCATATGGTCGGCGCGTCGGAAAGCACCTATACGACCGCGCCCCCGGCGCCCGCCCCGCCTGCCGCCCCGGCGCCGGCAACCGGCATGGAAGCGCCGCGGGGGTGCCGCACCGGATGCGCCGTCATCCTCTGCCTGAGCGCCGCCATACTGGCGGCGGCGGTGTTCGGCGTGGTCCGGTACCTGCCCCGTTTCAGACAGGCCCCGACCCCGCCCATCACCGCCCCGCCCGCGGCCGGGGCCGCGGGCGACGGCGATGCCGTGATTGAAGATATCGAGCCGGACCAGGTCCGGCTCCCCGGTGACGGAATGGTACGCCCCCTCCAGCCGCAGGCCCCCGAACCCCTGGATGCTGCCACCCGGGCGGAACTTGCGGCGGAGATCGGTGAGATCAAGGACCTTGCAGCCCAAGTCATGACCGACGAACAGCACCGGGAATTTATGCGGTCCATCCCCGCCATCGACCCGGCCACGGTCACGCATCTGCAACACCACTAGGCCATGATCCATTTCAGCCGGCTGACCGGCGACTGGGCCATGGTCCGGGCAACATGCAATACGATCATCGTCCTGTACGGTCCCCGGGCCGAAGCGCTCAAATACCGGGGACTGGCCAACGACCATCTCGGCGATACCGCCGCCGCCCTGGCCGACCTCAAGGCCGCAGTGGCCGCCGACCCCGCTCTGGCCGCCGAACTGACACCGCACATTGAACGCCTCCTGGCCGCACCGCCAGCCGCGCCCTGACACTTATTACAAGGAGAATCCCATGGTCCGCCGCCTGTCCCTCCTCTTCCTCCTCCTCGGCCTTGGCACCCTCGGCCTGGCCCAGGACGCCAACTCGTTTTACCCCATGACCGCCACCACCCCGGCCGAGACCTGCGAATCCCACACCGGGCTGTGGGCCTGCACCAGCCTCGGCAAGGCGGAGACCGCCCTGCCCCTCCTGGTGCCCGTAAATGAATAAAGTATCCATTTCGACATAGAGATTCCGTCCGCAGCCAAGGCGCGAGGAGGAGCCGTATCAATGGAAAGATCCGGCGTCGACGAGCAACGCCGGATGCGGACGGAAGATCATGTCCCTTCCGGG
>JBDREB010000293.1:0-4234 GCA_043820325.1 Planctomycetota bacterium | reverse complement strand
AGGCAATTGGCGCCTTGCTGCTCGAACTGAACGAATTATCTTTCCACCATCCCGAGACCGGAATGCGGATGATTTACACTCTTGCCTGATGTGAAAATGCGCCAACCCATTTTCCGCCCGGATCAGGAAATCTGAAGGTAGACAAAGAGAAGCCCCAGGCTCAGGACGCCCAGCATGATCCCCGTGGCGCGGCCATCCCGCACCGCGCCCCGCACGAGCAGGCGATAGGCGATCGCGCAGAAGGCCACCACAAGGCCGAAGTCAAAGAGACGCACCAGCGCCAGGCCGGCCGCGTAACCGCCGTAATACCCGTGCAGGGAGGGTTCCCAGGCGGCCAGGTCGAAGAAGATCAGTTTGACGACCGTGGCCAGGCACACCACCGCCAGCAGGGTGCGCCACGCCGGTGAAGCCATTCGCACAAAGAGCGCCAGCAGCACGGCGCACATGCCGACCCACACCAGGGTGAGCGACGGCAGGCAGAGTGGACGGTAGCAGAAGTCGAAGAGCCGGAAGAACTCGAACTGCAGGTAGACAAAGAGCAGGATCGCCATGATCACCATGCCGGCCCGGCCGACCCATGCGGTGCCGATGCCGTCGGGCATGTCGTTCTCCGGCGCCACCGCGGGCGCGGCTGGCGGCGGGTATTTACGCATAAGGTACCAGGCCGCGCCGAAGCAGGCGATGGGCACGCCGAACTGGACCAGCCGTTCGGCCAACAGGCCCAGGTAATCGCCGGCCGCATCGGCCGGCAGGCCGTGACCGAACGCGGCGTTCATGTCCATGCCGAACCGGCCGAGCACCAGGACGAACACCACGCCCGCCAGCCCCCGCAGGAAGCGGCTGCCCAGGCGCAGTCCCATCCAGAACATCACCAGCGCCAGGACCGCCCAACTGGTGGTAAGCCAGGCGCCCGAAAGCGCCAACGGCACGGTGACGGTGAGGAAGAACGCCGCCAGTCCCAGGAAGCAGAAGAGCAGGGCCTTGTCGCGCAGGCGGCGGGCCAGGAAGATATAGACATGGCCGATGAAAAAGAGGCTCAGCCCGAGGGTGAGCGCCGCCACCCATTCCCGGCCGGACCGGGGCTCGATGAGCTCGTACCCGCCGCCGAAGACCACCGCGGCGTTCACCAGGAGGGCGACGATCTCGATCAGTGAGGCCGGCAACCGGCGCCGGAGGTTGTAGACGAACGACACCGTGGAAAAGAGGACGAAGAAGGCCAGCAGGAACGGGAAGACCCGGATGAACTTTTCGTCCGTATAATGCCCGGGCTGGTGGACCGAGCCGAAATAGAGGATATAGGTGCAGGCCATGGCCAGGATGTTGAGCAGGTGCCACGGCCGCCGCCAGGCGATGCCCAGCACGCCGAACCCCAGCAGGAGCATGTAGCTGAAGAGGCCGAGGTAGTTCTCCACCCCCGTGCTCAGCATCACCGGCGTGCCGTAGCCGCCCAGGATGCCGAGAATGGCGATGAGGAGGGAATTGAACCGCACGGCGATAACGCCCGCGCTCATGGTCACCAGGGCCATCAGGCTGAAGGCCGTTATGGCGCCGAACAGATGCCACAACCCGAACCCGGCGAAGAGCCCGAAGTAGAGCACGGCCAGGCCGCCCCCCACCAGCCCCTGCCCGGCGATATGGTAGCGTTTGTTCAAAAGCGGCAGGCCGCCGACCACCATTGCGGCGCCGGCGAACAGGCTCAACGCCACGCGGCCGGCGGGGCCGAGATAGCCCTTGTCGATGGAATACTTGAGGCCGAACCCCATGCCCACCACGATCAGCAGGATGGCGATGCGCATGAGCCAGGTGGTGGCCACGGCCTGCTCCATGGAAGACCCGGGCTTGCGGTGCTCTTCGCCCACGATGATCCAGTTCCAGATCCGCTGGAGGATCCGGCGCGCGGCCAGCTCCATGGCGCCGGGCGCAGCCGGCACGGCCGCCTCTTCGGCCGACCAGTCCCAGTCGCGGCGCACCGGGGCCGCGGGTTTCGGCGCTGCCGCGGGTGCGGGGACGGGTGTGGTCGCGGAGGGTACGGGTTCCTTGACCACAGGCGGCACCGGGGCGGCCGCGGCGACCGTGACCGGTGCCGGGACCGGCGCGGCCGGCGGTTCCCATGTCTTGAGCGAGGCGGGCTGGACCGGGGCCACGGCGGGTGGGGTCGGCTGGAGCACGGCCGACGGCGGGGCGGCGGGAGCCACCGCTTCCTCGCGGGCGGAGGACAGTTCCTGCACCGCGGCCGGGAGTGATTTCAAGTCCGTTTCGATCCGGCCGATGACCTTGTCAACGGCGTCGAACCGCTGGACCAGCCGGCGGTTATCGGCTTGGGCAAACAGCCGTTCCTCTTCCTGGTGGCGCCGGAGACCATAGAGCATGACCAGGGCCCATATGGGCAGGATCGCGATCCCCGCCACCGCGGCCAGGGCCACCAGTACGAACAGACCTTCCATTGTTCACTCCCGGACCGGGTCCCGGACACCTGCCGGCGCACACCGCCGGATGGGGTCACCGGACGACATACGGAATATACACCATCCGCGGATACGCGGGATCGTCAGTGGTGTCGGAGGCGACATCAAATGCCATGGCCGCCGGTTCCCTGCCGAGTACGGCACGGACCACCACCGGCTGGGCATCTTCCCTGGTGAACTTGTTGGCGTAGAGGTTATCGCCCGCCTTCCACTTTTCCATGAGCGGCTTTTCATGATACCGGGGCTTAAAGGCCGCCTCAATACTCGCTTCGGCCTTGGCGGGGAGCGCCGCGGTTGAGATCTTCCAGGTGTTCTTGCCGGGCAGGAGGAAGGGCCGCGCCGACCGGTTGTGCTGGACCAGGCTGGTGACGCGGAGGCCGGTGAGCTTGTTCGTGCGGATGGTCACGGTGTAACTGTAGATGCCGCGCACGACATCATCGGGCAGGGCGCCGGCGGCCAGGTCCTTTTTCGTTCCCAGCCGGGAGGTGACATCGACCTTGACACCCCCCTCGCCCGCCGCCTCGATCGAGGCATGGGCCACCACAAAGGGCGACTGCATGGTCACCACATAGGCGCCGGACGCGGCGCGGTCAAAGGCGGCCCTGTGTACCGGGTTGGCCAAGTCGGGCGCAAAGACCAGGTCGCCATCGGCATAGGCCCCCTTGCCGTAGGGCTCGAGCTTGGGGCCGATGATGGGATCGTTACGAATGTCGCGCGTGCCACACGAGTGGCCGGGCTCCTTGCCCGTGGCCGTATACCAGCCGTCCTTGTCGGCCTCCCATCGCAGTTTAAGGCTGAAGCCGGGCCTGAGGTCGATGTCGGTCTTGTAGCCGTCCTTGTCGCGCGTACCCGTGCCGCCCCAGCCGACCACTTTCGAGTTCTTGCAGCCCTCGACCACGCCCTCAGGCTCATCCTGGCAGGTGAGCATGGCGTGAAGCTTGCGCCAGTCGGCCGGGGTCCAGCCCTCACGCGGCTTCTGCTCGGGATACCACCACATCTCCCGTTTGGCATCCTTCTCCAGACGCATCGCGATCGACGGGTCGGCGATGATCTCCTCCTGCGAGGCGATGGTGCCGTCGGGCCTGAACGCCACGAACTTGAGGAAGGAATCCACATAATGCCAGGCGTTGCCGTAATAAACCTCCATGGTCGTGTGACCGGGGCTCGACCAGCCGCGATAGCGGGTCTTGAACCCCGCGTCCTCGTAGAGGGTGATGAGGCACGAGGCCTGGCCGCCGCAGAGCGTCCAGCCGTAGGCATTGAGGAGCTTGAGCGTGCCCACATGCGCGTCCGGCTCCTGCGGGTATTGGAGATGGTAGGTCATCGATCGGTAGAGGTCGTAAATGGCGAGGACCTTCTCCGTATCGGTCTTGGCATCCTTCACCGCCCAGGCGGCCATGGTCCTGGTGTCGTAGAAATCGGGGCAGTGGTCCGATACAATGCGGATGTTCTTGGCGGTATCGCCGGCGCCGGCAAAAGCCGCCGCCAAGAAAAGGCCCGCAAAGACAAGCCGGCCGCGAAAATCCCAAACTCTAAATCCTAAACTCAAAACGATTCTCCAAATCCAAATGTTCCAATTCCCCATAGTTTGGAATTTATTCCCCTTTGCCATGTTTGTGTCCCATTGTTTGACGGACTCGCAAAAAGTCCACAATCCTACTGTGTGCGCGCTTTTCCCCGTAGCTGCGACCCTTGCGGTCGCCCATCCGGAGGCGGGGCAAGCCCCGCAGCTACAAGGACTTGCGAGGAAGCATGGTTACCACCGGCAG
>JBDREB010000292.1:0-5715 GCA_043820325.1 Planctomycetota bacterium | reverse complement strand
GGGACATGATCTTCCGTCCGCATCCGGCGTTGCTCGTCGACGCCGGATCTTTCCATTGATACGGCTCCTCCTCGCGCCTTGGCTGCGGACGGAATCTCTATGTCGAAATGGATACTTTATTCATTTACGGGCACTAAGCATCGAAAATGCACTGCTCTATGGACTGGAAAGAGCCGCCCGCCGGGTTGGGTAATTCAAACCTTATGGGCCATCAATATCCTCCTTGGCCTGCAATAAGAAATTCATTGACAAACCGCCGCTTGATGCATACAATACCCGACCTTACGCCACCCTAGCTCAACGGTAGAGCAGCGCATTCGTAATGCGCAGGTTGCGGGTTCAAATCCCGCGGGTGGCTTTTCTTGTCGCTGGGCCGCGGCCGGTGTGTTTTTCGTTTGCAAACCCGGCGGGTGGCGGTATATTTGGATGCTTGAATCAAGCGTTTTCACATTGACAAGGGAGTTCCCATGGGCATCGCGGATGGCTCACTGGACGGCCGCACGGAAGAACTGGCCGTCATCAACCGGATCCTCACGGCCGTGATCGGCTCGGGGGATGTGGCCGGGATGCTGCCGGACCTGTTTTGCGGAATGATCGAACTGACAGGTGCCGACGCGGCCCTCTTGCATGTGCCCGTGCCGGGGGGCGAGGCGTTCGAATTGCGGGACCAGCGCGGGGTGGCGGAGGATATCGCCCGGAAGATGGCCGCGGTGAAGCCCGGCATCGGGCACATCGGCATGGCGGCGGCCAAGCGCCGGCCCGAACCGATCGAGGACGCGGCCCGGCTGGGTGGCCGGGTGAAGCCGTTCTGGGGGGATGAAACGCTGACGGCGGGGGTGGCCCTGCCGCTGACAGGTGAGACCCGGTGCTGGGCGGTCATTATGCTCGGCGCCCGGGCGGCCGGCGCGTTCAGCGAAGCGCGGGTGCGGGTCCTGACCGGGGTCCTCAAACTGGCCGGGGCGGCGGCCGACCGGCTGGCCGGGGCGGGGAGCGGCCCGGACCCGGTTGTCGCCCTGCAGTCATTTCTGGATATTATTGACGCCGTCTCGGACGGGGTGCTGCTGGCCGATGACCAGGGGCGGGTGGTGGCGGCCAACCGGGCGTTGGAGCAGATGACGGGGTTCGGGCGCGAAACCCTGCTGCGTAAACCGCTGGCCGGCCTGGTGGAGGACTGGCTTGCGATGGCCGACGCCCGCGAGAAGAAACAGCTGGTCCGTCAGATCGAGGAACGCAAGGCGGGGGTGGCCCGGCCGCTTGAACTGACCGGCAAGGACGGGGTGGTCTACCACGCGATGCTGGACCTTCTGCCCGCCCGCCGCACAGGTCTGCCCTGGGCCACCATGGCCCTCTTCCGCAAGACGGCCAAGCCGCTCCAGGCGGGGGGGGAGCATCTGGGCCGAACCCGACCTGTGCCGCACGCTCTTGGACCTTTCGCCGTATGGGATCGTCGCCGCCGACCTGGAGGGTGTGATCACGCATGTCTCGGCCGGCGCGCTCATTCATTTCGGTTTCAGCCGCGAGGATGAGATGATCGGCCGCAACCTGGTGGACCTGGCGGCGCCCGAAGCCGGCGTACACATGCTGAAGCTGGTGGAGAATGTGCGGGCGGCGGGCGCGATGGAGGGCCGGGAGTTCAACATGCGGCGCCTCAACGGGGCGCGGTTCTGGGCCGAGGTGAGCATTGCGGTGGTGCGTGAAGCCGAAGGTACGCCGGAAGGGGTTCTGCTCATCATCGGCGATATCACGGCCCGCAAGGCGGCCGAGTTCAAGGCCCAGCAGGAGACCACCATCAATATGCGCGACAGCCTGACCGACTGCTACAGCCGCATGGCCTTCCATGACGACCTGGAGCGGATGGGCCGGGATATGGCGCGTTCCATGCCCATGTCGCTCATGGTCGCTGAAGTACACGGGATTGATATCGTCAACGATATTTTCGGGCGGGATGGGGGCGATGACGCGCTGATCATGGCGGCCGAGATCTTCGGGCGGCCGTTCCGCCGGATCGACAAGGTGGCCCGGGTGGCGGGCAGCCGCTTCGCGGTGATACTGCCGCGGGTGATCAACACCCTGGCCCGGCGCAAGCAGGACCGGGTGGTCCAGGATCTGGCGAAGTTCAACGCCGATCGTCGCGGGGTGCCCTTGCAGATGGCCCTGGGAACGGCCACCGCCCAGGACGCGGCGGAGGGGACGATCTACGAACTGCTCCGGCGGGCGGAGCAGGACCTGGAGGAGGCCAAGACGGCCCTGAATGCCAGCCCGGGCCAGTTGGTCCTGATGCAGCTGATGACGCACCTGGAGGAGCGGCAGTTCCTGTGCAGCTAGGGCGGCGGTCCCCTGTGGGACACGATGGCAGGCCTGCTGGGCCGGATCAGCCTCGACGCCGGTGAAACGGAGCGCCTGCAGTTATTGACCCGGGCCCACAATATCGGTTACATCGCCGTACCGGACGAGATTCTCGAAAAGCCGGAGCCGCTGACGAGCGAGGAATACGAGCGGGTGAAGACCCATCCCCAGATCGGCTGCAACATCGCCATCCATACGGCCGAATACGCGCTCATCGCCCCCCAGATCCTGCACCATCACGAACGCTGGGATGGGCGGGGCTACCCGGCCGGCCTCAAGGGCAAACGGATCCCGCGCGAGTGCCGGATCTTCGCGGTGGTGGATGCATACGCAGCCATGATCGCGCCCCGGCCCTATCGCAAGGCCCGTACCCGGGAGGAGGCGCTCAGGGAGATCATGAAGGGTGCCGGCGGTCAGTTCGACCCGGCCGCGGTGGATGAGATCGCCGGCGTATTGGGATAAAGGCAGGGTCGGAAGACGGATCGTCGCCCAGTCCCACGGTCGCAAGGGCCGGAAATGAAGAGCACGCCGCCGGGACTGGGCGCTTAAAGACGAAGATAATGTTCAATGCTCCCTCCTTCGCCAAGGCGCTATGGAGGGCAGCGCAATGTTCAATTTTCGGTAACACTTTAGCGGAATGAAAGGACTGGATCCCCCGGTCAAGCCGGGGGATGACGGATGAAGAAGGATGAATTTGCATCGGGCTTATTCTTGGCTGTCATTGCCCGACTTGATCGGGCAATCCAGATCTCCTATGATCGTTTCACTCGGCTAAAGTGTTACCAATTTTCAATGCTCAAGGTAAGATAGGAAACTGCCGCCTTGGCAGCCACCGTGACTTTGTGACCCTTGGGACACTGCGACTTTGCGACCCGCTTGGAGCCTTCGTGCCCCCAGGCGCCCAAACCAGCGTCACTATTTCCTTGCATAAACCTCGGAATTTGTATAATGGTTTTCTTTTGATCCCGGCGCCTTACCTTTTGGGAGACATACGATGGCCGCGATAAGCCCGGAACTTGAGAAACGCTGCATTGATACGATCCGCATCCTTTCGGCCGACATCGTGGAAAAGGCCAAGTCGGGGCACCCGGGCATGCCCATGGCCATGGCGCCGGCCGCCCACCTGCTGTGGTCCAAGGTCATGCGCTACAACCCGGCCGATCCGGCCTGGCCCAACCGGGACCGGTTCATCCTTTCGGCCGGCCACGGGTCGCCGCTCTTGTATACCATGCTCCACCTGGCGGGCTACGACCTTACCATGGATGACCTGAAGGGCTTCCGCCAGTGGGAGACCCGGACCCCCGGCCACCCCGAATACGGCCACACGGCCGGCGTGGAGGCCACTACCGGCCCGCTGGGGCAGGGTTTTTCCATGGGCGTGGGCATGGCGCTGGCCCAGCGGATGATGGCCGCTACTTTCAACCGGGAAAATATGCCGGTGGTGGACCACTTCATCTACGCGATCTGTTCCGACGGCGACCTGATGGAAGGCGTGGCGGCCGAGGCCGCTTCGCTGGCCGGGCACCAGAGGCTGGGCCGCCTCATTTATGTCTACGACGACAACCACATCACCATCGAAGGGGACACGGCCCATGCGTTCAGCGAGGATGTGGTCAAGCGGTTCAAGGCCTACGGCTGGCATGTGCAGGAACTGCCCGATGTCAATGACACGGCGACGCTTACGCGCGCCATCCGCAAGGCGCAGGCGGAGACCGAGAAGCCGTCGCTGATCAAGGTCCGCAGTCACATCGGTTTCGGCAGTCCCAAACAGGACGACGAGTCATGCCACGGCGCCGCCCTGGGCGCCGACGCCCTGGCCGCGACCAAGAAGAACTTCGGCTTCGACCCGGCCGCGTCGTTCGTGGTCGCGCCCGAGGTGGCCGAGGTCTACCGCAAGGCCGCCAAGCGCGCCGCCCGGGCGCAGGCCGCCTGGAAGAAAATGTTCGCCGCGTACCGCCAGGCCCACCCGGAACTGGCGGCCGAGTTCGAGCGCCGCATGAGCGGCAAACTGCCGGCCGGCTGGGACAGCGCCATACCCGCGTTCAAGGCGACGGACAAGCCCATCGCCACACGCAGCGCCTCGGGCAAGATCATGAATTCGTTCGCCAAGGCCCTGCCCGAACTGGTGGGCGGATCGGCCGACCTGGCGCCCTCGACCCGCACCTGGCTGGACGGCATCGACGCTCAGTCGCCGGCGACACCGGCGGGCCGCAACTTCCATTTCGGCGTGCGCGAGCATGCCATGGGCGCGGCCGTCAACGGCATGGCCCTCTACGGCGGGTTCATCCCGTTCGGCGCGACCTTCTTCGTGTTCGCCGATTTCTGCCGCCCGGCCCTGCGTCTTGCGGCGATCATGAACACGCACACCGTGTGGGTGTTCACGCACGACAGCGTGGGCGTGGGCGAGGACGGGCCCACGCACCAGCCGGTGGAGCAGCTAGCCTCGATCCGCGCCATCCCCAATTTCATCGTGCTCCGCCCCGCCGATGCCAACGAGACGGCCGAGGCCTGGCGCATCGCTGTGACCCGGCGCGGGCCGGTCATGCTCGCCCTGACCCGCCAGGACCTGCCGAACATCGAGCACCCGGCGCTCAAGGCGGGCGTGGCGAAAGGGGCCTACATCCTCAAGGATGCCGCCGGCACGCCCGACATCATCCTCATCGCCACCGGCTCCGAAGTCACGCCCACCCTGGCCGCGGCCGATATCCTGGCCAAGGACGGGGTCAAGGCCCGCGTGGTCTCCATGCCCTCGTGGGAGCTCTTCGCCGGGCAGACCCAGGCCTACCGCGACAACGTTCTGCCGCCGGCCGTCACGCGGCGCATGGCCGTGGAGGCGGGATCGTCATTCGGCTGGGACCGCTGGGTCGGCTCCAAGGGCAAGATGCTCTGTATCGACGGCTTCGGCAAGTGCGGCCCGGTCTCGGCCGTGATGGCCAAGTACGGCTATACGCCGGAGAACATCGCCAAAGAGGCGAAGACCCTGCTGTAAAAGAGGACGGGCGGGCGCGGGGGCGCCGCCCCTGCGAGGGACTTGGAAAATCTCGAATATCGAACCCTTCGACCCCTTCGACAGGCTCAGTGTTCCGAGCAACTACGCTCAGGGTCCTGGACACCGAATTTCGAATGCCGAAGGTATGAACAAGAAGGACGAAGGGCGGAGGGAACGGCATGCCGTGCCCCTACACATGAAGAACAGAGACGGGCGGTTCGTGAACCGCCCCTACGGCTGGATAGGGGTAGGGACGGCGCATTGGCTTGCACCGCCCCTCCCTCCGAACCGGACTGGCGGATTTCCCGCATCCGGCTCTCCAGTTGGCGATTCACCTCACCAGAGGACTGACAAACCGCCTATGGGACTCGGCCAGCGAA
>JBDREB010000291.1:0-5012 GCA_043820325.1 Planctomycetota bacterium | reverse complement strand
CGATGCACACGGCGGTTGCCGACACCACTGGCTCACTACATGACATCGCGGCATCCTGCGTCGCGCCTCCGTCATCATCGTTTGACGAGTTCCCCTCGCAACCGCAAATGACCACCAAAGCACCCAAAATGAGAACCCATCCGTGCCTGGATAACCAGTCGTTCACCACGGTCAATCCTCCAAAAAAGGGGCGATCAATGCGGAAGGCTCAATTGGCAATGCTTCCATCTGTGGCCCCTTGTGGTCTCCATGGCTTACAGCTTGCCAAGCTCCTGACGGGCACGATCCTGGATCGCGGGCTGGAGATGGTCGCGGATGATGGATTGGTAGATTTCGCGGGCTTTTTCCGGCATCTTTTCGGTTTGGTAATATCCGACCAAACGGTCGGCGGTCTCCCAGAAGAGATCGCTTCCGACCTGGTCGGCGGTCAGGAGCGTGCGGGTTTTGAGAAGCACTTCTTCGGCACGCGGCCCATCCCCAGTCTCGCGGTAGAGGGCGGCCAGGTCAAGCCCGATGCGGACCTGCACGGCGGGTTCCGTCGCCATGTTCGCGGCGCGGCGGAGGTGTTCGATGCGCCACTGCTTGACAGGTTCGCCGGGCATGGTCGCGTACCGTCGGGCCAGTTCCATGTGCAGGTCAAAGGCCTCGCGTTTGTTACCGCGTCGCTCCACGTCGGCCACGCGGTGATCGAGGGCGCGCATTTGTGAAATTTCAGGCGAGTCGGTTTCCACCGTGTCGTCCGTCAGGCGGCTGGCCAGGTCGTCCCGGCCGAGCTTCCTCAACCGCCGGATTACGTCGTGGTACAGCGCGGAGGGCCGCGCGGGTGTGGCCCGAAACGCTTCGACCATTTTTTCGATCCCCGGCATGAGGGTAGCCACCACGTCGGCCTGATCGTTACGGAACTTGGCAATCTCATTGAGCAGGCGGGCCGCGTCTTGGAGCACAGTCGGGGTAATGTTGTTGGCGGCGACCTCCAGGCCGCGTTTGTATTCGCGCAGGCCCTCCTCCTTCCGGTCGCGAATCCTGTAGTAATGCCCCAGTTCCGTGTACAGGGTGATGTTCACCGGTTCGCCGGCGATCGCCGCGCGGTATAACCACTCCACTCGCGAAGTGAGGGTAACCTTGATCTCCGCCACTCCGCCCAATGCGACATCCACGGCCTCGATGCCGGACATGAAGTTCGCACGCACGAGCCGCACCATGTGTCGGCCGGCGGGCACCGCGTCGGCCGACAGAGGGGTCTTGCCGATCAGTGTGCCGTCGAGGAACACGGCCGCGCCCGCGGGTATGGACTGCACGTTCAGTCGGCCCGTGGGCGCCGCCACGAGCGCGATTCGAACTGCAGCGGGCCCGGCCGGGTCAAGCGCGGCCGAGACATCGCCGTACCCCGCCTTGACCAGGGTGATCGCGGTCTGGACGCCGATGGACATGGCCACCGACCGAGGGGTCCGTCCGACGAAAACATCGTTCACGAAGAGTTGTGCGCCACCGGGCTCCGATTGGACCGTAATCGTCCGGCCGCCCGGGACCGGATCAGCCGCGCGCCCGACAGGCCACAGCCACGCCGCCGTTAGGCCGATGCCGCAGGCCTCGATGGCCAGGATGACGCGACGCATGCGGACTGCGGCCGTCATGACAATCTCCCTACCATCCCACGCAATGCTCGCAAAGCCCGGGCGTCCAATGTGATTCTGAAGTCCAAGGCCACCGGATGGCCGGACGCATCCGACCCTTGGAACCGTTCAACCTCCGGGTCTTTTTGGACCATGCCATATTACTTGTCATACACGGTCCGCGCCTCTGCTGGATAATTTTCCCAAGACGACTCAAGTACGCCCCCCGCGCTGGAAGAAATGCGCACCCGCGCCACCATAATGCCATTTGACCAAGTCCAGAACGCGATACGGTCCCCGGCGCATGGGTCCGGGTCGGTATAGGTGAGAAGGGTGGTACCGTCAATGGCAAAGGTGATCTGCGCCCCCCGGCGTTCTACGCGCACGTAGAACCACCGGCGGTGGATACTATTGTCGGCGGGGATGAGCGCCTTGATGGTCTCGGCCACCACCGTGCCGTTGCGCATGATGCAATTTTTGGTGTTGCCGAATCCGCCTAACATGCAGTTGTACCCGGCCACCACGTCGCGGCCGTTTCCGGCGACGAGCACGTTCATATCGCTGGCATAACCGTACTTGTTCCCGCCCCGGGATTCGTCCATCTTGATCGCGACATAGAACTCCACCGTGCCGTCGCCGGGAAAGAGCCGCTTGTTCCAGATTACCGCGCCACCCTGATCGCGCCGGCCGGAGAAGAACCGCCAACGGGGGTCGCAATGCCAGCGGTTGGTGACTTCCCAGGTTCCGCCGGCCACGCGCCACTCGGCCGGGCTGGTGGTGAAGTTGTAATCGTAGAGTGCGTCGCTGAAGGCCCACACGTCGTCGCGCGTAATGCCGGTACCGGACACGGTCCAGCCCGCATTGGTGCCTACGAGGTCCTCGCCGGTAGCGGCGTGGGAGAGGATGACCGTATCATCGAGCAGCCCCGCCAGCATGGTGCCAATGCGCTGAAAGCCGAGGCGGGCGTAGCACGCCTGGGGTTCAAGCGGCGCGCGCGCGATGATCTCCCCGCCCTTAAGGAGAAGCGCCTCGCGGCTGGCGCCGCTGTTCAGGCCAAAGGAGTACCCGGAATCAATGCGCCGCTCGGCCGCAGCCAGCATCAGGCGCACCTTGCCCGCCGGGTCGAACCCCGTGATGTTGGCCTCCACCAGCACGTCGCCCGGAAAGGCCGCCTTGTTCCACAGCGTCGTTAGGACCGCGCCCTTGAAAGTCTCCTCCTGCAAGAGCCAGTCGGACTGCGCTCCGGCCCACTCGGTCATGGTGTTCTCGGCCGTAAAGATCTCGTTCTCGCTTGTCACTGCCTCGGCGTAGGGCACGAATTCCACGACTGCGTCGCGGAACAGGACATCGTTGTTTTCGGCGAAAAGGAACGGCCGGCCCGCAGCGTGATCGCGATTCAGCACCGCTCCCAGCGCGCGGTCGCCGGCGGTTACGGTAATCACCGCGTTGCGGACCGCAAGCGCGAGGAGTATCGCCTCTTTGGCTTCCCCGTCCGACAGCGGATAGGCGGCCAGGACCGCTTCGCCGTCCCTGGTGCGAGAGATGAGCTTGACCGAACCGCCGTCGCGGACCGCGGCGTAATAATTGTCCACGTCGCCGTAGTAAAGCCCCACGCCCGCGCGGCCGCCTTCCGACCCGACGGTGGCGCGCACGCGGTAGTTGGCCCAGTGCGCGCCGCCCCATACGGCACGGGCCGGTTCCGTGGTCCGACAACGGTACCCGCCCTCCCCGGCCGACCACTCTCCACCGACCGTCCGAAACGGCAACACGCCTCCGTTGGCGGCCGGGAGGATCGCCGTGCGGGCGGCGGTAATTTCCACATCGTCAAAGAAAGCCGGCCCGGTTCCGTTCACGAAAAGTCCGAACCGGCCGACGCGCAGGCGGGGCTCCGTGTCGCGAAGTACCGGGTGGCCGTCCACGTCCAGCTCGAAACCGTGCCGCCCGACCGTGCCGCTCAGCCGGTACCACTGGCCGGGCCGGCACTGCAGCGCCGCTTCGACCACGAGCTGGAGTTCGCCGTTGGTAACCCGGACAAGCCGGAAGTCCTTTTCCGACCACAGGGCCAGGGTGTAATTGCGGCTGTCGGTCCAGGCCGTGATGATGCCCACCGCCGTCCGCTCGGCCGTGTTCAATGAAATGCCGAAGTCGTAGTTGTTCCAGTCGGTCCGGCCCGCCAGAACCGTGGCGTCGGCGCCCGCGCCCTGCAGGGAAAACGCGTTGGCGCTCATGCTGGGATTTACCATGGACTTGATTTTCCAAGTCCCGCAGGTCCGTTCCCAGTCGCCCAGTTCCTGTTCCACGCGCATGAAATCATCCTTGAGAAAGGGCGGCGGCGCAGGCGCGCAACGCACGGCCGTGGGCGTGACGGCCGGGCCCAGCCCCAGATCGCACCCGGCCTCCAGTGCGAGCGGAATGTCGGCCACGAACCGTTCCGCCAAATAAAGCGCCGCATACTGGGGCCGCAGTTCGATTCGCGCGCCAATGCTTGCACCAGCAGGGCCGGGAATCGGACATTCGGAAACGATTACAGCAATGCCGGCGCGCACGGTGGTGAATGCCACGGTCCCGGGCCGGAAGGAGATCACCTGCCAGTCCGTGCCGTTTTTAACATCCAGGCAGATGGCGCACCCCGGACCGGGCACCAGATCGGCCGTGATGTCAGATGAGACCGGCACATTCATAATCGCCGCAGGCGCGGGGACGGCCGATATGGTCGGGGCGTGGGTCGGAGCGTGGGTCAGGGCGGACCGCCGCCCGATTCCCAGACCCAGGCCGACCGTCAGGGCGATCATGACCACGATGATATCCGTGCGCAATGATACGAGCTTCATCATACTATGGCTTTCCGACACTTCTTTCGTTTGTCATGCGACACGGCGTTATGCTTTCATGGTCCGCTTGCGCTTGGGGCAGTCGTTCAAATCGCAGCGGTCTTTGCTGTTCTGGCCGTTGAAGGTGCACAGGTGATAGATTACCGACTGGGTCGTACGCCGGCCGTTCGCGATCTGCCCCTCGTTTACCTGCTTGACACGGTAGAACTCACAGTCGAAATCAATCTTCGTTTTCCTGGTCATATCGTCCTCCGTACCGATTCGTATTATAATCAAGACGGACTCGCAAAAAGTCGAAAAATGTCGCATTGGTGGTCATTGCGAGCACATGCGAAGCAATCTGTCTTTCCTTGATACAACCAGAGATCGCCGCGTCGCGGACGCTCCTCGCGATGACAGGAAAATGGCTCTTTTCGACTTTTTGCGAGTTATAACGGATGTTCCGGGAATTTGCGACGTTCAAAACGGATATAACTCGTGTTGCATTAACGAATTAAGCGATGTTTGGGCAGCTTCTTCCTCGTGGCTACACGGATGCCGCGACATGGGAGAACTTCAGGAAGAATCA
>JBDREB010000290.1:0-2957 GCA_043820325.1 Planctomycetota bacterium | reverse complement strand
AAGCATCTGGTGCATGACCAATCATCCTGAAGTCTGACCCCAGAAAGGATAGCCGCCGCAGCCCATTTGTCACGCGGAAAATGCGCCAAACCCGTTCCGGAAAACCATCAGTCCACCCCACAGGGATCAGGAAATCTGAAGGTATATGAAGTCATGCCTCAACCTCCTGGATGCGGGCACTTACCGCCGATGGCGGCCGGTGTTTTTCCGCTTGCTGAGCCAGCGTTCGAGGGATTTGGGATTTTCAGCGGATGGCCGTCCAAGGAGGAGACCCTCCACGCTGATATCTTCGTCGAGCGCGGGCCAGTTGATGCCTGACCCATTGCCGATGAGCCGGTAATGCGCCCGTTCGGCCGCCGTCCCGTGCATCAACCGGGGGAACCAGGCCAGCGGGACGGTCAATATCCGGCCGTCATTCAAGGCAACCGTGAACATGTCGCGGGCAAACGATACGCTTTGGGCCAGAGTTTCCTTCTCAACGATTAAAGTATTCATGCCATTTCCTTTCGATCATTTGTGTATGGGATTCGACAATTTTCTGGATCTTTGCCAGATCTGCCACATTGAATCCCTTGGAATGTTCCATCCGTACCGGTTTGATCCAGAATTTGGCCGTGTATCCGCCTGCTTCTATATGGACATGGACCGGCTCGATGCCATTGTTCGAGTAAAAGTGAAGGCACTAAGGGCCGACTTTGGTGACATTGGGCACGGAATTGTTCCCTTAATAACAGATCAACATATATCATACCATGGTCGGAGGAACTATCAACACATTTTTGCCGGGTTTCAATTTCACTCGGAAGGGCTTGCCTGCGCACCCGGCGGTGGCCGGTACTTCAGGAAATGACGCAGAGGGAGCGCTGGGCGACGACATCGGCGTGGATGATGATCTCGCCGGGGGCGGCGTCGCAGATGTGGACCGCCTCGGCCGGCGCGCCGTGGGCCTTGATGAGGCCGGGACGGAGGTTGGGGCGGCTGAGGAGCCATTCTTCGTTCAGGCGGTAGCCGGGCCGTTCGGGGTAGAGGCCGATGTAGACGATCCCCAGTTCCACGAGGTCGTTGAAAAAATGAGTGCCCAGTGAGATGTCGGGCGTGAGGCCGGCGTGCATGGTCACGACTTCGCAGATCACGGAGACATTGCGGATCTCGGCGAACGACACGGGTACGCCCATGGCCGCCATTTTGGTCCCCCACCGGCCCGGGCCGACGAGCATGGTGACGGGCGGCGCGCCGGGGGCGTTCATGATCTCGCCGATGTGCCGCGCCACGGTGTAGCGTTCCGATTCGTTCAGCACGCTGTAGCGGGCGGGGACGATGTAGACGATCCGGTCGATGCGCTTGGTGACCGCCTCGCCGATGATCGGGCCGGCCGTGGCCATGACCACGCGGGCCGGGTCGGGGTTCTCAGGCAGGGTGACCGGCTCGATCCCCTCCTTGACCTGGAAGGGGCGGCACTGGAGAAGGTTGATGCGGAAGTCGTCCTTGGTGAGGAAATTCACCGTGAATTCGATGTCCACCGGGTGGGCGTAGGCGCCGGCCAGGGTGTGGAGGATCGCGCGCATTTCGTCCAGGAACCCGGTCTCGGTGAGCAGTTCGTCGAAGGTGAGGACCCAGGGAAAGACATGGTCGAGCCGCATTTCCCGGGCGCGGCGGTCCATCTCGTAGTCGAAGGTCGCGAACCGGCTCAGGGGGATGTTCACGGCCGTGCGCGCCGCCGTGTCGAAGCTGATGTGCGCGTGGCGGTTGGCGGCGAGGTCAAGGACATCGACCACGCGCTGGCTGTACCGGTGCAGGTCGTCGAAGGTGGCTTCGGGCCGCTTGAGGGGCGCGTTCACGGCCACGATGCGGGTGTAGTCGTCGTCGTGGCGGTCGACCGCCCGTGTGCCCAGGCCGAAGACGAGCCGCAGGAGCCCTTCCTGGGGGTCGATGTCCGGGTCCCACACGAAGGGGTTGAAGGAATAGCCCACGCCGGCCGCGTGCGGGAAATAGAGGGTGCCGAAGAATTCGCCCGACACGCGCTGGACCAGCAGGGCCATCTGCTCGTCGCGCTGGATGAGCCCACGGCTCTGGCGGTAGGCGAGCGCGTCCCGGCTCATGGTGCTGGCGTAGATGGTGCGCACCGCGGCCTTGAACTGTTCCAGCCGCTCCTCGGGCGTGCCCTAGTTGGGGCAGAAGACGCTCTCGTACTTGCCCGAGAAGGCGTTGCCGTAGGCGTCCTCGAGCAGGCTCGACGAGCGCACGATCATGGGCGACTGGCCGAAATAATTGAGCAGTTCCCTGAACTGGTCCTCGAGGTCGGCCGGGAAGAGCCCGGTGAGCAGTTTCTCGCGCAGGGCCGACGCCTCGCCGAACAGGTCGTCCGACGACCGCATCTGGTGGCGGGCCCACCAGCCGTCGTTCTGGATGACATAGGTGTAGAAGACATCGGAACCGATGTAGAAGGAGTCGTGGGCCTCCAGGCGCGACCGCCACTTGGGGTGGTTGTGGTACATGACCGCCCGCGCCAGGAGCATGCCCGTCGACTTGCCGCCGATGAGGCCCGTGCCGATCATGCGCCGGCCGATGGCCAGGAGGTCGCCGATCGTCAGGTAGCGCCGGCACAGGGGCAGCAGGTTCACATCGCGGGTGATGACCATCTTGATGAGCTGTTCCTTGAGGCGTTCCGCTTCGGCCGCGTCGCCGCCGGCATCGGCCAGCCGGCGGGCATTGAGGAACATTTTGAGCCACGGGTCGCGCGTCTGCGTGGCGCGGTCGAACCACGGCTGGGGGACATCGGCCAGGATCGCCGCGGTCTGGATGCTCTTGGTCACGGGCTTGAAACGGATGTTCCGGGAATTTGCGACGTTCAAAACGGATATAACTCGTGTTGCATTAACGAATTAAGCGATGTTTGGGCAGCTTCTTCCTCGTGGCTACACGGATGCCGCGACATGGGAGAACTTCAGGAAGAATCA
>JBDREB010000289.1:0-6892 GCA_043820325.1 Planctomycetota bacterium | reverse complement strand
ACTCTGCACCGCACGCGAAATGGATAGGTTATTTATTTACGGGCACTAACCACCCAAACCGGCCTATGGTTGATTCACGCGCCTGGCTGACGCCAAAAAGTGCCAAAGCATTTTCCGCCGGGATCAGGAAATCTGCATTTGCATGGTAGCCGCAAGCTTCAGCTTGCGTCCCCGGTGTATTTACATCCGTTCGCAGATCAGCGTCTCGCCTTTGGCGGCAGTTGCGCGCACGGGGATGATGCGGCCGATGAGGTCCGGGGGGCCGTCAAAGGTCGCGGGAATATAATGCTCCGTGTACCCGTGCAGGGTGCCGGCTGTTTTGACCTTGCCCTCGGGGATCACCCTGACCGTGCGGCCGATGAAGGACCGGGCGAAATCGGCGGCCAGGCTGTGGCCGAGGGCGGTCATGGAGCGGAACCGGTCGGTCTTGACGCGGCTGGGGATCTGGCCGGGCATGTCGGCCGCGGGGGTGCCGGGCCGGCGTGAGTAGATAAAAGCGTGGATGCGGCCGAACCCGGCCATTGCGGCCACGCGCAGAGTGGCGGCGTGATCGTCGTCCGTTTCGCCGGGGAAACCGCAGATGATGTCCGTGGTCACGGCGCACTCCGGAAGGCGCCGGCGGATGGCGTCGATACCGGCCAGGTAGGTCTCAGCCGTGTAGGTGCGGTTCATCGCTTT
This sequence comes from Planctomycetota bacterium, assembly GCA_043820325.1. GTDB lineage: Bacteria > Planctomycetota > JBDREB01 > JBDREB01 > JBDREB01 > JBDREB01. Next base: position 6,214 of record JBDREB010000289.1, on the reverse strand, counting down.
CAGGATGGGGTCTGAGCCTGACTGCAGGGGAATGGCCAAGTGGGGGCATATCCGCGGGTCGGCGGCCATGAGATCCAGCAGGCGGTCATCGACCTCCTGGATCTCGATCGAGGATAGGCGCACCCGGTATTCGCCCGGGGGTTTGAGAATGCCGGCGATCACATCGGCCAGGGAGGCGTTACCGGTGTCGCGGCCGTAGGCGCCCGTGTGAATGCCGGTGAGGACGATCTCCCGGCGGCCCAAGCGGATAAGGTTGGCAGCTTCGGAGAGGATCGCTTCCAGCGGCCGGCTTTGCAGCGGGCCGCGGATGCGGGGAATGATGCAGTAGGTGCAGTGCGCGTTGCAACCGTCGGCCACCTGGACGAACCCGCGGGTGTGGTCGGCGAGGACCACATCGTGGAACGGGAAGAGATCGACGACTGCGGGGCGGGGGCCGCCTTCCAGGGCTTCGGGGAGCCAATATTTGGCGTCATAGGGCAGGATGGCATCGATCTCGGGCATGGCGGCCAGGCCGGCCGGATCGGCGGCGGTCTCGCACCCCACCACCACTACGCGCGCGCCGGGATGGTCGCGCCGCAGGCGGCGGATCGCCTGGCGGCATCTGGCCACGGCCCGAGCCGTGACCGTGCAGGTGTTCACGAGCACCAACCCGGCCTGTCCGCCGGGCGGGCTGGGGGTATATCCCCGTGCCTCCAGGGCCTGGCGCATGCCCGCCGACTGGTAGGCGTTCACCTTGCAGCCGAAGGTCTCGATCAGGAAGTGCACGGGGCGTTCCCGCGGCGCAGGCGCGCGCCGATCCATCGCAGGGGCAGGATGAGGAGGGTCATGGGGAATTCGATCAGGATGGCCGGCAGGACGGCGAAGGGATCGGCGCTGAAGAACGACATGGCGAAGACAATTGCCAGCCCGTTGTTGACATAGGCGGTGGCGACCGAGAGGGCCACGCGTTCGCCGATGGGAGCGGCCGGGGCGATGAAGAATCCCCCCAGGTGGAAGGCGGCCGAGAAGATGAACACGCCCGCCAGGAGCGCGGGGGCGCGGTCCAGGTGGGCCATGAAGGTGGCGCTGTTGGCCGACATGGCGCCCAGGACGAGGAGGCAAAGAGAGATGATGGAGAGCGAGGTCAGGATGGGTTTGATCCGCTCGACAGCCGTCGGCCACAGCCGCTTGGTGATCTGGGCCAAGATGAGGGGGATAAAGAGAAGCAGCATGAGCAGGCCGGCCTGCCGGGCCAGGTCGGTCATGGGCGCCGCGGTGCCGGTCAGGACCCGGATAATGGGCGGCACGGTGAGCGGGCACAGGAGGCTGGTGACCGTGGTCACGGCCAGCGCGTGGCCGGCCGTGCCGCCGGCGACCTCGGTCATGGCGCCGGCCGCCATGCCGGCGGGCATGGCCGCGAGGATGAGGAACCCCACCGCGAAATCGGGGGCCACCAGCCGGGCAACAGTGTAGGTGGCGCACGGCATGACCAAAAGCAGGAGGAAGGCCGTCCAGGCCATGAACCCGGGCCGGCGCAAGGCGTCCAGGATGGTGCGGCGATCGATCTTCAGGCAGGTGCAGAAGAGAATGCCCATCAGGGTTATGTCCAGGACCGGCTTGGGCTGGAGCAGACGGAAGGGGGCGGGCCAAAAAAGACCGGCGATGGTGCTCAGGATGCACCAGAACCAGAAGTGTCGTTCGAACGATAAAAGGAGTCGCATCATGCGGGGGCGGGTTCTTTCTAAAAGCTTTATATTCTACCGGTTAGCCATGATTTGCAAGGTCTTTTCCCTTGACTTTTTACCACCCGGGATTACAATGAAAAGTTCTGGCGATCCCTTTTGGCCAGACAAGGAGAATTGATTGCGTCCAGTTGTACTTGCCGGTGGCGAATCCTCGCGGATGGGTCGGGAAAAGGCCTTGATCAAATTCAAGGACAAGACCCTCATCGAGTACAGCCTTGAGGCCGTGGCCGGCATGGGTGCGCCGCTGGTCGTGTCGAACAACGAAGCCGTGCTTGATTTTCTGGGCTGTATCGAGGTGATACCCGATTTCCTGCCCGGCCGGGGGCCCATGGGCGGCATCCATGCGGCCATGAAGCATACGGGCGATGATATATTCGTGGTGGCCTGTGATACGCCGCTTTTGGACCGCAAGACTCTTGAGTATCTGGCAGATAAACGGGGCAAAAACCTGGTCGCCGTCTACCGTCACGAGGGCAAGGTGTTCCCGTTCCCCGGGTATTTCAGCCACAAACTGCTGGCCGATGTGGAGCGCCGCTTGGAGGGGGCGGGCCGGGAGTTGGCGATCCAGGACCTTATCAGCGGCGCCGATAAGGTCGCTTTCGTCGATATCACGCGCGGGGTCGAATCCCTGATCGGCATCAACACCCCCGCCGAATACCGCCGTATAACCGGGATGGACCTCGAATGAACGACCCGGTCGTGAAGGGGGCCGGCCGCCCCCCGGTCCCCGGCGGCCGCACACAGGTCTGAACATGGTGGGAGTTGTCCGATGAATGTGAACGATATCGAAAAGATCGTCCAGTTGATGGACGCGCACGGCTTGGCGGAGGTGGAAGTCGAGGACAAGAACGGCAAACTGCGCATCCGCAAACAGGGCGACCGGGAGCTGGTCGGCATTCCGCATGGGGCCGCGCACCCGGTTGCCCCCATGGCGGCCGCCGCGGCGAACGGCGCACGCGGCGACTGCATCTGTTCGCCCCTCGTCGGCACCTTTTACCGGCGGCCGAGCCTGGATAGCGAACCGTACATAAAGGTGGGCGACCGTGTGGAAAAGGACACGGTCGTCTGCGTCGTTGAGGCCATGAAGGTCATGAACGAGATCAAGGCCGAGAAATCGGGCGTTATCAAGAAGATCCTCGCGGAGGACGCCCACCCGGTGGAATACATGCAGCCCCTCTTCGAGCTCGGTCCGGCCTGAGCCGCGGCAGCATAAGGTGGCATCCATGTTCTCACGCATCCTGATCGCCAACCGCGGCGAGATCGCCCTGCGGGTCATCCGCACCTGCCGCCGCATGGGCATCGGCACCGTGGCCGTCTATTCGGAGGCGGATGAGGATTCGCTGCATGTGCGGTTGGCCGACGAAAGCATCAAGATCGGCCCGGCCGAAAGCGGCAAGAGCTACCTGAACATCAGCTCGATCATCTCGGCGGCCGAGATCGCCGATGTGGACGCGATCCATCCCGGCTACGGGTTCCTGTCGGAGAACGCCCACTTCGCCGAAGTATGCCAGTCGTGCAAGATCGAGTTCATCGGCCCCAGTCCCGAGGCCATGGCCCTTTTGGGGAACAAGGTCAAGGCCAAGGAGGTCGCCCGGTCGGTGGGCGTGCCGGTGATCCCCGGCAGTCCCGGCGCCGTGGCCGACCAGAAGGAGGCCATCGCCATCGCGGCCGAGATCGGCTACCCGGTCATCATCAAGGCGGCGATGGGCGGCGGCGGCCGCGGCATGCGTGTGGCCCATAACGAGGTCAGCCTGAAGAACGGGTTCTTCGCCGCCCAGCGCGAGGCGGAGAACGCTTTCAAGGACGGCACCCTTTATATCGAAAAACTCATCGAACATCCCCGCCATGTCGAGGCGCAGGTCATCGGCGACAAAGCGGGCAATGTGATCTTCCTCGGTGAACGCGACTGCTCCATCCAGCGCCGCAAGCAGAAGCTTTTGGAGGAGGCCCCGTCGCCGGTGGTCGATGAGAAGACCCGCTCGGCGATCGGTGCGGCCGCGGTGGCCCTGCTGCGCAAGGTGGGCTATTACAATGCGGCGACGGTGGAATTCCTTTACGACGCGCCCTCCCGCGAGTTCTATTTCATGGAAGTCAACACCCGCCTGCAGGTGGAACACCCCGTGACCGAAATGATCACCGGTCTCGATCTGGTGGCCCTGCAGATCCGGGTCGCCAACGGCGAGAAGCTGCCCTTCCGGCAGGAGGATGTGCGCAACGAAGGCTGGGCGATCGAATGCCGCATCAACGCCGAGAACCCGGATAAGAATTTCGCGCCCAATCCCGGCACGATCAAGCTGTTCATCCCGCCCCATGGCGAAGGCGTGCGCCTGGATTCGCATTGCTACAGCGGTTACCGCATCCCGCCCAACTATGACTCCCTGATCGGCAAGCTGATCGTCAAGGGCCGGGACCGGGCCGAGGCGATCCTGAACGCGCGGCGCGCCCTGGACGAGTTCTTCATCGAGGGGATCCCCACCACGATCGGTTTCCACAAGCGCCTGCTCAAGAGCGACCGGTTCGCCAGCGGGCGGTATGACATCCATTTCGTGGAACAGGAGTTCAATACCTGAACCGGAAGGAGTGCGATCTGTGAACGCGGTGCTGGGCGGATTCCTGAGCTTTTTGACATGGGCCTGGACCGTTATAGCCGCCGTGCTGCTGATCGTGATCGGCTTTTATCCCGGCGAGGTGCAGACCTTCGTCGCTCATCCCTATTTCCGGTCCCTGACCGTTCTGCTGGGATGCGGTCTGGTGCTATTGGCCTACCTGGTGGTCCGGTCGGTGATCGCCCGCACGCATCACCGCCGCGAGATCGTCTACACCAATGAGCTGGGTGAAGTGTCGGTCTCGCTCAATGCCATCGAGGAGGCCTTGAGCCAGGTCCTGGCCCGTCACAGTGTCATTCGCGACCACGAGGTGACCATTACCACCGATGGCGGCCCGCGGCTCAATGTGAACGCCAAGGTGTTCATCGAAGACATCCACAAGATCACGCTGAAGGGCGCTGAGATCCAGCAGTTGCTGGCCCGGCGGTTCGAGGAGATCATCCCCGACACCGAGATCCCGCATATCCGGGTGAAGATCGTCAACTTCTGCGGGCCTGAACCTGAGACGCGACCGGTATCGGCCCAGGGTCCGGACCCGGTCACGGCGCCGACCCTGGCCATGGATGAGAACATCACCGATGAGACCGATTATTTCACCGGGCTCAAATACCCGATCGAAACCGGGGATGAAGACGAAGACGATGATGAGGACGAGGACGAATAATCCGATCCCGTCCGGCGCCCCGTCCGTATCCAACCCACGCATGGACCTGGCCGGCTTGAGGGCCGCGGCGGTGGTCTGTCCCCTCGAAGGCGTGGCCGACCGTTCCTATCGCGGGCAGCCCCTGGACCACAACCGGGTCGCCGACACCCCTGTGGCGCATATTCGGCCGGATCATGGCCGATGCGGTCCTGGCGGCACCGGTGGCGGAGCATACGGCCCCTCCGGCCGGGCTGGTTACCGCCCGCGTTTCCCTCCCGCTCCGGCGCGACGCACCGGGGGGCGTCGCCGAGGTGCGGGCCGCGGCCGCGGCCGCCGGGGCTGATGCCGCGGCCGCAGCATCGCCGGTGGCCCGCAAACGGCTGCAGGACCGGGCGGCCGCGTTGCGTTACATCCACGAGTCGATCGCGCAGGGCGACGGGTATGCCGAAGAGGCGGACCTCACGGGCCGCTTGGTCGAGGGGGAACTGGCCTGCCTGAGGCTTGGTCCCGTGCGCCTGCTCATGCTGTCCGGGGAGCCGTTCACGGCCCTGTCCGCCGCGCTCGAAGCGGCCACGGGGGCCCTGATCATCGGCGGGGCGGGGGGCTATCTGGGCTACCTGGCGCCGCCGGACGAGGTGGCGCCAGGGGGGTATGAAGTCAGCGACATGCTTCTGGACGGGCAGGGTGTCACCGCGCTCATGGAGGCCGCCATCGATCTGACGGCTTAGAGCCTATCCGGAAACCTGTCCGTAGGCCCGAGACCGTGCGAGGACAAGCCGGGCAAGGAGACCGAAGCAGGTTATGCCGAGAGTAGAGCGCATAACCGATGCAGGGCGACGCCGCCCGGCGCCCTTCGATACGACTCAGGGCCCTGAGCGCCAGTCGAACGGGCAGCCGCAGCCGGTCGAAGCCAGGAGGGGTTTTCGGATAGGCTCTTAGTACACCGCCCCATAATAAAGGGGTCAAAAGAGGGCGCGCCGGTACCACCGTGGCATTCTTTTCCGCTGTAGGGGCCCGGCAGGCCCGGCCCGCGCCTGCGCCCGGGGGTGGGCGGGGGTTTTATATACCGCGCCTCCGCCCACTTGTGGGCGCACGCGAGGCCCCGGCCTGCCGGCCCCCTACAGCGGAAAAGAATGCCACGGTGGTACCGGCGCGCCCTCTTTTGACCCCTTTATTATGGGGCGGTGTACTTAGTGCCCGTAAATGGACTTGTGCAGTATGGCGGCGAAGACATTCTTGGC
>JBDREB010000288.1:0-2771 GCA_043820325.1 Planctomycetota bacterium | reverse complement strand
ACTCTGCACCGCACGCGAAATGGATAGGTTATTTATTTACGGGCACTAACCACCCAAACCGGCCTATGGTTGATTCACGCGCCTGGCTGACGCCAAAAAGTGCCAAAGCATTTTCCGCCGGGATCAGGAAATCTGCATTTGGCATTTGGTATTTTCAGTGCCCGGCTTTCAGCCTCTCTCCGCCAACCCCAAGCGATCTCCTTTGTGTCCTTTGTGCCCGGAGTTTACCCCGAGTTGCTCTGAACCCCGAGCGTGCTTAACGCCTCGGGGCCGTCTCGCTACCTCGGGGCGGCAAATCCCTTATCCTTCATTTTGCATCTGGTGCTTTTTTCGAATCCGGCTTTCCGACCTTCCGACCATTCCGACTTTCCGACGCTCTGTACATGATCAGCTCGCTCGTATTCACCGCGTCCAGCCGCACGGGAACGCCGCGCAGGGCCAGTTCGGCGCCGTCCATGACGATGTCGCGGCCCATATTGTCGAAGGTCACGGTGTAGCGCCGGGCCGGGTCGAGCCCCCGGGGCCGGAAGAGGTATTCGCACCCCGCGTCGCCGCCGAGCCGGAAGAGCCCCGCGTACCCGGCCGAAGCGTCCTCGGCCGCATACTCGAGCACGCACCAGTCGGCGGGCTTTTGCAGGCCGATGTGGGGCGTGTGATGGAAAACGCGGGGATGTGCCGAAAGAATGGGGCCGGCGAATTCGTTGGCCAGTTTGATATACCGTCGCGTGGCCTCGAAATACGGCGTGCCGCGGTCGGCCGCCTGGCCGCCGAAGCCGACGAAGATCGGCCGCGCAAAGAGGGTGACGCGCAGGTGGGTGGCCAAGTCGGCCTTCTGGTGCGCCCTGGGCATGTGGTTGTGGTAGTAGCATAACGCCTCGGGCGGCAGAAAGAGCGTCAGCCCGTTGATGGCGCGGATGGAGCGCGGAAACATGGAGAAGTCCGATTCGCACGCGTAGTGGAAGCGGGCCATCATCCCCAGGTCGTTGCGGCCGCCGCCGCTGGCACAGCATTCGAGCGCCACGCCCGGCAGGTCGCGCCGGACCTGGTCGAAGGTCCCGTAGACCGTTTCATAATGCCGCCACAGTTCGCTCTCCGTGAACCCGTCGCGGTCGCGCTGGCCGCCCTCCTGCACGCGCGTGTTGTAATCGATCTTGAAGAAATCGAGCTTGTGGTCCCGGATCACCCCCAGCACTGAGGCTCGGAAGGCAGCCGCTGCCGCGGGGTGGGCGAGGTCGAGCATCAGCCCGGTTTGACGGCCGTCATCGGTGGTCAGGAGCCAGTCGGGATGCGCGGTCCGCAGGTTGCTCTTGGACCCCACTGCCTCGGGTTCCATCCACAGGCCGAAACGCATACTGTGCCCGTGGGCGCGGTCGCGGCACGCGGCCAGCCCGCCCGGCAGCCACGCGCCCTCGTGCCAGTCCCCGCGCCGGTCGGGCCAGCCCCCGAACTCGTCGCCGTACCAGCCGGCGTCGACCATGAACGCCTGCGCGCCCATTTCGGCCGCGATGTCGATCTCGCGCAGGATCCATTCCCCCGGCTCCTCGACCACCCGGCCGGCGATCGTGTGGTAGTCCGCGCCCGGCGGCCGGGGCGGGATCACGGCCGTGCGCAGATGGGCGTGCCACTGGGCCACGCATTCGTCCAGACCGGCGTGCATAAGGCCGAGGTGGGTCTCCGGCGATACGACCGTCTCGCCCGGGGCGATGACGCGCTGGGGCGCCGGCCCCTGCGGTCCCATGGTGAAGGCCAGGTTCAGCCCGCGGGAGGGCCGGCCGGAAAGATCGACGAGCGGGTCGCGCCAGAACTCGGCATACCAGTTGCCCGACCAGGCCAACGCGCCGAACGCGCTCTCGCCCGTGACATTGTTGGTGAGAATGAAGAACGGGTTGCCGAACCCGCTCTGGCCGCAGGTGCTTTCGATCCGCCGCCGGCCCGCCGGGAGGTCTTCGAGCCGGAAGTTCCCCTCCGTGCCCTGGTGGATCCCGTCGAAATACCCGAGCGTGAACGGCCGGTCGACCTCCGCGGGCAGTTCGCACCAGTGGCCGCGCGCGCTCCCGCGCCAGAGCATGCCCGACAGCGGGCTCACGCGCGCCAGCGCCGCGGGCGCCTTGCCCATATTCGTGATCTCGAGGTACCGGACCAACACCGGCGTTCCGTCCAATCGGGTCACCACCTTCACGGTCACGGGCCGGAGCTGGTGGCGGAGTTCGACCACCGCCTCGCGCGTGCCCGGCCGCACTCCCGGCCGCTCGGACGCGCCCGCGAATTCCCAGCGGTTGATCAGGGCCTGGCCGTCGATCTCCAGGTCAAAGGCCTGGAGCGGCAGTTCGGAGGGATCGGCCCCCGGCAATCCGGCCGCGACATTCTCGCGCTGGACCTGACCGGTCGCCGACCAGTAGGCGCCCAGCCAGCGCGTGCGCTCGAGCGCCTCCTCGTATACGGTCGTGGCCGAAACATACCGCGCACCGGGCCGGCCTTCCTTTTTAAAAGCGATCTCCGTACCCGTAGGTTTGCCGGTCGTCATGTCAATGCTCCTTATCCGGTTGCATAGTGCGGTACAATCCAAGCGTCATCAATAACAGTTTATAGTATACCACGGAGCAACCTGAAACACAATGCCGCATTTGATCGAATATGCTTATCCCTTTGACACCGGTTCCGTCAATGCACGATATCCGATGGGTTTTCTTACACCCGCCAGGCCCAACAGGGTTTGGAATGCTGCCATCGGTGTATTACGCCGATTGAATCGGAACACATACTCGTCGAGA
>JBDREB010000287.1:0-12695 GCA_043820325.1 Planctomycetota bacterium | reverse complement strand
AATCGCGAAACGGCAATAAAGGGCGGGTTTCAAACCCGCCCCTACGGTAACCACCCAAACCGGCCTATGGTTGATTCACGCGCCTGGCTGACGCCAAAAAGTGCCAAAGCATTTTCCGCCGGGATCAGGAAATCTGCCGTTGGGTGCGGACGGATCCAGTCTCTGATCGGCAACGCCTGGCCTTCTACGGGGCTTCAGTCCTGCATCGCCGATCAGATAGGGTGCCAAGCTTGTTTCGCGGCCCCGGTGGTTGTCTGTTCAGGCTTTCCGACCTGTCGACCCGCCGACTTTCCGACCCTTGGCTTCGATCATGGCAGCGCCAGCGCCGCGGCGCCGGTGAGGATGAAACTCAAATCCGTGAGCCCTTCGTACAGGGTGGAGTGATAGGCGGTCCGCTCGGTGCACGCGGCGGCCAGGAGGCCGAGGGCGGTGATGGTGAGGGTGAAGACGAGCGCCGGCCGGCCGACCGTGCCGAACGCCAGTCCCGCGGCCAGCATCACGGCCGCCAGGGCCAGCATCGTAAAGAGCAGGCGCCGGGTGCGCTGGAACCCGAGCAGGATGGGAATGGTGTCGTTGCCCGTGATGCGGTCGCCGGGAATGTCGAGGATGTCGTAGAGGACCGACCGGGCGGCCACCAGGAGGAAGATGAAGGTGAAGGCGCCCAGGTGGGCGGCGGTGAAGGTGCCCGCCGTGCCGAGGGCGGGCAGAAGCACGATGATGAAGGCCCAGCCCAGCCCGATGACGATGTCCTTGGAGCCGGGGATCTCCCGCAGGGATCGGAAGGGAATGACGCGGGCCAGGCGGGCCGGCACGAGCGGCAGGGGGTAGAGCGCCCCCGGCAGGGAGCAGAGCGCCAATATGCCCAGGTGGCGATGACTGATGCTCGCGGCCGCGACGGCTGCCCCGGCCAGCGCGGCGATGCCCGCGGTCAGGAAGATCGCCTTGGTCGATTCGAAGAACGAGGCCCGCAGGGGGGAATTGAACCGGTAGGCGCCGTATTTGGTGAAGCGGTTCAGGGTGTGCATGGCGAAGATGTAGAGAAAGGCGATCAGGGTGCAGAGGGCGGGCCGGCCGGGGTTCGCCACGCCGTAATACGCCCAGGCCAGCCCGGCGCCCGCGGCGGCCGTGACCAGATTGCTGTTGATGAGAAAACCGGCCAGCCGTTTGGCCGGCCGCAGGAGGACGGGGTCATGGCGTTCGGCGATCCGCGCCAGGCGCTCCTTGACGGCGATGATCATCCAGTTGGGGGTCGAGGCACCGCCGGCGATGCCCACGGCCGCGAACCCCGCCACGGCGGCTTCGTCGATCTCGCCGGCCGTTTCCACATGGAAGGTGGGCACGCTGCGGCCCGCGATCTGCACCAGGCGCTTGGTGTTGCCGCTCTGTTGGCCGCCCACCACGATCACCGCGTCGCAGGTGGCGGCCAGTTCCTTGACGGCCTCCTGCCGCTCGCGGGTGGCGCGGCAGATCGTGTCGTGGACCACGGCGGAGGGGAAGCGCTCCCGGACCCGGGCCGCGATGGTCTCGAATTCGTCGATGTCCTGCGTGGACTGGGCCACGAGCGCGAGGGGGCGGCCGGCGGGAATGCGGTCCAGGTCGGCGGCCGATTCGATGATGGTGCCGTCGGTACCCGCGTAGCCCTCCAGGCCGATCACCTCCGGGTGACCCTGCTCGCCCACGATGACGATGTGCCAGCCCTGGCCCCGTTCCCGTTCGATGATCTTCTGGATGCGGGCCACCAGGGGGCAGGTGGCGTTGATCACGCGGCAGCCCGCGGCGCGGAACTGGGCCTCCCGCTCGGGCGGCACGCCGTGGGCGCGGATGATGACCGTGTCCGCGGCAGTGAGGCGGGTGTCCGGGGCCAGGGCCTGGACGCCCTTGTTCTCCAGCAGGGATATCACCTGCGGGTTGTGGATCACCGGGCCGTCGACGAAAATGGCGCCGCGGGGGCGGTTGGCGGCCTCGAGCACATTGTCGATGGCGATCCGGACGCCCATGCAGAACCCGGAGACGCGGGAGATGCGGATCTTCATGGCGCGGGGGTGGCCGGGGCCGTTTCGATGTCCACGGGCGTATAGGACGGGAGGTCCCCGCGTTCTTCGGCCAGGAGCACCTGGTCGAGCTTGACGCCGTCCTCCCGGTTGGCGATGGCGAGCGTGTAGGCGCCCGCGGCCAACCGGTAGCGGGCGCCGCGGGTCCAGATCCAGGGCAGGCCGAGGTCGGGATTGTAACTGGCATCGTCGCCGAAGAGGTGGGGCTGGTCGGCCGGCCGCCCGTCCGCGGTGCCGCCGACGATCACGGCCGGTCCGGTCCCGCGGATGGCGAGTTCCAGGGAATTGCCGCACGCGTCCATCCACCAGCGCCGGCCCCACAGGCGGTACACCCCGTCGGCGGGCACGGTGAAGGGGCACACGGCCAGTCCGCCGACGGCGGGCGGTTTGCCCGCGCCCTCGCGGATCTCGAGGCAGCGGCCGCCGGAGGCCGTGGAATCGGCGGTGATGGTGACGGGCGGTTCGAGGCGCAGGCAGGCCTCGGCCTCGATCACCACCCGGCCCCCCGTCCAAGCGGAAGGGGCGGCCACGCGCGTGATCGTTCCGGCCGGGGCCGGGGCGGCCGGGGCCGGAGCATGGGCCGGGGCGGGCCGCCGCAGCGCGGTGACCAGCACCGTTCCCGCCAGGAGCGCGAACACAAGTCCCGTCAGGGCGGGGCGCAGGTCACGCATGGGGGTCCTTCCGGCCATGTACGACGATCCCGTATTTCTTGACCTTGTAGCGGATCGCGCGGAAATTCATGCCCAATGCCGCGGCGGCGTCGGTCATGTTGTGGCCGTGTTCGGCCAGGGCCTGTTCGATGTACCGCCGTTCCAGGTCGGCGATGGCGGCTTCCAGGTCGAAGCCCGGCGGCAGCACCGGCGGCACGACGGCGGGACCGGGGGCGGCGGTCAGGCCGAACGACCCGATATCGGCCGCGCGGATGGTCTCCCCGGCCGTCACCAGCAGGGCCCGCTGGATGCAGTTCTCCAGCTCGCGCACATTGCCCGGCCAGCCATGGCGGGCCAGCAGGGCCATGGCCGCGTCATCGAAGCCCCGCACCGCCTTGCCGTACCGGTGGGAATAGCGCTTGAGGAAATACCCGGCCAACAGGGGCAGGTCCCCGGCCCGGTCCCGCAGGGGCGGCAGATGGATGGGGATCACATTCAGCCGGTAATACAGGTCCTGCCGGAACCGGCCGGTGGCGGTCAGGGCCGCCAGGTCCTGGTTGGTGGCCGCGAGGAAGCGGACATCCGCGTGCCGGCGCGTGGTGCCGCCCACGGGGTAGAAATCACGGTCCTCGAGGACCTTGAGGATCTTGCCCTGGAGCGCGGGATCCATGTCGCCGATCTCGTCCAGAAAGAAGGTGCCGCCGTCGGCGAGCTCCAGGAGCCCCTTTTTGTCGCGTTCGGCACCGGTGAAGGCGCCGCGGACATGGCCGAAGATCTCGCTCTCGAGGAGGGTGGTCACCAGCGCGCTGCAATTGATGGCGATGAAGCTGGCGGCATGCCGGGGCGAACCATGGTGCAGGGCGCGTGCCACCAGTTCCTTGCCCGTCCCGCTTTCGCCCGTGATGAGGACCGTGGCCTCGGTGCGCGCCGCGGCCCGGATCTGGGCGAACACCGCCGCCATCGGCGCGGAATTGCCCACGGTCTCCATGGTCTGGGGGGCGGAGCGGTCCTCCTCCGGGGCCGGTGGGCGGCGGCCGGCCTCGAGCACGCGGCGCACGATGTCGCGGATCGCGTCATTGTCGAACGGTTTGCGAATGAAATCAAAGGCCCCCAGCCGCATGGCTTCCACCGCCGTGGCCCAGGTGGCGTAAGCGGTCATGACTACCACCGGCAGGGCGGCATCGCGGGCCTTGATCTCCCGGAGCAGTTCGATCCCGTCCATTCCCGGCATCCGCACATCCTGGATCACCAGATCGAAGCGGTCGGCGGCCAGGCTTGCCAGCGCGGCCGGGCCCGAAGCGGCGGTCGCCACCGTGTAGCCGTCCCGGGTCAGGATGATGGAGAGGAATTCGCACAGGTTCTTCTCGTCGTCGACGATGAGGATGCGGGCCGGGTTGGGGGTGGTCATGCGACGCGTTACTCCTTGTACACAGGCAGGACGATCAGAAATGTGGTGCCCGATTTGCCCGAGGCCTGGACCTCGATGGTCCCGCCGTGGTTGCGGACGATGCGGTTGACCACGGAAAGCCCCACGCCCACGCCATGGCTCTTGGTGGTGTAGAAGGGCAGGAAGATGTCGGAGATCGATTCGGGCGCGATGCCCCGGCCCGTATCGATGACCGTGATCTCGATGCCCCCGGCGATCTCGGCCGGCGAGACGAACTTGCGGGCGAAGGCCACCTCCCCGGACGGCATGGCGCGCGCCCGGATGATGGTGTGGTGGGCCATGGCCTCGCAGGCGTTCAAAAACAGGTTCAGGAAGACCTGTTTCCATTGGTCGCGGTCGATCTCGGCCGTCAGCGCGGGATCGATCTCGTTGGCAAAGACCAGGTCCTTGAACAGGGGGGCGTGGCGGGCGACCTCGATCGTGTCCGCCACCACCTCGCGCAGGACGCAGCGGGTCTTGTTGGGCGGCGATTCCTTCATGAAGTTGAAGAAATCGGTGATGACGCTCGTGAGCCGGTCCGATTCCTCCTTGATGATCCCGAACATCCGCCGGGCGGTGGGATTGGGAAATTCCTCCCGGGCCAGTTCCTCGGCGCAGCCGCGGATGGAGGTCAGGGGGTTGCGGATCTCGTGGGCGATGCCGGCGCTCATTTCCACGATGGCCCGGTAGCGGTCCATGCGCAGGCGGGCCTTCTCGACCTCCCGGACGGCGGTGATGTCCTCGAACAGGAAGATATGCCCCTTGAGCCCGCGGTGGGGATCGGTGAGCCGGGAGGCCTTGAGGGCCAGGGCCAGGACCTGGCCTTCGGGGCGGGTGATGGTGGTCTCGGTCCCGGTCGGACGGTCCTGCGCGATGAATTCCCGCACCGCGGCCAGTTCCGGCCGGGTGAAGAGCAGGTCACTGTCGCCGCCGGCGGCGGCCGCCGCGTCGGGGAGGCCGAACATCTCCCGCAGGGCCGGATTGGCGAAGGTGATGCGGCGTTCGGCGTCGACCACCAGGATGCCCTCGCTGATGTTCTGGAGGATCTCCACATTGAGGATGCGCACGGTGCGCAACAGGTTGGCCAGGGTGCCGCTGAGGAAGGCCACGGTGTAGAAGGCCGCGCCGTGGAAAAGCAGGCGGGAAATGATCCCGGCGTAGTCGGCCCGCCATTCCAGGTAGAGCCACGAGGCCTCCCACAGGTTCTGCTGGAAATTGACCGCGTACAGGATGTGGATGGCCGAGAAGAGGATGGTGCACAGCGAGGCGAAGAAGAGACTTTCCCGGCGGGTCAGGATGATACTGGCCTCCAGCAGCACCGCGAAGTAGAACGAGGTGATGGCGCTGAAGATGCCGCCGGTGAAGAAGACCAGGCCCGAGATGAGCACGGCGTCCAGTGTGATCTGCACGGCCACCAGGGCGTACAGGTGGCGCCGGACGGCCAGGAACCGGAGCAGGGCCAGGTAGAGCGTGTTGAGGATCGCGGCGCTGATGAATATGATGTACGGTCCGAACACCGTGATGCGGTCGATGTTCGGCGGATACTGCACAAAGCGCACGAGCAGAAAGGCGATGCCGAGGAGGATGAAACAGTACCGGAACCCCGCCGTCAGGCGGAGGGTCCGGACGGTCGCGACATGCAACGGGGCGCGGTCGGCCACAGTGCCCGGCGGCCGTTATTTCCGCTTGGCCAGGGCCGCCTGCAGTTTGAAGATGGGCAGCATGATCGAGATCACGATGCCGCCCACCATCACACCCATGACCGCGATCATGAGCGGCTCGATGAGCGAGGTCATAGCCTCGACCGTGGCGCTCACTTCCTGATCATAGAACTCGGCGATCTTTTCCAGCAGGGCTTCCAGCGAACCGGATTTCTCGCCGATGCCCACCATGCGCACCACCATGGGGGGGAAGACCTTGAATTTGGACAGCGGCGTGGAGAGCGCCTCGCCCTGGCGCACGGTCTCGGCGCACACCTTGAGGGCCTCCTCCATGAGGATGTTGCCCGAGGTCTTGCCCACGATGTCCAGGGCGGTGAGGATGTCGACGCCCGACTTGATCAGCGTGGAAAAGGTGCGCGAGAAGCGGGAAATAGCCACCTTGCGCATGAGTTCACCGAAGATCGGCAGGCGCAGTTTAATGAGGTCCCACTGCCGGGCGCCGGCGCGGGTCTTTTTCCAGAGTACGAAGGCGATGACGAGCGCGATCATGCCGGGGAACCAGATATAGCTCTTGGTCTTGACGAAATTGGAGGTCCACAGCACGATCTTGGTGATCAGGGGCAGTTCGACGCCCATGGAGTCGAAGATCGCCTTGAACTTGGGGATGATGCCAA
Source organism: Planctomycetota bacterium (assembly GCA_043820325.1). Lineage (GTDB taxonomy): Bacteria > Planctomycetota > JBDREB01 > JBDREB01 > JBDREB01 > JBDREB01. Next base: position 6,233 of record JBDREB010000287.1, on the reverse strand, counting down.
TCAGGAGGAAAAGGGCGATACCGATCACGAGGGTGAGGGAGATCACGGGATAGGTCATGGCCGACTTGATCTCGCTCTTGAGCTTTTCCGCCGCTTCCTGGTACTCGGCCAGGCGGTTCAGGATCACATCCAGCTGGCCGGAGGCTTCGCCGGCCTTGATCATGTTGATGTAGATGTTGGCGAAGACCTTGGGGTACTTGGCCAGGGCCTCGGAAAGGTCGGACCCGGCCCGGACATCCCCGACGATCCGGCCCAGGGCGATCTTGAACCCCTTGTCATCGGCCTGCTCGGCGAGCACTTCCAGGCATTCCAGGAGGGAAATGCCCGCGGCCATCATCGTGGAGAGCTGGCGGGTGAAGACCACCAGGTCCTTGGATGTGACATGGGGTCTGGGGTCCTTGGTCCCCCCGCCGCCGAAGAGGTTGATCTCCTTGCCGCCCAGATCGTCGCGGAGGGTTATGACCAGCAGGCCCTCGCGCCGGAGGTTGCCGAGGACTTCCTCCTGGGTGGCGGCTTCGGCCGTGCCCCTCATATCCTTGCCGGCCTTGTCCTTGGCCACATACTTGAATTTTGCCATAGCTTTCCTTTCTCTGGTTTCGGGTTAGTCGTCGCGGGTTATTTCTTTGATCTCGGCCATGGAGGTCACGCCCTTCTTGATGCTGCGGATGCCGCAGCGGCGCAGGGAGAGCATGCCCTTTTTGAGCGCGTTGCGTGAAATGTCGATCGTGGATTCGCTCCGGACGATCATCTGCCGGATCTCGTCGTCCAGCTTGAGAAGCTCGGTGATCGCGAACCGGCCCTTGTATCCTTTGCCGCCGCACTTGTCGCAGGCCCCGGGCTTGAAGAGCTGCCAGGACTGGTCGCGGGCATCCTCCTCGGAAAACCCGAAGGCGATCAGTTTGTCCACGCTGCGGTCCGGGTCGGGGACCTTGCAATCCGCGCACAACCGTTTGCCGAGGCGCTGGGCCAGGATCACGAGCACCGTGGAGCTCACCAGGAAGGGTTCGATGCCCATGTCGATGATGCGGGTGATCGACGAGGGGGCGTCGTTGGTGTGGAGGGTCGAAAAGACCAGGTGGCCGGTGAGGGCCGCCTTGACGGCGATCTCGATCGTCTCTTTGTCGCGGATCTCGCCGATCAGGATGATGTCGGGGTCCTGGCGCAGGATCGACCGCAGGGCGGCCGGGAAGGTGAGGCCCTGTTTGGGCTTGACATCCACCTGGTTGACGCCCGCGAGTTCGTACTCGACCGGCTCCTCCACGGTGACGATGTTCTCCGTAATATCCATGACCTCCTGGATGCAGGAATAGAGGGTCGTGGATTTGCCCGAACCCGTGGGGCCGGTCACGAGCACCATGCCGTGGGGCTGGGCGATGGCCCAGGCCACGCCGTCCAGGATCTCCTTCTCGAAATTGAGTTCGGCCAGACCCTTCTTGAGGTTGCCCCGGTCCAGGATGCGCAGCACCATCTTCTCGCCGTGCACGGTGGGCAGGCTGGAGACGCGGAAGTCGACGATGCGCTTGTCGATGTTCATCTGAAAACGGCCGTCCTGGGGTTTGCGGCGCTCGGAGATGTCCATTTCGCCGGTCTGGATCTTGATGCGGGAGGCGATGTAGCGCTCGAACCGCTTGGGCGGCGTGGTGACCTCTTCGAGGCTGCCGTCCACGCGGATGCGTACGCGCACGATCTTTTCGAACGGCTCGAAATGGATGTCCGACGCCCCGCGCCGCACCGCGTTCAGAATGATCTTGTTGACGAGGTCGACCACCTCATTGTCGCCGGCCTTTTCGGTGAGCAGGGCCAGGTCGACCTTTTCATCCTCCACCTTCTTGAGCTCGACGCCGTCACCATCTTCCACGCCGTCCATGAACTGCTTGAGCTCGACCTCCTCGCTGTGGTAGTAGTCGTAGGTGATCTTTTTGATGGCCGGCACGGTGCTGATGACCTTCTGGAGTTCGCAGCCCACCACGATCTTGAAGTCGTCGTGGTTGATGATGTCGAAGGGATTGGCCACGGCCACGGTGAGGATGTTGCCGATGCGGGCGATGGGGAAGACATTGTGGAACTTGGCGATGTCCTCCGGGATCTGTTCCTTCAACGCGGGGTCGGGCTTGACCTTGCGCAGGTTGATGGGCGGGAGGTGCACGGCCCGGGCGACCGCGCCGATGTAGCTCTCCTCGTCCAGGAACCCGTTTTCGAGGAGCACTTCGTCGACCGTGTGCTCCTCCTTTTCGAGCGCCTTGAGGACCTCGGCGCGCTGTTCCTCGGTCAGGGACTCGTTCCGGACCAGGATGTCCAGGATCTTGTTGTCGAAACGGGCGACCGGCATATATGACCCTCACTCCACGCCCGAGACCTTCTTGATCTCTTCAAAGGTCGATATGCCGTGCTTGATGGCGTTGATCCCCGACCGCCGCAGTGGTTGCATGCCCTTGGCGATCGCCGCCTGGGACAGCTCGTAGGCCGGCCGGGAATCGGTGATAAGTTTGGACATTTCCTCGTCAACGCGCAGGCATTCGCTCACTGCGAACCGGCCGCGGTAGCCGGTATTGTCGCACTTGGCGCAGCCCACGGCCTCGAAGTATTCGATCGAGGTGTCATGGGCCTCGGCTTCCTCGAACCCGAAATGCATGAGCGCCGCCGGGGTCGGCCGGGCCATGGGTTGCCGGCATTGGATGCAGAGCCGGCGCGCCAGGCGCTGGGAGACGATGCACAGGAGGGATGAACCCACCAGGAAGGGCTCCACGCCGAGTCCCAGGATGCGCGTGATGGTGGAGGCCGCGTCGCTGGTGTGAAGGGTGGAAAAGACCAGGTGGCCGGTGAGGGCCGCCTTGACGGCGATATCGATCGTCTCCGGGTCGCGGATCTCGCCGATCAGGATCGTGTCGGGGTCCTGGCGCAGGATCGACCGCAGGGCGGCGGGAAAACTGCGGCCCTGTTCCACCTGCACGGAGACCTGGTTGATGCCGTAGATCTCGTATTCGACCGGTTCCTCCACGGTGGTGAGGTTCTCGGCGATATTGTTGAGGTCCTTGATGCAGGTGTAGAGGGTGGTGGTCTTGCCGCAGCCGGTGGGGCCGTTGCACAGGATCATACCGTAGGGCTGATGGATGGCCCAGTCGATGGTCTTGAGGACATTCTCCTCGAAGCCCAGGTCGGCGAGGGAATAATTAAGGATGGCCTTGTCCAGGATGCGCGTGACGATCTTTTCCCCGTAGACGATGGGCAGGGAGGAGACGCGGAAGTCGATGTGGCGTTGGTCGATTATCACGCGGAAACTGCCGTCCTGGGGCATGCGGCGCTCGGAAATGTCCATTTGGCTGGTCATGACCTTGATGCGCGTGGCGAGGTTCTTGCTGAACTGCCTGGGCAGGGTGGTCATTTCGGAGAGCACGCCGTCGCGGCGGGTGCGGACGCGAAGGTGCTTCTCCATGGGCTCGAAATGGATGTCCGTGCACTTGCTGCGCACGGCGTTGAGCAGGATCTTGTTGATGACATCCGTGACATCATTGCCCAGCTCCCGGGAGGCCAGGTCCTCCTCGGTCTCCTCCGCCTTGCGGTCGCGGAGTTCCACCGCGTCCGGGGACTCGTCCTTGAACTCGTTCAGGAACTCGGCGACCTTTTTGTCCTCGGCGTGGTAGAGCCGCTGGACGGCCCGCTTGATGGCCGGCACGGTGCTCAGGGTCTTGTGCAGTTCGAGCCCCACGATCACCTTGAAGTCGTCGTGGCTGATCACATCGGCGGGATTGGCCACGGCCACGGTGAGCACCTTGCCGACGCGGGTGAGGGGGAAGACATGGTAGAAGTTCACCAGGTCCTCGGGGATGTCGTCCTTCAGGGCCGGGTCGGAGGTGACCTTGTCCAGGTTGATGGGCGGCATCCGCATCGTGGTCGACAGCGTGTAGATAAACATTTCCTCGTCAATGAACCCGTTCTCGATGAGGATCTCGTCGATGGTCTTTTTATCGCCGGCCTGTTCGGCGAGCTCGGTCACCTTGGCCGCGGCGGCCTGGTCGATGAGCTCCCGCTCCTTGAGGAGGGTCAGGACCTTCACGGCGAACCCGGTGAGCGGCATCCCATCATCCCTTTTTCCGCTCGTCCTTCTTTTCTTTTTTGAACATGTAATTGTCGATCGCATCGCGGATGTCGGTGGGCGTGCTGATGAAAAGCGTCACATCGCAGCCCGTCAGGTTGATGATCTTGGTCTCGATCTCGGGCGACAGCGGCCCGGCCGAGATTACGATCACCGTGTTGCCGATCTGGTCCACGGGCATGAAGGCGTTCTCGCGCAGCACATCGTCGCTGAAGAGGTCCAAAAGGTCGTTGTTCGATTCGTATTCGTACTGGGAGCAGCGCAGGAAGGGGCAGCCGAGCTGGTTGACGAGGGAGATGGCGATATCCTCCTCGGTGGCGAACCCCAGTTCCACCAGCGCCTCGCCGAACATGCATCCCGATTCCTTCTGGAGCGCCAAGGCCTGTTCCACCTGGTCGCGGGTGATGATGCCGTCCCGTTCGAGGATCTCGCCCAGTTTTTCCTGCTTGATCTTCCTGGCCATGCCGCCGGTGCTCCGCTTCAGATGCCGCGCTGGAAGGTCTGCTTGAGGTCTTCGGGCTTGGTGGTGCTCGACATGGCCATTTCAAAAGTGATCATGCCGCGCTTGTACAGGTTGTAGAGGGCCTGGTTCATGGTGGCCATGCCCTGCTTGCCGCCCGTCTGGATCATGGAATAGATCTGGTGGGCCTTGTCCTCGCGGATCAGGGACCGGACCCCGTCGTTGGCCAGCATGACTTCCGAGGCCAGGCAGCGGCCCTTGTTGTTCACGATCGGCAGAAGCTGCTGGCAGAAGACGGCCTCGAGTACGAAGGAGAGCTGGGTGCGGATCTGCGACTGCTGGTAGCCGGGAAAGGAGTCGATGATGCGGTTCAAGGTTTGCACGCAGTCGCTGGTGTGGAGGGTGGCGAAGGTCAGGTGGCCGGTCTCGGCCAGTTCCAGGCCGGCCTGCATGGTCTCCATGTCGCGCATTTCGCCGATCAGCACCACATCGGGGTCCTGCCTGAGCACATGCTTGAGGGCGTCCTTGAAGGAGAGGGTGTCCTGGCCCACCTCGCGCTGGTTGATCAGGCACTTCTTGTTCTGGTGGACGAACTCGATCGGGTCCTCGATGGTGATGATGTGCTCCATGCGGTTCTGGTTGACATAGTCCACCATGGCCGCCAAGGAGGTCGATTTGCCCGAGCCCGTGGCGCCGGTCACGAGCACCAGCCCCTTGGGCAGGTTGCAGATCTGCGTGCACACCTCCTCGGGCAGGCTGAGCTCCGCGAAGGTCTTGATCTGGAAGGGGATGACCCGGAGCGCCGAGCCCACGGCCCCGCGCTGGTAGAACACATTCACGCGGAACCGGCCCACCCCGGCGATGCCGAAGGAGAGGTCCAGTTCCATTTCCTTCTCGAATTTGACGATCTGGGGGTCGTCGAGGATGCCGTAGATCATGTTCTGGGTCATTTCGCCGTCCAGCACCGGGTGGTCGGTCTCTTTGAGGTCCCCGTCCACGCGGATACGCGGCCGCGATCCGGCCGTGAGGTGGAGGTCCGACCCCCGCATGTCGAGCATGAGCCGGAGGAGTTCCTCAAGCGTGATCATACGCGCTCCTTAATCATATGGCGTCATATAACAATGTGTGCGGGCCGCCTACACTACTAATCCGTAAGAGAAAGCAGTATACCATGGGTGACATAATTTGTCAAGGTGCAATATGAAAAAACAGGCGGGTACCAGCCATCGGCCCGATTTTGAGCCATCGGCTACGGTAACGACAGGCGTAACGGCATACGGGGTTTGCGGCTTATGTTCCGGATCAAGGCCGTATGCCGTAGACCGTTTCGCCTATCGCAACCGTATACCGCTCTTGGGTTGCGGCCGCAGGTCGGTGTATTAAGTACACCGCCCCATAATAAAGGGGTCAAAAGAGGGCGCGCCGGTACCACCGTGGCATTCTTTTCCGCTGTAGGGGCACGGCATGCCGTGCCCTCGCGTACGCCGGCTTGTGGACGGAGTCGATGAAGATCCAGCCCGGGACGACGCTTGTTTTGGGTCCAATTGCAGATTTCCTGATCCCGGCGGAAAATGCTTTGGCACTTTTTGGCGTCAGCCAGGCGCGTGAATCAACCATAGGCCGGTTTGGGTGGTTACCGTAGGGGCGGGTTTGAAACCCGCCCTTTATTGCCGTTTCGCG
>JBDREB010000286.1:0-12572 GCA_043820325.1 Planctomycetota bacterium | reverse complement strand
CAGCCCGGGACGACGCTTGTTTTGGGTCCAATTGGGTTGGGCACGGCATGCCGTGCCCCTACCAAACAAGATCCGGCATGAACCAGCGTTCCGGAATCGGGTCATTATGATGATTGAGATCTGGCCCCTTAATTATGGGGCGGTGTACTAAGTGAAAGGCATGAGCATGGCCAAAGCAGACAAGGCGCGCACGGAATTCATGACATTCTACCAGGCGTACCACGAAGCCTGCCTGAACCGGGACGCGACATTTCTCAAGTCCATCCTGCCGGCCGGGGTGCCGGAGGACGAGTTCGCCTTTGTCCTCGAGATGTCCCACGGCAGTGCGCAGGCGGTCAAAAAAGCCGGCATCGAACCCCGGATCGAGTTGGCCGGCGACCGCTGTAATGTGATCTACGAAGGCGACCTGGGCGACGACATGACCGAACTGAACCTCGATTTCTACCGGGGTCCGGACGGCCGGTGGCTCAAATACGATCCCGGCGCGGAAGGTTAAGCGGAAGGGACAGGAAGCTGCCCATACGCGATCCGGCATCGTCCAGTCTTCGATGGATGGATATCACAATTTGTGACATCCTCTCCCAAGGGATCCGTTTCAATCCTCCGGCCGTTCGCCCGACGGGGCCATCTTGACGATGCGCGGTTCGAACTTCGCCAGGGTCTCCACGAGGTCGGCCTGTGCGGCCATGACCTGGTCGATGTCCTTGTAGGCCATGGGCACTTCGTCCAAGCCCGCGGAAATGATCTCCACATTGCGGCTTTTGAGGAATTTGTGGGCTTCCTCCCAATTGAATGTCGCATGGGCCTGCTTGCGGCTCATGGCCCGGCCCGCGCCGTGCGACGCCGAATTCATTGAGTCGGGCTGGCCCAGGCCGCGCACGACATAGCCGGGCGTGCCCATGGAACCGGGGATGATGCCCAGCACGCCGACCGAGGCGGGCGTGGCGCCCTTGCGATGCACGATGACCTCGCGGCCGTCGTGGTTTTCGCGCCAGGCGAAGTTGTGATGGTTCTCCACATCCAGAAGCACGCCCACGCCCAGGGCGGCGGCGATGTGCGCGTGGATCAGGGCGTGGCCGGCCGCGGCATAGCGGCCCATGAGTTCCATGGCCGCCCAGTATTCGCGGCCTTCGGCCGAGTCGAGGCTGAACCAGGCCAGCTGTTTGAGGTGCTGGGGGAGCTGTGGGTTGAGTTCCTGGGCCAGGGCGCTGTAATGCTGGGCCACTTTGCCGCCGGTGCCGCGGGATCCGCTGTGGCTCAAAATGGCGAGGTAGGCCCCGGGGGCCAGCCCCAGGCCGTCGCGGGTCACGGTGAGTTCCCCGTATTCCACGAAATGGTTGCCGCTGCCGCTGGTGCCGAGTTGGGACCAGGCCGTGTCCTTGCGCTCCGCGGTCACCGGGCTGACGGACCAGTCTTCGTCCATCACCGGGTGCTGGCGGCGCTTCTTGAACCGGGCGCCGACCCCGAACTGGGTCTCCCGGACGAGCGCCGACTTCAGGCGGTTGCGGTCGTCCGTGAACGCTGTCAGCGGCAGATCGAGCACGGTCAGTTTCATGCGGCACGCGATGTCCATGCCCACGGCATAGGGAATGACCGCGTTGTCCGTGGCGAGCACGCCGCCGATGGGCAGGCCGTAGCCCAGGTGGGCGTCGGGCATGAGCGCCCCGCGGATGGATACCGGCAGTTCGCAGGCGGCTTCCATCTGCTTGACGGAGGTGGGCTCCAGGTCCCGGCCCCAGGAGCGATACGGTGCGGGCCGGCCGCGGGGCACATATCCCGAAGGCGCGGCCGCCTCCTGGATGAGCCGGGCGGCCAGGGCGCCGAATTGGGCGTGGCCGGTGAACGCGGCCGGGTCCTTGACCAGGGCGGCGATGGCCGCGTGGAGGGCTTCCCGGTCCATGCCGGTCCCGACGGCGGCGGCGACGGCCGCGATGGCCGCGGCCACGGCCGGCTTGGGAACGCCCATCTGGATCATTTCTTGCGGTTTCATGCGATGTTCACCTCCCACACACGGCGTTCCTGCTTGTCGATGCTGATGGTGATGCCGAGGAATTCCCGGATGACCGCGGCGTTGGTCATGGTATGCCGCGTGGGCGGTGTGGTCCTGAACCGGCCGCCGCCGGCCAGGGCCATGGGTATCAGCAGCTGGTCGGCCAGGTGCCGGCCCACGGGGACATCGGCCTCCAGATATTCAGCCGCCTCCTCGACCGCGGCGGCGGCCACTTTTTCGGCGCCCACGCCGCGCTCGCCGAAGGCGGTGATGATCTCGGTGACATGGGCGCCGGCGATCCGGAGCATGAGGATGTTGCCGGGGCCGGCCGAGTCGGTGATGGTCTCACAGCGCAGGCATTCCCGGTCCCAGCCCAGGCGCTCGCCCACGATCCGCAGCTCGCGGTCGGCGATGTTGACATCGAGCTGGGCGACCAGGGCCCGTGCCAGGCGGCCCTGGACCGGGCCCCGCTCGGTCAGCTCGATCCGCCGGAGCCCGGGGGCCGGCTCCACGCGCACCGTGAACCGGCCCCCGCCGGCCGGGTAGAATCCATGGCGTTCCAGTTCCGCGGTGACCTTGGGCCCCATGCGATTGATGATCGGCAGGAATGTTTCGGCCAGGAAGTCGAACGGGGGCGCATAGGTGTTGTGCGTGCCGCCTTCCAGCCGGAGGGTGGAGGGCCCGGCGGCACAGAGCAGGGCGGGCAGAACCGTCTGGAGCACCAGCGTGGCGCTGCCGGCCGTTCCCACGGCAAAACGGTATTCACCCGGTACGACCGGGCCGGGAGTGAATTCGATCTCGGTCGAACCAAGCTCCGCCCCGCGCACCGCGGCCCGGCCGATCTCCGCGGCTGCGTTCAAGGCGGTCAGGTGCTGGCGCAGGAGGCCCGGCTTGGCGCGGCCGGCCCGCACACGGGTCAGGCGGAAGGGCTGGCCGGTGACCAATGAGAGGGCCAGTGCCGTACGCAGGATCTGGCCGCCCCCTTCGCCCTGGCTGCCGTCGATGATGATCATACAAGTTCTCCTTCTATCCAGAGTATAGCCGAACGGCACACGCCTGTCAAGCGGTGATTTGCGCCATTCACCGCCCCGGCGGGACCGGGATCATACGGCTGTTGTCGATCACCCGCTCAAACACGGACGCCGGGAGTTCCGGCCCCTTGACGCCCAGGCCGGCGCACAGGAGGGCCGGCATGTCCTTCATAAAACCCTTTTCGCGGCAGTAGATGGCGGTGCGCGCGATGAAGGCCGCGTCCAACTCACCGGCCAGGGTCAGTACGCGGTCCAACTGGCGGCCGACGGTGAGCCTGTGCCAGCACGAAGATCTGCTGATCGACCGCTTCGAGCTCATATACCAAGCCAAATTCAAAGACCTTATGGAGCTGACCCGGGCGGACATCCTCTCTGTCTCGCCGGAGACATGCGTCACCCCCCGCCTGCTGGAGTTCCAGGACCCCTGGGATTTTGAGGAGGTCTTCGGCGAGCTCCATGACTTTGCGCATGGCTACCAGTTCGATCCCGATGCGGAGGATTACCTGGTCCATATCACCACAGGCACGCATGTGGTCCAGATCTGCCTCTTCCTGCTCACCGAGTCGCGGGCCTTTCCGGGGCGGCTGGTCCAGACGGAACCGCCCCGCCGCCGGCATGTGGAATCGGTCGGGTCGCACCATATTATCGACCTGGACCTCTCCCGGTATGACCGCATCGCCCAGCGTTTCGCGCTCAAGGAACAGACGGAGATCTCCCTCCTCAAGAGCGGCATCGCCACGCAGAACGAAAAGTTCAACCGGCTGATCGGGCGGATCGAGCGGGTGGCCCTGCATTCGGACGAACCGGTCCTGCTCACGGGACCGACGGGGGCGGGCAAATCCCTCCTGGCCCGGCGCATCTTCGAGCTGAAGAAGAACCGGCGTCGGATCGAGGGGGCCTTCGTGGAGGTCAACTGCGGGACCCTGCGCGGGGATGCGGCCATGTCGGCGCTCTTCGGCCATGTCAAGGGCGCTTTCACGGGCGCGGTCGCCGATCGGCCGGGGCTCCTGCGGGCCGCCGATCGGGGCATGCTCTTTCTGGATGAGATCGGCGAATTGGGGCTGGACGAGCAGACCATGCTCCTGCGGGCCCTTGAGGAGAAATGCTTCCTGCCGCTGGGTGCCGACCGGGAGAGCCGCAGCGCCTTCCAGCTCATTGCCGGCACCAACCGCGACCTGGGGATTGCGGTACGGCAGGGGCGGTTCCGCGAGGACCTGCTGGCGCGCATCAACTTGTGGACCTTCACCCTGCCGGGGCTCAAGGAAAGAAGAGAGGACATCCCGCCCAACCTGGATTATGAACTGGGCCAGTATGCCGGCAAGACCGGCAAGCACATCGCCTTCAACCGGGAGGCGCGGAGCATCTTCCTTGAGTTCGCCATGTCGCCCGCAGCCGAATGGACCGCCAATTTCCGGGACCTCAACGGGGCCCTGACGCGCATGGCCACCATGGCCGAGGGCGGCCGCATCACGCCCGAGGTCGTCCGGGAGGAGATCGGCCAGCTGCGTGATTCGTGGCAGGCGCCGGTCATGGAGGATCGGGAGCCCGGCCTTGCCGCGGTCCTTGATGCTGCCCGCCTAGATGGGATCGACCTCTTCGACCGGATCCAGTTGGCCGGTGTGCTCAAGGTCTGCCGTGCATCAGCCTCGCTTTCCGATGCCGGCCGCCGGCTCTTCGCCTCCTCGCGCACCCGCAAACAGACGGCCAATGACGCCGACCGGCTGCGCAAATACCTGGCTCGCTTCGGTCTGCAATTCGACAGGATCAAATGAACCGTTGGGCATCGACGGGGTTAGAAAGCGTACAGCCTTGAAGTATACATATCTTGACAAACAGGGAAAGTACGGTACATTGACAGCTCCGCGACACCCCGTGTCGTCCACGCAGGAGTTCCCAATATGGGAACATTTCACTTGACAATTATATGGGAATAGATACCATATGCGCATTATCTCAAGAAGGACACTCAAAGACTACTGGGAGAAAGAATGTGCCGCCAAAGAAGGCTTGCTTGCCTGGTATGCGGAAGTCAAACAGGCCAAGTGGTTAACCCCACCAGATGTCAAGGGTCGCTATCCGTCGGTAAGTATTTTAAAGGATGGCAGGGTTGTGTTTAACATAGGCGGGAATAAATATCGCCTTGTTGTTTGGATCAACTATAAATTTGGCATTGTTTACATCCGTTTTATTGGGTCTCATACAGCGTACGATAAGATTGATGCGGAGACTATCTGATGATCCCGAGGGTGATTAGAAATGAATCGGACCACGCGCAAGCATTAAAACGGATTGAAGCAATATTTAATGCTGTACCCGGCACACCAGAAGGGGATGAACTTGACCTGCTGGTAACATTGGTCGAGTTATATGAGCAGAAAAGTGTACCCATGGAAGCGCCAGATCCGATTTCCGCGATCAGGTTCAGAATGGACCAGCAAGGTTTGCGTTCAAAAGACTTGGTCCCGTTTTTAGGCAGTCCCAGTAAGGTTTCCGAAGTTCTATCCGGTCGTCGCCGGTTAAGTTTGACAATGATTCGGAAATTAAATGAGGGGCTGCAAATCCCGGTCGAATCCTTGGTGGGTAGCGCTCCGTTCCCTTCCGTTTCAAATACGGAAATAGAATGGACTTGTTTTCCATTAAAACAAATGTTCCAGCGCGGTTGGTTTGAAGGTTTTCGAGGTACTTATAAGGATGCAAAAGAAATAGTTAATGAGTTGTTAAATGAATTCACCGCCCCATTGAGGAAGGAAGTATTGAGCCAGGCCTTTACCCGGCAACATATAAGGAGTGGTAGTTCCGCAGATAAATATGCACTATTGGCCTGGGAAATCCGCGTAATAAAACTTGCCATGCGCGAATCTTTGCCTGACTTCGACCCTAAGATCGTATCTGCCGACTTTATCAAAGAATTGGTCCGGTTAAGTTACTTTGACACGGGCCCGCTGATCGCTCGTGAATTCCTGCAAAAAGCAGGCATCCATCTAATTGTCGAACCACATTTGAAAAAAACATTCATTGATGGCGCAGCCATGAGCCTTCCCGATGGATCGCCTGTGATCGCCCTGACATTGCGTTATGATAGGCTTGACAATTATTGGTTCACTTTGTTGCATGAACTTATCCATGTCGCAAGGCATCTTAAAGATGACAACAAAACATTTTTCGATGATTTGACGGAAGCAAATACGGATCGATTCGAAACCGAAGCCGATGCTATAGCTTCGGATGCTCTGGTCCCAAAAGAACTTTTGGAAGATCTGGTCAAAGGGCCCCTTCCATCAGTGGCGACGGTTAAGATGTTCGCAAACAAACTGAAAATCCATCCTTCAATTCCAGCAGGCCGGATACGGTTTGAACGGGGAAATTATCGGATATTGAACAGCCTAGTCAAAGGTTATAAGGTGCGGCAGCACTTTACTTGCCCCCCATCATATTGAGGCAAACATCGTAGCAAGAACAATGGACACTGATGATTTACCGATAGCGTATGAGACGATCGCCAAGGCCGCCGTATTCTGTGACACAATGAAAGGCTGATATGGCCAAACACAAGAACAAGCCACCCGAAAACCGGTCCGAGATCATTCTCTACCAGACCGAGGACGGCCGTACGCGCATCCAGTGTCGGTTCGAGGAGGAAACGGTCTGGTTGACCCAAGCCCTGATGGCGGAGTTGTTCCAGATCGGGGTGAACACCATAAACCATCATCTGAAAGAGATTTATGGCGAGGGCGAACTCCCCCGGGAGGCAACTGTTCGACAATATCGAACAGTTCGTTCGGAAGGTAAACGCGAGGTTACCCGCGATATCGAGCATTACAGCCTGCCGGTCATCATCGCCATCGGCTACCGAGTGCGCAGTGTACGAGGCACGCAGTTCCGCCAGTGGGCCACCGCCCGCTTGACCGAATACCTGGTCAAGGGTTTCACGCTGGACGATGAGCGGCTGAAGAACCCGCCCGGCAAGGGGCAGAAAGACTATTTCGATGAATTGCTTGAACGCATCCGTGATATCCGTTCCTCGGAGCGGCGGTTTTACCAGAAGATCCTGGACATTTATGCGACCAGCATCGATTATGCCCCGGATTCGGACCTGTCGGAGGAGTTTTTCGCCACGGTCCAAAACAAGATGCACTGGGCCACGCATGGTCATACAGCCGCCGAGGTCATCCATGAACGGGCCGATGCGACCCGGCCATTCATGGGTTTAAAGACCACCCGGCCCGGCGGGATCATCCGCAAGGACGATGTGACGGTTGCGAAGAATTACCTGACCGAGACGGAACTGCAGATCATCAACCGGATCGTGAACCTGTACATCGAGTTTGCGGAATTGCAGGCATTAGAGCGCAAGCCCATGACCATGCGCGACTGGATCGTAAAACTGGACGAGTTCCTGAAAGTCTCCGGCCGGGAACTGCTGACCCATTCCGGCGGCATATCCGCCGGGGAGGCCAGGGTCAGGGCAGAAGCTGAATATGATAAGTACCGGGCATTTTTAGATGCCCAGCCCCGGATCGTGGACGGTGATTTTGAAAAGGCCGTACAGCAACTGCCCAAACCGCGCCCGAAGGGCAAGCCGAAGGACTGACCTCAACTGGCAGGGAGCGAACATGAATCTGCCGCCCGATGATGCAAGACTGTTCTTCAAGCTTATGTGTCCCTTGCATGTGTTCGTCAATAACGCGAAGGGGGTGGTTCCGGGTGTCGATACCATGGCCGCCTATATCAAGACGCCGAATGCGTCCAAGCAGAAGATGCGCGATGCCATGTTCGCCGAGCCGCATCTTATCGATGATTTTATCGCGGCCAATCGGCAGAATCTGAATGCCGATGAATCGGCAATCGTTGCCGGCTGGCGGCATTTCGTCAAGGGCGAGTACATCGTTGAGCGGTTCCTTGCCCGGTATGCGGTATTCATCAAGAATACGGATGTATACGCGGTCAACGGTCTGAATACGCCTTTACAGGCCATGGTGCACGCCCCACTGCCGGTCAGCATTGACACGGTCCTGCTCCCGTTCAGGGGGCGGATCGTGTATGACGGTTTCATGCAGGATGGGGGCATCCGGTTCGGGGCCTCCATCTGCGCGGAATTCCGGGAGATATATCTCGCGGCCAAACAGAACGGCCGGATCATCCACGCGCTCGGCCCGGACAGTGATATTATTCCCGTCGATGATATCGAAGATGTCGCGGAATGGGCCGAACAGGCGGAGGCGCTGGACCGGGCGGCCAAGGCGCTGGGCCGGGGCGCGCGTAATTCACCCCTCATTGCGGCCGTTTTCCGTTTTGCGCGCGTCAGCACCGGCTTGGCGCGCAAAGCGGTCCTGACCGGTGGGAATCCCGACGAGATCGGGCGCGACCTGCGGAAGGTGGCGCGGGCATTAAAGAACCTGTATGCGACGCACGAACGGGCATCGGAATGATAACCGGTATTATCTGGGCAGGCTGCATGCGCCACCGGCATCTTGGAACAATTTGTCGACAATTGAAACCATAGCAAAATCCGCAACCCCGCTATTCGCATCTTGAGTATGGCCCAAACGGTATATTGCCGCTTAATCTGTCTCAAAATGCCTGAATGTTCCAATAATACCAAATGAGACATATTCAAACAGCCGATAAATACATATAAGACTAATAATGTCAGATTAATATGTTCAAAAAACAGCTGGAATTGTCTAATTGTTGTCTCATTTATTTGACATATTGACATTTATGCAATTGTGATAGCGATGGAATACAACGCACATACTTAGTTATAACTCATTTGATTTGTTAAGATTATGATTTAAGATCGCATTATGGTGCGTAGATGGCATGATCATTGCTTTATACTCATTACTCATTGTCTTATTTGACGAGGGCATGAGCAATGGAACCGGGCCAGAATGGGCACATTCACAAGGCGTTCGAAGTCGTACGCGAGATGATCATTCTGGCGGATGAAGGCGAGGCCGGGTGTCAGGACAACGGGTGCGTGGCCCTGTGCGGGCTCATTCGGGATGATGCCTACCGCATCAAGGCCGCGGCCGAACAGGAACGGGACCGGCATATACGCAAAGGTTCGTGGGAACCGGCCGGCAAATGATATTGTAACTGCCTGAATAAGGAGGCACGACATGAGCGGTACACTGAACGAGCTTACTGAAGCGACCTTTGCCGCGGAGATCGCCGCAGGGGTGACCCTGGTCGATTTCTGGGCGCCGTGGTGCGGGCCCTGCCGCATGCAGACCCCCATCCTGGAACAGCTCGCGCCGCAGGTGGCGGGCAAGGTGAAGATCGGCAAGGTGAATGTGGACGAGAACCCCGGCATCGCCGGCGAGTTCGGCGTGACGGGTATTCCCACGCTGATCGTCTTTAAGAACGGCGCGGAGGCGGAGCGGTTCGTGGGTGTCCAGCCGGCCGATGTGCTCAAGGACCGACTGGCGAAGCATACGGCGTAAGGCGCCGGCATGGCGGTCGGCCCCCTCACCCGGTACGCATGCACTATGTGTACCTTCGTCTACGCCCCGGCCGATAACAAGGGGGTGCCTTTCGCCGATCTGCCGGCCGACTGGGTCTGCCCGGTCTGCTGTGTGCCCAAGGAAGAGTTTTTTCCGGTACCCGAATAGAACACCACTTATTTACTGAAAGGTGACCACATGGCCGAGCTCAAGGGATCGAAGACGGAGAGAAACCTCCATGACGCGTTCGCTGGCGAATCGCAGGCGCGCAACAAGTACACCTACTTCGCCCGCGCGGCGCAGAAGGAGGGGTACGAACAGATCGGGGCCGTGTTCAACGAAACGGCCGAGAACGAGAAGGAGCACGCCAAGCTCCATTTCAAAAAGCTGAACGGGATCGGCGACACGGCCGCTAACCTCAAAGCCTGCATCGAGGGCGAGCATTACGAGTGGACCGAGATGTATCCCCGCATGGCCAAGGAGGCGCGCGAGGAGGGGTTCAAGGATATTGCCGTCCTCTTTGACGGCATCGCCGTGATCGAGAAGCGCCACGAACAGCGTTACCAGCAGCTCCTTGACAACCTGAAGACCGGCGCCCTGTTCAAGAAGCCCAGGAAGGTCTTCTGGATCTGCCGCAACTGCGGCCATGTGCACGAGGCGACCGAGGCGCTCAAGACCTGCCCGGTCTGCACCCATCCCCAGGCGTATTTCGAGGTCCTGGCCAGCAACTTCTAAAGAGAGGCGGCAACCGTGAAACTCCTCATCATCGGCGGTGTGGCGGGCGGCATGGCCGCCGCGGCCCGGGCGCGGCGGCTGTCGGAGCAGGCCGAGATCATCGTCTTTGAACGCGGTGAGTATGTCTCCTTCGCCAACTGCGGCCTGCCCTATTACGCAGGCGGGGTGATCGAGGATCGGGACGCCCTGCTGGTGCAGACACCCGCGGCCCTCAAAAAGCGTTTCAATCTGGTCGTACGGGTGAAGCACGAGGTCACGGCTATCGACCCGCAGAAGCGCAGCGTGACCGTGCGTGACATCGCCGCCGGCCGGGAGTACACGGAAAGCTATGATGACCTGATCCTGGCGCCGGGCGCGGAGCCTTTTGTGCCGCCCGTGCCCGGCGTCGATCTTCCGGCCGTCTACCGGGTGCGCACCGTGCCCGACATCGACCGGGTGAAAGCCCACCTCGACGCCGGGACCGTGAAGCGGGCCGTGGTGGTGGGCGCGGGGTTCATCGGCATCGAGATGGCCGAGAACCTCGTCCACCGGGGCGCGGCCGTGACTGTGGTGGAGATGCTGGACCAGGTCCTGCCCGCCCTGGACCGCGAAATGGCGGCCCTCCTGCACGAGCATCTCACGCGCAACAAGGTGACCCTCAAACTCGGCGAGCGGCTGGCATCGATCAACGCCGCGGCCGAAGGGCTGGTGGTGCGCACGGCTTCGGGCGCCGAAATGCCGGCCGACATGGTGATCATGGCCGTGGGCGTGCGGCCCGAGACGAAGCTGGCCGCCGCGGCCGGATTGAAACTGGGCAAGCGGGGCATCACGGTCGACGAGCACATGCGCACCTCCGATCCCCACATCTACGCGGTGGGCGACGCGGTGGAGACATTGAATCCCGTCCTCGGCATTGCCGGCTTCACGCCGCTGGCCGGCCCGGCGGCGCGCCAGGCGCGTGTTGCGGCCGACACCATCTGCGGCCGGCCCGCGGTTTACGGCGGCACCATCGGGACGGCGATCATGAAGGTCTTCAACCTCACAGCCGCGGTCACGGGCGCCTCGGAAGCGGCATTGAAGCTGACGCACACACCATATCTGAAGGTCTACACCCACCCGGCCAGCCATGTCGGCTACTACCCGGGCGGTTCCCAGCTCACCATGAAGGTCCTCTTCGCCCCGGACAAGGGCACGGTCCTCGGTGCGCAGATCGTGGGCGCCGACGGCGTGGACAAGCGCATCGATGTGCTGGCCGTGGCCGTGAAGCACAAACTCACGGTGCGCGACCTGGCGGCGCTCGAACTGGCTTACGCGCCGCCCTACGGCTCGGTCAAGGACCCGGTGAACCTGGCCGGCACGGCCGCCGCGAACCATCTCGACGGACTGACCCCGCTCGTGCATTGGGATGGCCTCACCGGCAAGGAACTCCTGCTTGATGTGCGCACGCCGGCCGAGGTCGAGGCGGGTGCCGTGCCGGGCGCAGTGAACATCCCGGTCGACAGCCTGCGTCAGCGTTTGGCTGAAATCCCCCGCGACAAGACCATCGCCGTCTTCTGCCGGGTGGGCATCCGCGCCCACGCGGCCGTGCGCATCCTGCGCGGGAACGGGTACGATGCGGTGAATGTGTCGGGCGGCTGGCTTTCGTACTGCCAGTTCCATCCCGCCCCTGTCGCCGGCGGTCCCTGCGCATCCGCGACCCGGCCCGTCGCCCGGACGGAGCAGGCGGCCACCACGGGCGAACCGGCGGCCGCCGCGCCCGTGCGTACCATCGACTTCCGCGGCCTGCAGTGCCCGGGCCCGGTCATCCAGCTCAAGCAGGCGCTTGAAAAACTCGGTGACGGCCAGGCGGTCAGCGTCCTGGCTTCCGACCCCGGGTTCGCGCGCGATGTCGCCACCTGGTGCGAATCAACGGGCAACCGGCTCGTATCCCTCGACGCGGGCGGGCCGGTGATCAAGGCCGTGGTCGCCCGGGGGCAGGCGCCCGCCGGGGGGCAGGCCGTGACCGGCAACGCCACCACGCTGGTGGTCTTCTCGGGCGACCTGGACAAGGCCTACGCCGCCTTCATCATCGCCCGCGGCGCGGCCGCGGCCGGCTGGCGCGTGACCATGTTCTTCACCTTTTGGGGGTTGAACATCCTGCGCCGGGTGCCCGCGCCCTCGGTGAAAAAGGACTTCCTCAGCCGGATGTTCGGCTGGATGATGCCTTCCTCGGTCGCCACACTCAAGCTCTCCAAGCTCAACATGGCCGGCATGGGCACGGCGATGATGAAGCTCGTCATGCGCAACAAGGGGGTCGAATCCCTGCCCGTGATGCTCCGCCAGGCCCGGGCCGAGGGCGTGAAGATCATCGCCTGTTCCATGACCATGGATGTCATGGGCATCAGCGCG
>JBDREB010000285.1:0-5797 GCA_043820325.1 Planctomycetota bacterium | reverse complement strand
CGGGAGGGCGGGTTTCAAACCCGCCCCTACACGGTTGACATCCGGATGTTCCCCGTACAATCACCTGTGGGTCGAAAAAAGTGCCAAACCTTTTTCCGAAAAACATGACCGGTTACGGATAGGGATCAGGAAATCTGAATTATGGGGCGGCCTTACGGCAGCCGCATCCGGGCGGTGACGGCCAACTGGTCGGCGCGTTCGTTCTCCGGGTGGCCGGTGTGCCCCCCGATCCATTGCCAGGTCACGGTGTGGCGGCGGACCTGTTCGTCGAGGATGACCCAGAGGTCCTTGTTCTTGACGGGCGCGCGGGCGGCGGTCTGCCAGCCGTTTTTGCGCCATTTATCCATCCAGCCCTGGCGGAAGCAGTCGGCCAGGTATTTGGAGTCGGTGACCACCACGACGCGGGAATGTTCGGGCAGGGACCGCAGGGCTGCGACGGCGGCGGTGAGCTCCATACGGTTGTTGGTGGTCTCGCGCTCGGCCCCGGCGATCTCGCGGTCCCGGCCCCCGGACCGGATCACGGCCCCCCAGCCGCCCCGGCCGGGATTGGGCGAGCAGGCGCCGTCGCAATAGACATGGACCGTCGTTGCGCTGTCCGTCATGCGGGAGGCCTCCGTTATTCTTCAAAGTAAAGAAGCATGCCCACCTCTTTGGCGCCCCGCTCGAAGACGGCGATGGCCGTGCGTACGGCCGTGCCTTCCCGGGCGGTCAGCGTGGCGATGAACACCGTGGATTTGAACACCAGCTGTTTTTCGAGATTGCCGAACATGCCGGGGGCGGCGCCGGCGACCAGAAAGACTTCCTGGAGCGAGGTGAAGGGGGTTTCCCGGCGCTGTTCGATGATGGCGGCGACGGCCGGTTCAAAGGCGGGATTGGCGAGTAGAGCGTAGAGGACTTCCGCGTGGGCCGTGTTGACATTTATGCGGCCCTGGCCGTACAGGCTCAAGAGATCGAGCAGGCCGGGCCGGGCCGTCCCGTCGGGGCCCGGAGCGGGGCGGAGGAGCTCGCGGTCCAGCCCCGGCACGAGGGCCAGTTCGGTGATGTTCTGCAGGGGCCGGTTCAGGCAGGCCTCGGTTTCGCGGGTGCCCTTGTCGTCGGGATCGATGAAGTCGATGATGTTCTCCACCAGTCCCGGGTCGCCCCCCAGGCCGGTGATCAGGTTCTCGAGCGCGCGCTGGATATCGGGGTCGGGCGTGCCGTCGGGGCGCACCAGGCGGCTCAGGTCCAGGTGCCCAGCGGCGTCGGCCAGGCCGATCGACGCCGGCAGGGCGCCGGATGGCAGGGGTCCGTCCGCGGGCGCATCAGCCATCGGGGGCGGGGCGGCGGTCCCGGGCGCGGCCGCCAGGGCGTCGGGCGGGCTGACCGGCACATCGGCGGCGATGGCCAGCCGCGTCAGTTCCACGGCCGAGCGCAGGGTGTAGGCGGCCGCCAGACTGTCGGCGCGGTACCGGGCGATGCGCCGTTCGATCTTCATGGTGAACTGGAACTGGGTGACGATGACCGCCAAAAGGACGATGAAGAACAGGACCACCAAGAGGACCATGCCCCGCCGCCCGCGGGCGACGCCGGCCGGGCGGGTCATTCGCGGCGCCATGTGGTTCCCGCGGGGCCGTCTTCGAGCACGATGCCCCGGGCCTTGAGCTCATCCCGGACCGCGTCGGCGCGCTTGAAGTCGCGGGCGGCCCGGGCGGCCTTGCGTTCGGCGATCAGGGCCTCGATGGCCGCGGCGTCGGCGGTCGCCGCCGGCGCGGCCGCTTCCATGGCAAAGAGGCCCAGCACCCGGTCGATGTCGGCCGTCCAGGCCCGGGCGGCGGTGATGCCGGCCGCGGTGAGGGGGGTCTTGTTGACATCGCGGATGCAGTTGAACACGGCGGCCAGCGCCTCGGAAGTGTTGAGATCGTCATCCAGTGCCTTTTGGAATTCGGCGCGGCCGGCGAAGAGGCGCGGCCCGATGTCGGGGGCGCCGGCCTGCGCCGGACGACGGGCCAGGTCGGTCAAAAACCCCTGCAGGCGCCGGACGGCCTGGTCAGCGGCATGGAGCCCTTCCTGGGTGAAATTGAGCTGCTGGCGGTAATGGACGGCCAGCAGCGCATATCGCAGGGCGGCCGGGCTGTGCCCCTGGCCGAACAGGTCGCGCAGGGTGTGGAAATTGCCGAGGGATTTGGACATCTTGCGGCCGTCCACGAGCAGGTGTTCGTTGTGGACCCAGTAGTTGACGAACGGGGTGCCCGTGGCCGCCTCGGCCTGGGCGATCTCGTTCTCGTGATGGGGGAAGACCAGGTCGACACCGCCGCAATGGATGTCGAAGGGCGTGCCGAGGAACAGGGCCGACATGACCGAGCATTCGATGTGCCAGCCCGGCCGGCCGCGGCCGAGGGGGGTGTCCCAGAAGACCTCGCCGTCGGCCTCGGTCCAGGCTTTCCACAGGGCGAAATCGGAGGCCGCGGCCTTGTCGTATTCGTCCTGGTTGACGCGGGCGCCGGCGCGCAGGCCGCCGCGGTCCAGTTTGGCCAGGCGGCCGTAGGCGGGGAACTTGTCGATGGCGAAATAGACCGATCCGTCGGCCCCGCGGTAGGCGAACCCCTTGTCGAGCAGGAGCTGCACGGTGGCGACCATGGCGTCGATGTGGTCGGTGGCCCGGCAGTAGACATGGGCCCGCAGGCAGTTCAGCCGGTCGAGGTCTTCATGAAAAAAGCGGGTGTATTTCTCCGTGTATTCCCGCAGGGGCACCCCCTCGCGCCGGGAATTGCGGATGGTCTTGTCGTCCACATCGGTGATGTTCATCACATGCCGCACGGCGAACCCGCGCCAGTCCAGGTGCCGGCGCAGGAGGTCCTCGAAAATATAGGCCCGAAAATTGCCGATATGGGCGAAATCGTATACCGTGGGGCCGCAGGTGTACATCCGTACCCGGCCGGCGTCGATGGGTTTGAATTCCTCCTGCCGGCCGGAGAGCGTGTTATACAGCTCCAGGGCCATGGTCATCAGCCGTCCAGCCGCACGGCGAGGAGCGTCACCAGGGCGGCCGCGGCGAAGCCGTCGCCGATGGGGCCCAGCTTTTCCATGGTCTTGTTCTTAAGATTCACCCGGCCGGCCGGGATGGCCAGCATGGCCGCCACCGATCCCTCGATCGCCGCGCGGTGGGGGGCCAGGCGCGGGGCCTCGCACAGTATGGTCATGTCGACATTCAGGATGCGCAGGGGGCCGGCGGCCGCGCGGGCGGCGGCCACGAGCTCCCGGCTGGCGATGCCGCGGTAGCGCGGGTCGGAATCGGGGAAATGGGTGCCGATGTCGCCCTGGCCGGCCGCGCCGAGCAGGGCATCGATGAGGGCGTGCAGTAGCACATCCCCGTCGGAATGGGCCGCAAATCCGCGGTCGAAGGGGATGGGTACGCCGCCCAAGATGAAGGGGCGGCCGGGTTCGAGCCGGTGGATGTCGAAACCGCTGCCGATACGGAGCGAATCCAGGTCCATGGGCATTCCCTCAACAATGAAAAAGCCGCTTGGCAGCGGCTTTTTCGTTAAAAGCGATCAAACGGCGGCGGGGCGTCAGAACGCGACCGACACCTTGCCGCTCACCGCCAGGGCGGCGTCATCGGTGGCATAGTCGCCGTCGGGCATGTAATAGGCGATGATGCCGGAGAAGAGGACATTGTCCGAGTATTCCCATTGCGCCTTGAAATCGATCTCCGTGCCCAGGCCGTCGGCGAGTTCCTTCTTGTTCTCGCTGTACATGCCGAGGGCGGCCGAGAGTTCCACTTCGCCCATCGTATAGGAACCGCCCAGACGGATGGCGCTCAGATTCTGCGATCGGTTGTAGAGGTATTCGCTCTCGACGATCAGCAGGAGGTCGATGCTTTCGGCCGGGGCCAGGAACCCTTCGTACTTGTCCGTGGTGTCGGCATCGTCGCCGCTGGTGCTGTCGTACTGGAGCCACACGGAGGCGGCCTTGTCGGGGATCTGCCATTCGGCGCCGACCTGGTAGGCCAAGCCGGATGCGGTCAGGCGCTCATCGCTGTCGTCCAGGGTCGTCGGGTCAATACAGTGATACCCGGTGTTTACGGCGAACTGACCGTAGACCAGCAGGCCGGGCATGAGGTCCCAGGTGGCGCCGGCGTTGATGGAGAGGACGCTGGTGCCCACCAGATTGTTGAAGGTATCGGTCGTCGAGTGCGCGCCCCGCTGGTCCAGAAGGAGCATGCCGAAGATGCGCCTGGTGTTTTCGACATTGAAGTCGTAGGTCATCTGGGCACCGATGACGGCGTCATCGCCGGCAATGCCGCCGATGCCGGCCGTTTCACCGTAGGTGTACATGAAAAAGTTGCCGGTGATGTTGTCCAGGTCGACGGTCACCTTGAGCCCGTCCGCGCCGCGGCTGGGCGTGAGCAGGTTGGTATCGAACATGAGCGCGCCCATGTTGTCCTGCAGCGCGTATCGGTCTTCCATGCGGCCCACGGCCACGGTGATCCACGGCCACAGGAAGTTGTTGAACCGGGCGTAGGCTTCGTGAACGGCCATCACATCCGCTTCGCTGTCGCCGTCCGAGTCGACGACATTGAAGAGGCCCGAACCGTAGGCCTGTTCGAACTTCATGACCGCCACCAAGTCGATGCTGTCTTCCAGGTAGACCTTGGTCTCGAGCCGGAAGTCGCCCCGCCACCAGTTCGCCGCGTCGGCGGCACCGGAGTCGCGGTCAAGGTTGTTCACATACCAGGGCATGGCTGTGAAGGACCCGGTCCATTCCGGCCCTGCCTTGACTCCGGCATATGCCAGGGGGGCCAGGCATGCCAAGAGCGTCGCAACTAGCAACCGTGTCTTCATGATGATCTCCTCTAAATGTTCGCTGAAATATGCGAATCCGTCCCTTCTTATTATAAATCAATGTGTTGTGTTGTCAAGTAAAAAATCAGCCGCCGGGACCGGAGGGGGGGCTTGGGGAATTGCCGATTGCCGATTTGCGATTGCCGATTTGGGGAGGGACTTTGGGAATTGCCGATTGCCGATTTGCGATTGCCGATTGTAGGACCGGGTAGGGGGAGAAGAACGGCTACGGTCACGAGGCCCGTATCGGTAACGGTAAGGGTTTATGTGAAAAGCCCGGTTATCCCAATTTCCTCAAGCCGTGACCGTCGCCCTTGCCGAAACGGGCATCGTTACCGTTGCCCCTGTTCCTGGTGTTAAAATCGTCGGTCGAGAACCGTATCTCGTTGCGCCTGTCGTTCCCGCCGGCCGATGGCCGGTATCGCATGGCCCCGGACCGCGGCAGGTCTTAGTACACCGCCCCATAATTAAGGGGCCAGATCTCAATCATCATAATGACCCGATTCCGGAACGTTGGTTCAAGCCGGATCTTGTTTGGTAGGGGCACGGCATGCCGTGCCCAACCCAATTGGACCCAAAACAAGCGTCGTCCCGGGCTGGATCTTCCTCGACTCCGTCCACAAGCTGGCGTACGCAAGGGCACGGCATGCCGTGCCCCTACAGCGGAAAAGAATGCCACGGTGGTACCGGCGCGCCCTCTTTTGACCCCTTTATTATGGGGCGGTGTACTTAGTGCCCGTAAATGGACTTGTGCAGTATGGCGGCGAAGACATTCTTGGCGCAGTGGAGGTCGTTAATCCGGCTTGGCGTACGCTTGACCGATCAGTGGCAGACCATCGCCGGCGCCTGCGTATGCTGCGCGCGGAACTGGGCGCGATGGTTCTGGACAACGACGGGCATTCCATTCAGGTGAGCGCGGAACGGTTACAGGATATTCAACGCCTGAAGGCGGATACGGATCAACTGCGCGCGCAAAG
>JBDREB010000284.1:0-6071 GCA_043820325.1 Planctomycetota bacterium | reverse complement strand
CTCCAAGCATGGCGCAGATAACTTCTGCCTTATTCGCTCAATCATCTCGACAACCGTCAAGCAGACCGGTAAGGTCATGGATGCCATAGGTGCCTTGACCAAAGGGATTCCACCAGATATCAGCACCTGAATAGTAACCATCTTTTTTGCAATCCGCTTGATTTCCAACGGCAAAAGGGGTACAATGCCGCGAGGTTTTTTTACCCGGTACCCCGCTCTTTTACTTCATTCGGCTAAAGTGTTACCGAATTTCATACTTCATGCTTGCGCCCCAAGACATCTCACTTGACAACATATACCTGGTATCGATCCAGCCGCGGCACGCGGAAGGACACCCGGCCGCCGGCCTGCCTGAAGGCGACCTTTTTACCGGTCCCCTCTTCAGGCGAAACCAGGGTGACGGCCTTCACCGACCGACCGGCGCGCAGGCGCACGGCAATGCCGGCCAGTCGCTTTGTGGTGTCGTAATTCAGGAGGTGGATAATGCGGGCATCGCCCTTCCGGAAGACCGTGCTCACGCACCCAAGTGGTGCTTGGACCTCAAGCACCGGCGCATCACCGGCCAACTCTTTCACCACGGCCATGAAGGCCTTGTGGTTGGCCGGCCGCTGCCAGAGCCGGGTATCGATGAACCAGTCCTCGGGCTTGTAGGAAAAGGCGCGCTTGTGCTCGAACTTGGGGAAATGGCGCACCCGCTTCCCCTGACCGGCGAACGGCGCCGCCGCCCGCCGGCGGAACCACTGGTCAAAGGCGCCCGTCTCTTCGGTGACTAAAAGCGCGCCGCCGGCCTTGGCGAATGCCGGCAGTGCCGCGACATGGGCATCGCTTATGAACTTGACATTGGGCAGGATCACGAGCTTGTACATGCCGGTGAACGCGCCGTTGGCATCGATGCCCGCGAACGGGTCCTGCTCGTTGTAGGCCCCGTCGAGTACGGCCATGTTGCGGCAGACATCCACACCGCCCCAGAACGGCCCGTTGTCGCCGAAGGCGCTGTAGCAGTTCCACTCCAGCACGACATCGGGCTTGAGCTTTCTGGCATGGGCGCCGATCTCGGCGATGCTCGCGCGCAGGCTGGCGCACTTGAAGTCGACCCATTCCATGATCATGGGATCGTCGATCTCGAACAGATTGATGGGCATGGCCCAGCGGTGCCAGTTGGGCGGTTCCACGCAGGCGAAGCTCTTAAGGGCGAACCGCTCCCAGGCCATGCGCCGGCCGGCGGCCGTGCCCATCCGGTACTTGCGGTCGAGGAAGCGCCGGAACGCCCGGCGGCAGACGGGGCACTGGCAGGCCACCGGTTCCGTGGACCAGGCGCTGTTGTCGAACCCGAACATGTCGAGCCCGTCGCGGATCCCCTGCGCCACCACCCGCTTGATGTAGGCCGTGAACCCCGGCTGGTTAAAGCAGGGTTTGTACCGGAAGAACTGGTATCCGTAGGTGACACTGCTTTTCAGGCCGTACTGGTCCACCGCCACCCAGCGCTTGGCCCGCGGCTCCTCAAGGAAGAGCGTTTCATACTGCATGGTCCCGTGCTGGACATACCCCTGCACCTTGATCCCGTGCCTGTGGCAGAGCTTCACGAAGGCGGCCGTCTGGCGCATTTCGGCCGCCTCGTACTTAAGGCCGCCGCCCTTGTAGTAGTGGGTGCGCAGGCAGGTGATGCCGAAGGCCGCCGCCCGCTCCACGAAATCCTCCGCGTGCTCATACGCGAAATGCGCCGCCTCCTCCACCCGCTGTTTCCCCCGCCGCACCCTAAAGGTCAACGGCTCGTGATTGGAGAGCATCACCAGGCCCTTGTCAATCCATGCAGCGGTCATGTCATTTCTCCTGTTGGAATGTTTTATCCGGCGAATTCCCGCAAACTGCTCCACGGCCAATTCCCGTCCTCTTGCACCAGCCCGGCCTTCACCGGATTCCGATGGATATAAGCCATCACCGTCCGCAAGTGCTCCTCGTCCCTTATGAACCGGTCCCAATATTCCCGCATCCAAACCTGGGAGCGCCGAGCGCCGGCTCGGCTCTTATCTTCTTCCATCTTCTGCTTTATCTTCCGTCCTGTATAACTCTTCCACGACTGAACTATCTTTGCCGGCGTCACTCCTTCGTAAACCCTTATCAGCACATGCACATGGTTCGGCATGACCACCCACGCGATCAGGTCATACCGTTCACCCGCAAAACGGCGCCAGTTATCGACCACCCATCGTGCGACGACCGGGGCCTTCAGCACGCATGAACCATGCCCCGCATCGAGCCAGGCATCAACCTGTTCCCGCCGGGCGGTCTCCCGACCGTCCGGAGGAAGATGGGAAAGATCCCGGTCCAGCCGTTCAACCACCTCCACCGGCAGGCTGTCGGCCAGGTGGTAGGTGATGGCCTGAAGCAGGCCCGGATGGTCGCAGTGAGGCAGGTAGTTGCGGCTGTACCAGCCGCGATGAGGAGAGGGCAAAGAGCCGAGCCGGCGCTCGGCGCTCTCAGGGGGATCGGCGGTCCCGTCGCTTCCCGACCTGCGACTTGCGACCTGCGACCTGCGACTCATGGGTTTCCCTCTAAAAGCCGAGCCGGCGCTCGGCGCTCCCAAGGGACCTGCGACTTGCGACCTGCGACTCCTGTTCCCCTCGACCTGCGACTCTTGGTCTTCACGAGAACAGATACTCGATGTCCTCGGCCGTGAGCGCGCCCAGGACCGACTCGGGGGCCGTGATAATGCTTTCGAGCATGCCCCGCTTGCGAGCCTGGAGGTCCATCACCTTCTCCTCGATCGACCCGCGCGCGATCATGCGGTAGGTGAAGACGGTGTTCTTCTGCCCGATGCGGTGGGCCCGGTCGATGGCCTGGCTCTCGACCGCCGGGTTCCACCAGGGATCGTAGAGGAACACATAGTCGGCCGCGGTGAGGTTGAGCCCCACACCGCCGGCCCGCAGGGAGATGAGGAACAGCGGCACATCGGCCCGCTCCTGGAACATGGCCACCTGCGCCTCGCGGTCGCGCGTGCCGCCGTCGAGGTAGGCATAGGGTATGCCCCGCTCGTCGAGCCAGGCCCGGATGATCCCCAGCATGCCGGTGAACTGGGAAAAGACCAGCGCCTTGTGCTTTTCGTCGATGAGCTCTTCGGCCATTTCCTTGAACAGGGCGAACTTGCCCGAATCGGCCGTGCGCCGCCGGTCGACGAGATTGGGGTGACAGCAGATCTGCCGCAGGCGCAGGAGCCCCTCCAGAATGTTCATGCGCGCCCCCTGCACGCCCTTGGCCTGCACCATGCCCAGAATGCGCGCCCGCACGGCGTCGCGCATCTCTTCGTAGAACTGCCGCTGTTCGGGTTCCATCTCGGCGTAGAGCACCTCCTCCACCTTGTCGGGCAGGTCGGCGAGCACCTCCTTCTTGGTGCGGCGCAGGATGAACGGACCCACGATCCGGCGCAGGGCCGCCAGTCCCTCGGTGGTCTCCATGAACTCCTCCTTGAACCGCGGCAGGGTTCCCAGCTGACCGGGGTTGAGGACGGAGAACTGCGACCACAGGTCGCCGAGGTGGTTCTCCAGCGGCGTGCCGGTGAGCGAAAGCTTCAGCCGGGCGTTGATCCGGCGGGCGGCGCGCGTGCGCTGGGCCCAGGGGTTCTTGAGCTGCTGAGCCTCGTCGAAAATGACCAGGTCGAACGGTTCGGCCGCCAGCGTGGCCGCGTCGCGCACCATGGTGGCGTAGGAGGTCAGGATGATGTCACTGCCGGCCCGGTGCGCCCAGGCGCGCCGACGCTCGGGGCCCCAGAACTGCAGGACCCTGAGGTCCGGGGTGAAGCGCCGGGCCTCGTTGACCCAGTTGAAGATGATCGCGGCCGGCACCACGATAAGGGCATGCAGGCGGCCCTGCGCCTGCCGTTTCCACGCCAGGAAGGCCAGGAGCTGGACGGTCTTGCCCAGTCCCATGTCGTCGGCCAGACAGCCGCCCAACCGCTGGGCGTCGAGGAACTCGAACCAAGCCAGCCCCAACTGCTGGTAGCCGCGCAGTTCGCCCTTGAACCCCGGCGGCGGCGCGGCGGGAACGAGGGCCCCGCGGCCGGCCAGACCCCCGATGGCACGGAACTCCGCGTCCGATTCGACCAGGCCGCCGTCCACCAGCGGCGCGAGCACGCCGACGCGGTCACGGCGGAACCGGAAGGTCTCCTCCCCGGCCGTGCCGGTCTCGGCGAACTTGAAGACCTCGGCATAGCGGGTGAGCCAATCCCCGGGCAGGACGCCCATCTCCCCGCCGCCGAGGGAGACGAACCGGTTGCCCTTGCGCAGGGCCTCGGCCACCCGGGCCACGGGCACGGCCGCGTCGGCCCAGGTGAGGCCGCCCTCGATCTCGAACCAGTTGATGCCCGTGCGGATGCGCAGGCTGGACTGCTTCAAGGGCCGCAGGCGCGCCTTGCGGTCCTCGCCGTAGACGGCCCAGCCGCCGGCATCGAGCCGCGCGATCACCTCGGCCACATCCTCGGGCCGGCAGTGATACCAGTCCCCGCCGTGCTCCAACCCCGCCACGGCCAGCCGGCCCAGGTATTCGGCCTCGCGCGACCGGTCGCGGCACACGCGCACGCGGCGCTTGACATCGATATGCCAGGCGGTGGCCTCGCGCGCGCTGAACTCATAGGCGCCATTGAGCATGAAGGCGGGCTCGGCCCAGAAAGTGTTGTGGGTGCAGGTAAGGTATATGAGCGGCTGGATGGTGTGAATGGGCTCCTCGGGAAAGAGGAACTGCTCCGGCAGGCGCACGGCGGGCATGACCGCTTGGTGGCGGTTCATGTGGTTGATGAGCGGCTCGATCTCGCCGCCCTTGAGCGCCACCGGCCCCTCGCGGTGGAGGAGCTCCTCCCAGCGCAAGGCCTCGTCCGGCCCCCGCCCGCGCACCAGCTGGTCGGCCCTGAGCACCCAGACCTCGCCGCCCGCCGCGGCCACCAGGTCGATCTCGTCGCGGCCGGCCTCGCGGTCCCCGATGCGCCACAGGCCGCGCACCGCGTACCCGCTGCCGGCCGGTTCCACGACCACGGTGAAACCCCGCTCCCGGTCCAGGTCGATCGCCAGCGGTCGGTCCACCGCGCCGTCGGTCAGGCCGGTCCGGCACGTGGCCGCCAGGAGCGGGACCAGGTAGGCGTAGAGATCGGGGGCCACCGCGTACCCGGCCGTCGAAAAGCGCCCCCCCGCCACCTGGGCCTGGCCCATGAGCACGGTCAGGATCTGCCGGTCGACGGGACTGATCGCCACGCCGTCGCCGCGCACGCCGGTGAAGTCGCGCTGGCGGCCCCACGCGCCGTTCTTCTTGCCGAACCGCTCGCAGATGACGAAGGTGAGCTGACGCCGCCGCACGGTGAGCATGCGGTCAAGCAGGTAGAACGGGTGGAACCCATCCGCTTCGTCGGGCGTTTCGCGGGGAGCCACGGCCTGCTTGAGGCCGGTCCAGTCGCACACCGCCCGCTTGCCGTTGCCGCCGCCGAAGAGCGCGCCGTAACTCAGCGTACCCTCGGCAGTCATGGAATCGACCTTGAGCACCAACGCCCACAGGTGCTTGCAGTTCTCGCGCCATTCGCGGTAGAACGGGCAGGTGCACGAAAACTCGGGCGCGTGGTCGTCGTACACGCGCATGGAGACGGCGTAGAGGTTCTTCCCCTTCACCCCGGCCTGGATGGTGTTGCGCTCCACGCGCACCCCCTCCACGGCGCCGCCGAGGAAATAAACCTCCCCGCGCTTGCGCGCCCGGGAGTCGAAGAGCGGTTTGAGTTCGTTGGTCAGGTCCATCAGCCACGCCCCCCGGGAAGGGTCGCGGAAATCACAAACTCCAGATCGCAAGTTCCAAATAAACAGAACCGAATAAAACCCAAACGCCCCCAACAAGATCGGAAAAGGGACATGCCCGGTTCCAACTTTATTGGCCCCCTTTGTTCCCATTGGTCCATTAAGCCCAAGTTATTCACAGTTTTTCCGGAATCAGGCGGTGAGGGCAGGGATGAGAGTGACCGAGGTGGGAAAAAGCGTTTTTGTGCGTAACGGGCGACAGCACCCCCCGGCCCCCACCCAAAGTGGAAGGCGTCGAGATGGGGC
>JBDREB010000283.1:0-7839 GCA_043820325.1 Planctomycetota bacterium | reverse complement strand
TGCGACCCTTGCGGTCGCCCATCCGGAGGCGGGGTCAAGCCCCGCAGCTACAAGGACTTGCGAGGAAGCATGGTTACCACCGGCAGGACCGTCCCGGGACCTGTGGAGCATGACAAAGATCCTTTTTGCGAGTCCGTCAATCTTGAGAAATGATAAATGCCCGATGCTAAATGCTAAATTTGCAATGGACTTATTGTCTTTCTAATGAAAGGATCTCGTATGTTGACCGCCGCAATGGTAAAGGAAGAGGCCCGCCGCCTGGGCGCCGATGTCGTGGGCATCGCCCCGCTTACGCGCTGGGAGGGCGCGCCGCCCCAGATGGACCCCCGGTTCATCATGCCCGAGGGCAAGTCGATGATCGTGATGGCCTTCCGTGTGATGCGCGGGTCGCTTCGGGGCATCGAGGAGGGGACCTTCTTTTCGAATTATTCCTCCATGGGCTACGGCGGCCTCACCTACCTCTATATCCCCCTGACCGTGATCAACTTGAGCAAGTTCATCGAGGACCACGGGTACGAGGCCATACCCATCGGCCACCAGTCCGACTGGCGCGCGATCGATGGCGAGGGTGAGCTCAAGGAGGGATATTCCCGCCCCGTGGCGCCGGGCAAGCCCGCGCCGGATGTGATGATCCACCTGCGCATCGCGGGCTTTCTGGCCGGGCTGGGCGAGATCGGCTGGAGCAAGGTCTTCCTCACGCCCCAGTTCGGCCCGCGCCAGCGGCTGGGCGTGGTGATCACCGAGGCGGAGCTCGAGGCCGACCCGCTCTACGCCGGGCCCAAGCTCTGCAACAAGTGCATGTCGTGCGTGAAGGAATGCCCCGGCCAGGCCATCCCCAAGGACAAGGCCGTGAAGGTCACCCTGGCCGGTACACCGGTGGAATGGGGTGACATTGACTGCAAGAAGTGCGACATCGCCTTCCTCGGCGGCAAGGTGGTGACGGAAGAAGGCGGCGACACTTATGTGGAGGACATGTACGGCCAACACATCGGCCGCGGCGAGATCACGCCCTTCAAGTACAAGCCGCGCAACCTGTATAACTCGGGCCAGGCCATCTGCGGCGGCAGGGGGTGTGTGCGCGCCTGCATGATCAGCATGGAAAAGCGCGGGGTTGTCACCAACAAGTTCCACAGTCCCTTCCGCAAGGGCAAGCCGTGGAAGGTGGATTGGACCGAGGCGGAACCCGGTACGAAGCCCACCGGCGAAACCAAGATGGCCGATTGACGGGGGCGCGCCATGCCCGATGTTTTCGAAGTGTACGAGGAGTACCGCCGCAGGTTCCTCAAGGCCTCGGCTGGCATGCCGTCCCGCCAACCCTGGGTGGCGGCCGAACGGGCGGAGATCCTGGCCATCCTGCGGGAAAGCCTCGGCATCCGCGCGGAATGGGCGCCGACCGTGCGGACGCAGGTGATCGGGCGGACGAAGGCGCGGGGATTCGCGGTCGAACACCTCGGCGCGACTTTCTGGCCCGGGGCGGCCGGCGCGGCGAACCTGTATGTTCCCGATGGCGCGGGGCCCGTACCCGCCATCCTGCTCTGCTGCGGCCACGACGCAGGCTGCAAAACCAGCCCGATGTACCAGGCCATGGCCCAGCGGCTGGCGGCCATGGGCGCGGCCGTGCTCGTGCCCGACAACATCGGCCAGGGGGAACGGACGCCGATGGGCCATGCCGACTGCGTGGCGCCCTTTGCCTGCGGCACAAGCGTGCAGGGGCTCATCGCCATGGAGACCATGGGCTGGGTGGAATGGCTCGGCCGTGACAAACGGATCGATCCCAAGCGGATCGGCGTCATCGGCAACAGCGGCGGCGGCCTGCTTTCCATGCTCATTGGCGCGCTGTGCCCCGGTGTGGCGGCCGCGGCCTCGTCGGGCTACCCGTCGGCTTTCGATTACATCGGCCTCAAGGAGAAGAAGCACTGCCATTGCAACATCCTGCCAAAAGTCGTCGGCCGGATCGAGATGTGGCAGGTTTATGGTACCATCGCACCCCGCCCGCTTTTCCTGTTCCAGGGGATCCACGATGACATGTTCCCGGTCGATATCTTCCACGCCACCGCCCGCCGCGTCGCCTGGGCTTACGGGCAGGCGGACGCGGCTGGCCGCTTCCGCATGGCCGTGGTGCCGGGAACCCACCCGTGGGATGCGGCCCGGATCGAACTCACGGCGGAGTTCCTTGGCGGGGTCTTCGGCCTTGATGCCGGCAAAGGGCAAGGGGCGGCCGATGCACCGCTCTTTGTCCGCGACCGTCGCAACCTCGACGCCTGGCCCGAGGAGGCGCTCGATATGGACGCCCTGGCCCGCAGGGTCACGGGCCGCGAAGTTCCCCGCGGGTTGGGCCTGTGGGATGTCTACCCGCCGTCCTGCGGGACCGGAGAACTGCCCCAGGTTACCGAACGCGGCGAGACCCGGCAGATACTGGCGCAGTTCGAAGCATTCCTGGGGAAATGAACAATGGTCGGAAAATCGGAAGGTCGGAAAGTCGGCAAGCCGGACTTGATCCGGACAACGGCACAATGCTCAATTTTCAATGTTCAATTATCGTAAGTATGACCCGGAAATGATCCCGAACCCTATCTGTAGTTTCTTCTCCTTTCTGAATAATTATCTGTGAAATCTGTGGCGGTTTTATCTTTTCCGCACCATATCCGTGTGTATCTGTGCACCTGTGGTTACGGCTCTTGTTCGTTTCGATAGGGGCGATCCATGAAATTCGCCGTGGGATACCAGCTGGCCGATCCGGGGGACGAGTCGTTCGTCGATATCGTTCGGGATTTCCGGCCGCACATCGCCGAGGTCTATTTCCCGTGGAACGACATGCCCTCCGGCCGGGCGGCGCTCACCGCGCGGCGCGGGTATGTGGACTGGGGCGGGCAGGCCCGGCTTGAGGCCGACCTTGCGGCCATCCGCGGCATGGGTGTGAAACTCGACCTCCTCTTCAACGCCAACTGCTACGGTGGCGAAGCGGCCTCCACGCACTTCGCCAATCGGGTGTGCTCGGTGATCGACCACCTTGGTGAGGTTGTAGGCGGCGTGGACGCGATAACGACCACCTCGCCGGCGATCGCCTGCGTAGTCGGCGAGTCGTACCCGGACATCGTCGTGCGCGCCTCGGTGAACATGCGCATCGGCACGGTGGCGGGCATGCAGTACGCGGCGCACCTCTTTGATTCCTTTTATGTCCAGCGCGAATACAACCGCGACCCGGACCGCATCCGGGAATTGAAAACCTGGGCCGACGCGCATGGCAAGAAACTCTGCATGCTCGCCAACTCCGGGTGCATGAACTTCTGCTCCGGCCAGACCTTTCACGACAATCTGGTGGCACATGAGCAGGCAGTGGACGAGATGGAAAAGATCCCGGGGTTCATGCCTCACCTGTGCTGGAACCACCTCAAGGACAGGAAGAACTGGGCGGCGATCCTCCGGAATTCCTGGGTCCGGCCCGAAGACCTCCACCGGTACGACGCCCTCTTCGACACCGTCAAGCTCGCCACGCGCATGCACGCCAACCCCCGGATGGTGATCGACGCCTACGCCAGGCGCGAGTTCCGCGGCAACCTCCTTGACCTGTGCGAACCCGGGTATGGGCCCGCCCTGGCGCCATTCGTGATCGACAACACCCGCTTTCCGGCCGACTGGTTCGAGCACACCTCCGGGTGCAAAGGCAACTGCACCGGGTGCAGCTACTGCGAAGAGGTCCTGGCGAAGGTCCTCGTCAAGGCGGAGTAGGCCCGCCGGATAAGATGGGCAAAAGCCAGGCATCCAGTTTGGGCAATGGTCAGGGCCATATGGCGGAATAACCGGTCTTGGCCCATCACATAACCCTTAGTGTTCGTAAAGGAATTACATGGACCATTCGCGCACGATGCCGTGGAGGTATTGAAATGCGATCCGGATATGGCCGTGGCATCGAGGGACCAACCGCGATGAACATCCCTCGCCACCAAGCACCGCGCGCCCGGAGGGGACATGATCTTCCGTCCGCATCCGGCGTTGCGCGTTGTCGCCATATCTTCCATTGATATGCCTCCTCCGCGCGCCTTGGCTGCGGACGGAATCTCTATGTCGAATAGTCCATGTTATTTCTTTACGAACCCTTACCCAAACCGGCGGCCTAACCCTGGCCCCGTTTCTGCCTCTCCCCGGTAGGCCGCATGCTTTAGAGCCCATCCGAAAACCTCTCCTGGCTTCGACCGGCTGCGGCTGCCCGTTCGACCTTTCGACTTCGCTCAAGGTCGTGGACTGGCGCTCAGGGCCCTGAGCCGTGTCGAAGGGCTTGTCCTCGCACGGTCTCGGGCCTGCGGATAGGTTTTCGGATAGGCTCTTAGCGTGCGGCAGGTGTCCCGAGCCCGCGGGCTGAAGCCGCGCGGTCTACCTCCACACAGCCCATGGAACCCTTCTTTAACGGCCTGCCGTTCCCCTGCCCCAAGAGTAGGGGCAGTGGTACGAAAGCAGCTTATCTCCGGCGGTTTCGCGGCCTTTATCCGGGGTTACGATCGGGCCGGTGTTAAAAGTCCGATTCCATTTGTCCTTGACTTCCCTGCCGACGAGGCTAAAATCAGCGCGGAATTCGACCGCGGAGATCTTCGGCCAGAAGACACTGATCAGACGGGGATTCGGCGCATGGATCGGCAGCTGCCAGTGAATGAACCAAGAACGAACCCCGCGGGTCTGTTGCGGCAGGCGCTGACTGTGGGCATCGGTCTGGGCCTCCTCTTCTGCGCCGCCTGTGTGGAAACAAATGTGACGGCGCAGGTCCCCCCGGCGCCCGAACCGCTGAACAAGCCGCCGCCGATCGCCGTGCTTGTCATGGCTGGCCGGCCTTCGGTCTTGCTGGAGATCAAGGGCCACTTTACTGTCTGCCCGTTGGATAGCGAGGCAGTCATCAACTCGGGCCGCCACCTGAAAAATGCAGTGGTCAGGCCCGATAAGGGGGGCTTTATCCTCGACGCGACCACCATCCCTTACGGCAAGATCCGTTTGGTTCCCGAAAAAGGGGCGGCGTTCCACCTGGATGGCAAGCGTTTCACGGGCGAGGTGGTCCTGGTGAACAAGGGCGATGCGGCCATCGATGTGATCGACCGGCTCGACCTGGAGTCATACCTCTGCGGCGTGCTCCAAGGCGAGGTCAGCGCCAAGTGGCCGGAGGAGGCGCTCAAGGCCCAGGTCGTGGCCTCCCGCACCTATGCCCTGTACCACATGCGGTCGCGGACCGGCACCGACTATGATGTGGACGCGACCACCATGTTCCAGGTCTACATCGGCGGGGTGGAGCCTCCGGCGGCGATCACGCGGGCCGTGCGGGCGACGAGCGGCATGGTCATGCTCTGCGACGGCGCGGTTTTCGAGGCGCGCTTCTCCTCCTGCTGCGGCGGCGCCACGGAGAACAACGACAATGTTTTCCACGAGCCTTTCATCCCCGTGCTCGCGGGCCGCACCTGCGGGTTCTGCGGCCAGTCGCCGGACTCGAAGTGGGAGGCGGAGATCGACAAAGGCAAGCTCACCGAGGCGCTCCGGGCCGCTTATCCGGACGCCGATTACGGCGCCGTCAGGGAGGTCGAGGCCTCGAAATCAGGCGTTGAAGGCCGTGTCATCGAGGTGACGGTCCGCCATGCCAACGGCGTCGCGGTCCTGAACGCCAACGACTTCCGCCTGGCCACGATCCGCAACCTGCCCGGCAAGAAGCGCCTCAGGAGCATGCGTTGCAAGATCGAGAACACACCGACCGCGGTCCGTTTCACCGGTTCGGGCTGGGGCCATGGCGTGGGCATGTGCCAATGGGGCGCCAAGGGCATGGCCGATGCGGAGCATGATTTTATCCGCATCCTCAAATACTACTACACCGGGTGCGGGTTCCGCAAACTGTATTGATACCAGGCATGGCATTGAATTGTCCGGAATTCATTCGCTTTGCCGGATAGGAATGGTATAATACCGACATGTCGGCATTTGGAATGACAGGAGGCGATACATGCGGAAAACACTGACCGTGCTCATCGAAAAAGAAGGTGATGGGTATGTTGCATTGTGTTCGCAGGTGGATGTGGCCAGCTAGGGGGATACGATCGAAGCGGCACGCAACAACCTGCTGGAAGCCCTTGAGCTCTTTTTCGAGTGTGCATCCAAGGCGGAGATCAAGCGGCGGATGCACGATGAAGTATATGTGACCAGCGTGGATGTGGCCGTTGGCTAAACTCCGCGTTCTTTCCGGCGCCGCCGTCTGCCGGGTCCTTGCCAAACATGGTTTTAAGCAGGTCCGGTAGCGGGGCAGCCATGTCGTCATGCAAAAGGTGATCCCCGGCGGGACAATAACCGTCCCCGTGCCCGCCCACAAAGAACTGCGCATCGGAACCCTGCAATCGATCATCCGCCAATCACTTCTGTCGCGAGCGGAATTTGAATAATCGTGAAGCGATCCATATGCCGGTTGGAGTAAAGGTGATACCATGAAAGTCGCCGCAAGCACGCGCGTGCTCAAAGAGAGTGAAATTGCCGCCATCCATGATACCATGTGCCGCATTCTTGCGGATGTGGGTGTGCGGGTGGAACACGATGGGTTCCTTGATCGCCTCGCCGCGGCGGGCGCGACCGTGGACCGGTCGGCGCAGACGGTCCGTTTCTCCCGGTCATTCGTGGAGCGTTTCATTGCCGAATCGGACAAGTTCGACTGGGGAAAGGTGGTCCCCTCGGTGAGCGCGGCGGCCGGCGTCTACGCGGGGTGATACCTTGATCCGGAAACGGACAAATTCACAAGCTGGACCGAGGAAAAGCTGGCCGATTACGCCAAGTTGGCCTATCACCTTGAAAATGTCGACTGCGTCAGCCTGCTGGGCAGTCCGGTGGAGGGGCTTGACCGTCGCATGAACCCGCTCTACCGCCGCCTCTTCTGCTGGAAATACGGCATGGCGCAGGGCGGCGGATCCATCTGGGACAGTCAACTGTGCCCCTTTATCCAGGAAATGCAGATTTCCTGATCCCGGCGGAAAATGCTTGGGCACTTTTTGGCGTCAGCCAGGTGCGTGAATCAACCATAGGCCGGTTTGGGTGGTTACCGTAGGGGCGGGTTTGAAACCCGCCCTTTATTGCCGTTTCGCGATTAGACGGGCGGGCGGGTTTCAACCCCGCCCCTACACGGTTGACATCCGGATGTTCCCCGTACAATCACCTGTGGGTCAAAAAAAGTGCCAAACCTTTTTCCGAAAAACATGACCGGTTACAGATAGGGATCAGGAAATCTGAAATGAGGTTGTGCGTGATTTGTTCGGGAGGTTTCCTGGCACATTGGATGCTCGATGCCTCTCCGCCGGGATCAGGAAATCTGAATTTGGGCAGGCCGAATGAAAATCATTGACAAAGGAACCATGGCATGGTACAATATGAAAACTCGGGTTGCGCAAAGGAATACACCATGGCACTTGCCGGGATCCAGGCCGCTTTGGCCGCCCATAAATCCGCACTGAAACGCACATTCCATGTGACCAAGATCGGTGTTTTCGGATCGGCCCGGCATTCCCGGCAGACGGCCGCAAGCGACATTGATCTGCTGGTCACCTTTGCCCCTGGCCACAAGGATTTATTCAATTACATCCGGTGCCGCGACTATCTTGAAAACCTTCTTGGCGCCGCGGTCGACCTTGTGCCGGCCGGCGGTATCAAGCCCCGGCTGAAAAGCCGCATACTCAAAGATGTCATCTACATTTAAGTACACCGCCCCATAATAAAGGGGTCAAAAGAGGGCGCGCCGGTACCACCGTGGCATTCTTTTCCGCTGTAGGGGCACGGCATGCCGTGCCCTCGCTTGCGCCGGCTTGTGGACGGAGTCGATGAAGATCCAGCCCG
>JBDREB010000282.1:0-7417 GCA_043820325.1 Planctomycetota bacterium | reverse complement strand
ACCCCGGGCGCCATTGGCGGCTCGGGGCCGTGCCCCTATCCGGGTTCTTCCGCCCCCGCTATTGTCTGGACCCTGAGCGTAGTCGAATGGGTAGGGGCGGGTCTGAGACCCGCCCGTCTTCGTTCCAGCCCCGCGTTCCGTTCAAGGCGGGCAGGTTTAAAACCTGCCCCTACAGCTACAACGGGAAAGAATGCCGCCATGAACACCGGCGATCCATCTTTTGCCCTCTTTAATGTGGGGCGGTGTACTAAGGTTGCCGTCCGGGTTCCGGGTCCTCGCCCGCCGCCTCCGGGACCGCGGCCACGGCCGCCGGCTGGGACTCGCCCAGCAGGCGTTCGTTCTTGCGGATGTCGTCGAACTCCAGGCTGAGCTTGGTGGAGACGCCCGCTTCCTGCATGGTGATGCCGTAGATCACATCGGCCTTGCTGACCGTTTTCTTGTTGTGGGAAATGATGATGAACTGGGATTCGCACATGAACTCGTGCACCAGCGCCAGGAACCGGTCGATGTTGGCCTCATCCAGCGGCCCGTCGATCTCGTCCAGCAGGCACAGGGGCGACGGCTTGGCCTTGAGCACCGAGAAGAGCAGGCAGATGATGACCATCGCCTTCTGGCCGCCGGAAAGGAGCGAAATGGACTGCAGCTGGGATCCGGGCGGGCGGCAGACGATGTCCACGCCGGCATCGAGCGTTTCCTTGCCCGGCTCCAGGATCAGGTCGGCGCGGCCGCCGCCGAAGAGCTTCCGGAAGAGGGTCTTGAAGCTCTCGCGGATGGCCTCGAAGGTCTCGGTGAACTTGCGTTCCGACTCGCGGTTGATCTTGTTGATCAGGCCGCGCAGGGACTCGCGCGCCTTGTCGAGGTCGTCGCGCTGGAGGGTGAGGTATTCGGCGCGGAGCTTGACGCTTTCGAGCTTCTCGATCGCCGTGGGATCGGCGCCGGTGATGCGGCCGCGGGCGGCGAAGAGGTTCCGCACCTCCAGGTCGAGGGCCGCCACATCCACGGCTTCGGCGGGCGCCTGGAATGCGGCGGCCGCGGCGCGCATGTCGACATTGTGGTTGGCCAGCATGCCCTCCTCGATGCGGCTGCGGTCATGCACCAGGTCGTTGATCCGGAGGGCCAGGCCGCGCAGTTTTTCGCCCTGCAGCTTGTTCTCGGCCAGGATGCCCTTGTACTTGCTCTTGAGGACCTCGTAATCGGCGCGCACGGCCTCGGCCGTGGTCCGGGAGGCGGCCAGCTCGGTCTCGGCCTCGGCCAGCTGGACGCCCAGCTCGGCGATGCGGGCCTCCTTTTCGGTGACGGCCGCGCCGGTCTCGGCCGCCTCGCGCCGGGCCTTGCCGGCCTGCACCTCGTTCTTTTCCCGTTCGAGCTTGAGGGTGTGGATGTCCTGTTTGAGGTGCGAGATCTTCTCGGCCACGATCTCCTTGTTGCCGTTGGTGGTGGCCAGCGCGATGCGCAGTTCGGCCGTGGCCTCCTGCAGACCGTCGCGTTCCCGGGCCAGGGTCCCGGCCTTTTCCTCCAAGAGCCGGATCTCCTTCTGCAGGAGTTCCGCCAGGCGGCCGAACCAGTTGTACTTGCCCTCCTCGGCCACCAGCAGTTCCTCGATCTCCTCCATCCGCACGCCGGTCTGCACGATCGAACCGAGCATCGTGTTCATGAGTTCGTTCTTGTGGATCAGGTCCCGCTCGTCTTTGAGGAGGTCCTTGCGGAACTCGCCCAGGGCGGAGTTCAGGGTCTCCACCTCGGACTCGGTGCCCGTGATCTCCCGGTCGACCGCGGCCTGATCGGCCTCCACGGCCGCCCGCGCGGCGCGCAGCGCCTCCAGCCGCACCGTGGCCGCGGCCGATTCCTCGCACAACTTCTCGATCTCGTTCTTGCGCGAGATGATGCCGCCCATCTTGGCCGTGCTGCCGCCGCTCACCATGCCGCCGCGGGTGAACACGCAGCCGTCGCGGGTGACCACGGTGACCTGCGCGAGCTCCTCCGCCGGCAGGGCCAGGACGCCGGCCGTGTCCGCGGCCACCACCGTGGCGCCCAAAAGGTGCCGGATGATGCCCGCGTGTTCGGGCAGATGCCGCACCAGTCCGGCCGCGGGCCCCTCGATGCCCGGCCGGGCCAGCAGGGCGGCCGGAATGTCCGTCCCTTCCCTGCAGGCCGCGGTGGCCATGAACGCGGCCTTGCCCAGCCCGCGCCCGCGCAGGTAGGCGACGGCCGCCAGGGCGTCGGCCGTGGTGTCGACGACGATGTTCTGGACATTGTCGCCCAGGGCGGTCTCGATGACATCCTCGTCCCGGATCTCCACCTTGACCAGGTCGGCCACCATGCCGTGGATGCCGGTGAGGGCGGCCCCGCCGCTCTTAAGTTCCTGCAGGACCCCCTTCACGCCGGCCGAGAGGCCCTCGTAGGCGTCCTCGAGGTCGCGCAGGATGTGCAGCCGCGAATCGATGCGGGTGATGCCGTGGTTGACCTCGGCGATCTCCTGGCCGAGTTTTTCACGGCGCTCCATCAGTCCCTCCTTGCGGGTGATGGCGGCGTCGAGCCGGGCGGCGAGGTGGGTGCGATCGACCTCGCGGGCGGCGATGCGCTCGCCGATGGAGGAATGCCGCGCCTCGAGATCGCCGTGTTCCTGGCGGAGCGCCTCGAGCTTGCCGTTCATTTCCTTCTGGCTCGTGGCGAGGGCGTTCTGCTCGGCCTTGAGCGTGTCGATCTCGTTCTTGGTCTGGGAGGACTGGCCGAAGGTCTCCTCCAGCGAGCGTTTCTTGCCTTCCAGGATCTCCATCACGCGGCTGAAATCGGCGCGCACGCGCTCGAGCTCCTTTTCGCCGCGGGCCAGGTCGGCCTGCTTGGTCTGCACATCGCGGTCGATGCCCGCGATCTCCGCGCCGAGGCGTTCGATGTCGGCCAGCCGGGCCTCGATCTGCCGCGCGAGGCCGGTGTTCTCCTCCTCCTTCTCGCCGCAGAAGCGTTCCCGCTCGGCGATGTTCTCACGCAGCCAGGTCACATTGGCCGAGTGCTGGCTGATGTCGTTCTCCGCGCGGATCTTGCGCCGCTCGGCATTGTTGACGCGCTTGTCGGAAGTGAAGACCTCCTCCTCCTTGCCGGCCACATCGGCGGCGAGCTGGTTCTCGAGCCGGCCCTGGTCGGCCAGCCCCTGCTGGACGGCCGCGTGCTCGGCCTCCAGGCCGCCCAGTTCGCCCGTCAGGCCGGCGTACCTGAGGTGGTTGAGGAGCCGGTCCTTGCCCTGCCACTCCTCGGTGATCTCCTGGTAGCGCTGGGCCGCGCTGGCGCGCCGCTTGAGGCCGCGGAACTCGCGCTCGGTCTCGTCGATCCGGTCCTTCAGGCGCTCAAGGGCGATGTCGACCTTCTCCAGCTTGCGCAGCGCCTTGTCGCGGCGGTAGATGTACTTGCTCACGCCCGCGGCCTCGTCGAAGACGGAACGGCGGGACTGGTTGTCGCTGGAAATGAGCTTCTCCACCGCGCCCTGCTGGATGATGCTGTACTCGGCGGCGCCCAGCCCCGTGCCCTGCAGCATGAGCTTGATGTCCGTCAGACGGCAGCGCTGGCCGTTGATGGAATAATCCGATTCGCCCGACCGGTTGAGGGCGCGGGTGATGGAGACCTCGTCGCAGTCCATCTTGATGCCCCGGTCCTCGTTGGAAAAGGTGAGCGTGCCCTCGGCGTAGCTGTAGGCGCGCCGGTTCTTGGAGCCGGAGAAGATCACATCGGCCATCCCCGACCCGCGCAGGGCCTTGGCGCTCATCTCGCCGAAGATCCACTGGATGCTGTCGGCCACATTGCTCTTGCCGCAGCCGTTGGGACCGACGATCACCGTCAGCCCCTGGGGGAAATCGAATACCATCCGGTTGGCGAAGGACTTGAACCCGTACACTTCCAGGCGCTTGAGTCTCATGGTCTGGTTCCCTCAGTTTCAGTTTGGTTGTGATCGTTCCAGTATCACCGCGTCGAAGACGCCCAGGTCGCGGACATCCTCGACGATCGCCATAAATTTGCCGAACCGGTCCACCTGTGTCCCCATGGTGACCGCCAGGGTGCCGGCCTCAAAAGGCAGGGCCGGGTAGGTGACCATCTCGCGCACCGAGGCGCCGATGGGCACGGGATCGTCGCCGTGCAGGACCGGCATGCCCTCGTACCGCAGCCGCCCCTCGCGGTCGGCGGTGAGCAGGTCGCGTTTCTCCGGATAGCGCTCGATGTCGGCCTCGGCGAATCGCGCCGCGGCGCGGTCGGCCCGGCCGGGCCGCAGCCGCACATCGAAGGGATGCTCGTCACCCTTGCCGTCGATGATGTCGGCCGCGATGCTGACCAGTTCAAAGAGGACATCCTCGCCGTTCAGGTCGGCCTCCCAGCAGGCCAGAAGCGCCTCGCGGATGCCCGAGAGGCGCACGGTCATGTGGGCGTTGCGCACATCGAATAGCGCGCCGCCCGGCGCCTTGCGGCCGAGTTTCCACAGGATCTGCCCCGGCCGGCGCATGAGCGAGGAGAGGAAATCGAGCTTCTCGATGCCGCTGGCCAGCGCCGCGGCGAAGATGTTCTTGAACGATTCGATCGCCTCCTCGGTGCCGGTGACCGGGATCTGGAAGAAGATCCGGCCCACATTGACGCTGACCTCGTGGAACGCGGTGTCGCCGCCGCCCAGAAAACCCATGCGCCGGTCGCCCCCGCGGTGATCGGCGGGGAACCGGAACTGCACCCGCCCGCCCGCGGCGGCCAGGCCGTAGAGGCGCTCCATCAGGGCCGTCTCCACCGGGTCGGCGCCGCAGGTCTCGCTGCAATGCAGGCGCACATCGAAGGCGTCGGCCAGGCCGGGCGCGGCCAGCGCGTCGAGGACGGTCCCGGCCAGCATGTTGCCCGCGCGGTAGCAGTCGTTGTAGGTGCCGGGGGCAGCCGTCCCCAGAACGGGGAACAGGTCGGCCGTGCCCAGTCCGCCCACATCGGCGGGCACGGCGCCGTAGAGGTCGATGGCGGTCCGGCCGCGGGACCGGCCGGCCAGGTGCGACTGGTGCATCAGCTCGAGGAACCGGTCCACGGCCGCACGCGTGCCCGCCGGACCGAGCTCGGCGGCCATGGGCGCAAAGAGCACATTGAAGAGGTCCAGGCGCGGCGCCGCCACGAAATAGGGCTGGAGCCCGGCCAGGTGGCGGGCCAGCGCCGGCAGGGCGTCGGCGGCCCCGGTGCAGGCCACGGGCCCGCAATGGCGGCGGCGGATGAACCGGTTGATGCCGCCCAGGTGGTGGAGGTGCAGGTCGCCCCGCCCGTGCAGCGCGGTGATCTCGGGGGAAAAGACCGCCTGGAGGGCGTACTGGCGCATGACATCGCGGCTCACGGCGGCGTTCAGGTCGTCCGGGGTCGGCTCGCGCTGTTCGATGCCGGTCTTGAAGAACTGGTCCATGGTGAAGGAAGGCAGGGCGATCTGGCCGCGGTGATGCAGGAGCCCCGCCATGCCCCGCTCGAAAAGCTCATTGTCCACCAGCTCGCGGATGAGCCCCGTGGATATGCGGGTGATGCCCGACTGGAAGATCTTGGCCTCCACGCTCGAGGCCACATCGCAGGCCACGCCGGGCGGGACCTGGAACTCCCGGATGAGCGCCGACGATATGCGCCCCTTGTCCCAGGGGGCGAGCTTGTCGGCCGAGCGCATGTCCACTTCCACCACGGGGGCCGCGGTGCCGCCCTCGCGCACCAGGATCTGGCGCCGGAGCTCGGTCCGCTTCTGGCGGTAGAGGATGTATTCCTTGGCCGTGCGCGCGTGCCCGGCCTCGATGAGCACCTTTTCGACCGTGTCCTGGATGTCCTCGATGTTGATCCGCTCGCCGTCGAAGGTGGCGCCCAGCGCGTCGGTCACGGCCGCGGCCAGCTTCTGCGCCAGCCGGAAATTGCGGCCGCCCACGGCGCGCGCCGCGGCGTAGACGGCGTCGGCGATCTTGGACTCGTCGAACGGCACCAC
This sequence comes from Planctomycetota bacterium, assembly GCA_043820325.1. Lineage (GTDB taxonomy): Bacteria > Planctomycetota > JBDREB01 > JBDREB01 > JBDREB01 > JBDREB01. The sequence goes on along the minus strand of JBDREB010000282.1, from coordinate 1,458 downwards.
GCTCCCGTCGCGCTTGATCACCTGCGCGGGGCGGGCGGTCTTACTCTTGTTTGCGGCCATCGTATTTCTTGACCATGACATGTTTGAGCTCGTCGAAGAACTCCTCGACATCGCGGAAATCGCGATAGACCGAGGCGAACCGGATGTAGGCCACCTTGTCCAGGCGCTTGAGATATTCCATGATCAGGTTGCCGATCTCACGGCTGGTCACTTCCTTCTCGTGCGTGTTGCGGATCTGGCCGCAGATGTCGTCGACCATCGCCTCGATCACATCCTCGTCGAACGGCCGCTTGCGCAGGGAAAGCGTGATGCCGCGCTTGAGCTTCTCACGCGAAAAATCCTCCTTGCGCCGGCCCTCGGTCTTGACCACCTTCAGGGGCTTCAGTTCCACGATCTCGCGGGTGGTGAAACGCTGGCTGCACCGGATGCACTCGCGCCGCCGGCGGATGAGCGTGCCATCCTCCGAGAGCCGGGTGTCGATAACCTTATCATCGTCCTGCGAGCAGAACGGGCATTTCACATCAAAACCACTTATGCAAAATTCCAACGCACGGGCCTCTGTTTACGCGTAAAACCTACGCGACCACTACATACCCAGCGCGTGGAGGCAGATAATACTACACATGGGCATTCTTGTCAAGAAAATTAAAAGATTTCAGCCGGGGGTTTTACGGCATTTGACAGGTCGCATGAGATGAACAGTTTATGCAAGGGGGGCACCCTCCCGGTCATAAATAAAACTGATACCGGCGAAGGGTCCGTGATGACGCCGCCGGGGTTCCGGCGTACACCGGCGGGCAGGGAGCCGGTCAGTATCCTCATCGCGGGGAACGCGACGCCCGGGGATGGGCGCCGGGAGCGCGGTGGAAGTGCAGATTTCCTGATCCCGGCGGAAAATGCTTTGGCACTTTTTGGCGTCAGCCAGGCGCGTGAATCAACCATAGGCCGGTTTGGGTGGTTACCGTAGGGGCGGGTTTGAAACCCGCCCTTTATTGCCGTTTCGCCATTCGACGGGGGGGCGGGTTAAAACCCCGCCCCTACACGGTTGACATCCGGATGTTCCCCGCACAATCACCTGTGGGTCGGAAAAAGCGCCAAACCTTTTTCCGAAAAACATGCCCGGTTACGGATAGGGATCAGGAAATCTGAAGTGGGTCATTGAGTGGGTCATTGAAGTATGCCGGCGGCCGCGATGCGGGGCCGGGTGCGTGACCCGGAGAACGGTGCGGGCCCCGCCCGCCCCGACCGTTTTAACGCCACTCGTTAAATTGGTCGGGTACCCCACCGGCGGCCAAGGATAAGGAAGGGAGATGGAAACAACTTCAGATTTCCTGATCCCTGTGGGGTGGACTGATGGTTTTCCGGAACGGGTTTGGCGCATTTTCCGCGTGACAAATGGGCTGCGGCGGCTATCCTTCCTGGGGTCTGACTTCAGGATGATTGGTCATGCACCAGATG
>JBDREB010000281.1:0-6275 GCA_043820325.1 Planctomycetota bacterium | reverse complement strand
GCCCCTACAGCGGAAATAAATGCCACGGTGGTACCGGCGCACCCTCTTTTGACTTTATTATGAGGCGGCGCACTAAAACACAAAGGGGGGCAGGTTTTGATCCGGAACAATACCCCGTGTTACCTTTGTGACTTCGTGACTTGGTGGCAAATATCCAAGCGTTGATCCAATTTTTTATCTGCCCAAACATGGTCGCAACTCCCGTGGCATTTATTGGGATGCGACCGCCGGCAGGGCGATACGCAGATCGAAGGGCGCAAGGCTGATCGCGTCCAGGACCTCGATCTCGGTCACATCTAGGAACCGCTTGTTGGCGATCTTGAATTGCACGAACCGCGCGGCCACGGACTGCCCCGGCACGAGCCGCGCCGTGAAGCCGGTCATGGTCTCCTCGTCGGTCCACATGTGATTGACCGGGAGCCCGCACCAGCGCATATCGGTCTTGGGTTGAGGCTGCCCTGCGGAGCCCAGGCCTGGCCGTCGGCCGAGGTCAGGACCTTGATCGTGTCCTGCACCTCGCCCTTGAGCGCGTCCCAGCCGGGATATCCGTGAATGTTGAGGCCGAAGGCGGCGCAAACAGTGTCCGCGCCGAGGTCGAGCGTGATCACGGGGTTTTGACCGCTCCCCCAGATGGCGCCGTACCGGTAGGAGGTCCCGCCCGTGTACGGCGGGCCGGCCACGCCGTCAGTGAGCTTTTTCCCGTCAGGGTCCCCGGCCTCCCAGTTGGCGCCCGAAGGCACGGACACGGTGTAGGGCTTGCCCACGGCCAGATTGCGGCCGAAGGAAAGCCACCGGCCGGCGAACCGTTCCCCGCCCGCGTCGCGGCCGTCGCTGTACCCGGTCTTGAGCCCGGCCGGGGCGGCCGGCATGGCGACCGCCAGCGACTCCATCATCGGGTGGTCGGTGCCGCCCACGTTCACCGTGTAGGTGCAGGGCAGTTTGGCTGCGACCTGGGTATGGCTGCGCTGGATGAGCGTGCGGTCGGCCTGCACTTCCTTCCAGGTGAAGGTCACGGCCAACGGCCCGGCCGGGACGGCCGCCGGGGTGACCCGCGCCTCCATGCGCACCGCGTAGATGGAACAGGCGGCCGGCTCGGCGCCGGTCGAATTCAGCATATACCGCACCCACACCGCCCTGGTCCCGGCCGGCACGGCCACGGTCTCGTAATGGTACCAGCGTTCAAAGTTCCGGCGCAGGGCGGGATGTCCTGCGAGTACCGTTGCGGGATGCGGCGTCACTGCCAGGTCGCGTGGATTGCCGTACCCCGGCAGGAGGTGGCGGCCGATCCGTTCCTCCCACGCGGAGGCCTGCCGCGCCCAGCGCCGCGCAAGCATGCGCCGGCCCGTGACCGCGGCCGCGTAGGCGGCCATCTGCATCCCGGCCGCGGCCCGGCAATTGATGTAGAAATCGGGCGAATGCCAGTCCATGCGGCCGTGGATGAACCCCGTGCGGGCCGCGCGGCACAGGATGTTCACGCCCGCGGCCGCGTGAAAGGCGGGCGTCCGGTTCTCGGCCATGGCCCGCAGGGGGACGCGCGCCGTGCGCATGGCGTCAAGCAGCGTCACGCGGTGTTCGATGAACGGGAAGACCGCCTTGAGCCGGCGCCGGTCGCGGGTCATGCGGCCGTGCGCGGCGAGCGCCCAGATCCCCTCGCCGGGCGCGTCCGATTCAGCGCCGAACCCGCCGCCGAACAAAAGCGGCGCCAGGTAGTCGGCGCCAGTGCGCGCCAGATCGTGGCGGCCCATGAGATCGAGGGCGCGCAGGACGATCACGCAGTCGCGGATCCAGAAGACGGGGTAGTTCACCGCGCCGATGCGCGGCAGGCCGCATTCCATGGCGGCCAGGATATGGTGGCCGCAGCGTTCCCACGCGGCCGCGATCCGCGGGTCGGGGGCGAACAGGCGGGCCGGGAGTTCGGTGCGCCAGACGGCGGCCGCGCGCCGGAACCCGGCCGCCACGGTCGTGCGCGCGAACGGCCGGCGCCGGAGGATCGCCCGGCCGAAGGCGCCGTCGCCGAACCCATGCTCGACCTTGAAACGGATCACGGCCGGCCGGCCGGGCGCCGGGTGGAGGCGGCAATGAATGACCGCCATGTCGGCTGGCCCCGGCGTGGGCGCCAACACGCAGCGCAGGGAGGGGGCTTCCACGGCAATGGTTTGGGCGCCGTTCACCGTGAGCTGACGGGCGGCCCGGTCCCAGGCGAGTGTTTGGATGGCGCCGCCGGCCGGTCCCCGCCCCCGCACCACGATGCAGGCGGTGACAGGTACGGCCGCGGTCGCGGTGTCGGTGTAGATGACCTCGTTGAGATCGGCCCCCTCGCTCCCCGCCCCGCCCAGGTGGGTCAGCCGGTGGGTCACGGTCACGGGCCCGGCGGCGTAGATGGCCGTGCAGACCGGGCTGGCCGCGGTGTCGAGCGACCAGGCGATGCGGCCGGGCGCAATGCGGTCCGGCGTCATCAGGGCGCGGCCGCAGGCGGTCCAGAGCGCCACGCCGCAGGAGCCCATGCCCGGGGAGAAGGTGTTGCCCGGCTCGACCGTGGTTTTGTCGCCGCCGTCCGACCGGGGATGGCCGAGGAAGATGTGGACCAGGCCGCGATTGGGCGTACGGCGCGCCAGGGCGACGATGCGATCCAGCACCGGAGACTGACGGACCGACCGTCCGCGACCGGGGACCATGCCTGTATTCCGAATATCAGTTGAACCGATTATACGCGCCGCCCGCCGCGGTGCAAGCCTTTTCACCGGCGGGCACACCGGGTGCGCCGGTTTTTTACTTGAGTTATCCGCCGCGTGTGCTACAATGCAGGACAACCCTTGGAGGAGCCGCAACACTATGGTCAGCCCGCTGGAAGATGTCAAAAATCTCGTGAACGAGGTCGGCCGTCTGCTCGACATCGAAACAACCTACCCCGGCCAGAACATCATGGACCGTTTCATCATGCCGGACAAGATCATCCAGTTCCGCGCCTCCCTCAAGCGCGACGACGGCTCCACCGACGGCCTGATGTGCTTCCGCATCCAGCACAGCGATGTGCTCGGCTGCTACAAGGGCGGCATCCGCTTCCACCCCCGGGTGGACATGGACGAGGTCCAGGCCCTGGCCGTGTGGATGACCCTGAAGACCGCCCTGGCCGACATCCCCTTCGGCGGCGCCAAGGGCGGCGTGGCCGTCGATCCCCGCACACTGAGCGTCCACGAACTCGAACGCCTGGTGCGCAAATACACCTACCGGCTGGTGAACGACATTGGGCCCTCCAGCGACATTCCCGCGCCTGACATGGGCACTTCGGAGCGCGAGATGGCCTGGATCTACGACGAATACCGCAAGCACAACGAGAACGCGCGCGCCGTGGTGACCGGTAAACCCGTCGAACTGGGCGGATCCCTCGGCCGCCGGGCGGCCACGGGCAACGGCGTGGTCTTCGTCATGCTCGAAGCGATCCGCGACATGGGCCTCAAGAACCCGTCCGTGGCGATCCAGGGCTTCGGCAATGTGGGCAGCCATGCGGCCCTCGGCTGCCACAGCCGCGGCATCCGGATCACCGCCGCCTCCGATGTGGACGGGACCGTGGTCAACCCCGCGGGACTGGACATCCCGGCCCTGGTGGCGCATGTCAAACGGACCGGCACCGTGCGAGGGTTTGCCGGCGGCACGGCCGGGGGCGACATCCTCACCAGCGCCTGCGACATCCTGCTCCCCTGCGCCCTCGAGGGCGTGCTCACCGAGACCAACGCGGCCCGCGTGCAGGCCCGCCTGATCGTCGAGGGCGCCAACGGCCCCACCACCCTGGCCGCCGACGCCATCCTCGAGAAACGGGGCGTCACCGTGGTGCCCGACATCCTCGCCAACGCCGGCGGCGTGATCGTGAGCTACTACGAATGGGTGCAGAACCGCGAAGGGTTCTACTGGGAGGAGGAGGAGGTCAACGACCGCCTGCTCAAGAAGATCACCAAGGCCTACGGCCGGGTCAGGACCTGCGCCGCCGAAAAGAAGATCACCCTGCGCAAGGCGGCCTACTGCCTGGCGATCGACAAGATCGTCCGGGCGATGCACCTGCGCGGGACGCAGTGAGAGCGAAAGACAGGGTCGCAAAGCCGAAAAATCCCAAGATCTAAAAGTCGAATGATGCCGGCCGTGCCGGCCACATCCGTCTCTTTGGTCTCTTTGACTTTTCGGAACACTTCAGCCGAATGAAACGGTGGGCGTACGCGCTTCTATTGGCAATGACAGGATGTTATGCCATAGACTGGATTGCCCGGTTCCCCCGGTCAAGCCGGAGGACGGGCTCACCGGGGGAACCAGGCAATCCAGTCTCCCGTGCTTCATTCGGGTAAAGCGATACGACTTTGGGACCTCTCGATAAAAAAACGCCCGGACCAAACAGCCCGGGCGTTTTTTATCGGATGTGCGGTACGGCTTACACAAGCCCCTGGTCGAGCATGGCATCGGCGACCTTGAGGAAGCCCGCGATGTTCGCGCCCATGACATAGTTGCCGGGATGGCCGTAGTCCTTGGCGGCCTTGGAGGAGGCCTCGTGGATCGCCTGCATGATGCCGTTCAGGCGCTTGTCCACTTCCTCGCGCGTCCAGGAGAGGCGCAGGGAGTTCTGGCTCATTTCCAGGCCGGAGGTGGCCACGCCGCCGGCATTCGCCGCCTTGCCGGGCCCGTAGAGGATGCCGGCCTCGAGGAACTTGTGCACGCCCTCGGGCGTGGTGGGCATGTTCGCGCCCTCGGCCACGACCTGGCAGCCGTTCTTGAGCAGTGTGGCGGCGTCGTCGCCGTCGATCTCGTTCTGGGTGGCCGACGGGAAGGCGGCGTCGCACTTGATGCCCCACGGTTTCTTGCCGGCATAATACTTCACGCCGAACTCGTCGGCGTATTCCTTGATGCGGCCGCGGCGGATGTTCTTGAGCTCCATCACCCAGGCCAGCTTCTTGGCGTTGATGCCCTTGGGGTCATGGATGAACCCTTCCGAGTCGGAGAGCGTGACGGGCAGGGCGCCCAGGTCGTTCAGTTTTTCGACCGTGTACTGGGCCACATTGCCCGCGCCGGAGACCACGCAGGTCTTGCCTTTGAAGGAGTCCTTGCGCGTCTTGAGCATTTCCACGGCGAAGTAGACCGCGCCGTAGCCGGTGGCCTCGGGCCGGATCAGCGAACCGCCCCAGTTCAACCCCTTGCCCGTCAGGATGCCGGTGAACTCGTTGGCCAGACGCTTGTACTGGCCGAAGAGATACCCGATCTCGCGGCCGCCCACGCCGATGTCGCCGGCCGGGACATCTGTGTTGGCGCCGATATGGCGGAAGAGTTCGGTCATGAAGGACTGGCAGAAGCGCATCACTTCATTGTCCGATTTGCCCTTGGGGTCGAAATCGGAACCGCCCTTGCCGCCGCCCATGGGCAGGGTGGTCAGGGAGTTCTTGAACACCTGCTCGAAGGCCAGGAACTTCAGGATGCCCAGGTAGACCGAGGGGTGCAGGCGCAGACCGCCCTTGTAGGGGCCGATGGCGCTGTTCATCTGGATGCGGAAGCCGCGGTTGATGCGGTAGTCGCCCTTGTCGTCCATCCACGGCACCCGGAACATGAACACACGCTCCGGCTCCACGATCCGCTCCAGGATGCGGCCCTTTTTATACTGGGGATTCCGCTCGACCACCGGCTCGACGCTCGAAAGCACCTCGTCCACGGCCTGGAGGAATTCCGGTTCGCCCTTGTTGCGGTTCTTGACGATCTCGAGCACATCCTGAACATAACCCATGGTCGATCTCCTTTTATGGTGTGACGACATCTGTGACACAGAACCAATATAACATGCAAGGGACTTGCAAAACCTCTCGGCAATCCCGGATTATTCACGCTTCCACAAGAACGACACTTTCAGCCGCATTTACGAAAAGTATTTTGCTTCGACGATATATGATACGAGTTGCAGGATCGAAATCAACAAAATAACGAAAAAACTGACAAAAAACACGCGAGCCGCTTGCCCCACCGCTTCAAAACAGGGCGGGATCATTCGTGATTTGCCGTAAATCATTTAATGACAAGTTGTTATGGCACATTAGTTGCAACATAATCCGCCATCCGGCAATAAACGACGGCAAGCATTAAGGAGACCTGCGATGAGCGGACTGGCGGAATTGGGCGCGCTCTGGTCCACGATTCAGACTTGACGGACTCGCAAAAAGGATCTTTGTCATGCTCCACAGGTCCCGGGACGGTCCTGCCGGTGGTAACCATGCTTCCTCGCAAGTCCTTGTAGCTGCGGGGCTTGACCC
>JBDREB010000280.1:0-18458 GCA_043820325.1 Planctomycetota bacterium | reverse complement strand
CTCTGCACCGCACGCGAAATGGATAGGTTATTTATTTACGGGCACTAACCACCCAAACCGGCCTATGGTTGATTCACGCGCCTGGCTGACGCCAAAAAGTGCCAAAGCATTTTCCGCCGGGATCAGGAAATCTGCCCTTGTGATTCGTGGTCATGCCGGGGAACAGGCTGAGCGGCAGGACATCCTCGTCCGCGGCAATGACCTTGGCCGCTTCCATACGGATGACAGAATTTGGCATAGGCGTAACTCGACTTGGTCAGGTTATTGCCGGAAAGGGCCGGCTTGTCACCGATCCCGCTCGGGCACCGGAACAGGTTGGGATCCGTCACATTCTTCGGGAAGAGGAGCCCCAGCACCCAGGAACCATTGTTATTGTCGTTGATGCAGGGAAAGGTATCCCTGTTCGCCGTGGCGTAGGTCTGCAGGGCAAGATAGATCTGATGCAGGTTAGAGGCGCAATTCAACCGCCGGCCCCGTTCGCGCGCGCCGCCCAGCACAGGGAACAGCAATCCCGCCAACAGGCAGATGATGGCGGCGACGATCAAAACTTCGATCAGCGTGAAACCCCGGCGCATTGGCATCCCCTTTTACTGCGGCCTATCGTAGGTGTTGGTGTACGGGCTGTGGACAAATATGCTGTCGTCCGCATGCAGGACATTCCGCTTGGCATCGGCATGGGATGTTTTCAGGCGGTAGGTCGGATTGTTCTTGTCGACCATGGCGTAGCGATCCATCTGCCCGGACATCCAGCGCGAAGCCGGGTCACTCCAACAGAAATCGCCGAGCACCCAGTACTGGGCCGGAGTGACGGAAAGGTTCAACGGCCGGCCGGGCGACCCGGACCACATATAATCGAAATAGCTGGTGCTGTAATAGTACCCCCGCCACCGGTAGTAGTCACCCTTGGAGGGGCAGTACACAAGTTCGAGAAACTCCGGGTCACGCGTGGATTTGACCCCGAAATAGGAATAGATGGCCCCTTCCCACTGGTCGGCGCGGGTGGTCTGCAGACCCCCCCAGCCCCCAAGTCAGAGGATAATTCCCGTGCTGGTCCGCCGCGTACATATGAAAGGCATTGCCCAACTGCTTGAGGCTGGCCTGGCATGTCACCAGCGCGGCACGGTCCTCCACGGTGATCACCACCGGGATCAGGAAGGCGATCACCACCAGGAGCACGGCGATGACCACGAGCAGTTCCACAAGCGTGAAGCCCTTTTTCTCTGGCATACTTTAACTCCAACTCAATGTCCAGCTTGGACTTGAGTTGCTCATAGTAGCGCTGGGACTCCCGCAATTCGTGCTGGGCATGGCGCCGGTCGACATGAATGAGCACCACGACAATGAACACCACCAGGTTGATGGCGGCCACCCACCGCAAACCCGCGCCGGCCATCATCAACCGTACCTGAGGCAATGAGATCGAAGACCGCGGCGAACAGGAGCAGGGCGACCAGGATGGTCCACAACACGGCACGCACCAGGCGCCCCATGCGACCCTCCATTGTCAACCTCCCCCACCGGGCCCCAGCCTCAGAGATCCTCGCCGTCCATGCTGCCGGTCTTGATCACAATGTCGGCGCGCTCATCGATCTTGTCCACACGGCCGTCCCGGATATGCATGATGCGGTCGGAAATGTTGATCATCTTCAGGTCGTGGGTCGCGGAAATGATCGTCACATTCTTTTCCGTCTGCATCTGCTTGAGCAGCGCGATGATCTCCTTGCCGGTCGTCAGGTCAAGGTTGCCGGTGGGCTCGTCGGCCAGGATGATGGCGGGATCGTTGGCCATGGCCCGCGCCACCGCCACGCGCTGCTGCTGGCCGCCGGAAAGCTCGTAGGGCTTGTGGTTATACCGCTCGGCCAGCCCGACCTTCTTAAGCAGTTCCATCCCCTTGTCACGGGCCTCGTCAGCCGTGAGACCGGCGAACACCATGGGCAGGGTCACATTTTCAAGGGCGGTCATCACGGGGATCAGGTTGAAGGTCTGGAAAATGTACCCGATCTTGCGGCAGCGCAGCCAGGCCAGCTCGTAGGCATCCAGCTGGGCCATGTCGACCTCGTCGATATAGACCGAGCCCTTGGACGGTTTGTCCAGACCGCCGACCATGTTGAACAGGGTCGATTTGCCTGAACCGGAAGGCCCCATGATGGAAAGGTACTCACCGGCCCGGATCTGCACATCGACGCCCCGGAGGGCTTTCACTTCGACGCCCCCCATGCGGTAGATCTTCTCCAGATTCTTGGTCCGGACGATGTTGACTTCGCTCATGATGGTTCTCCCATTTAGAGATGTTATTCACTTTTCCGCATGGCCGCGGCCGGTTCCATCCGGGCGGCGACCCGGGCGGGATACCATGCCCCGAAGATGGAGATGACGAAACCAAATACCAGGGTGATACCGCCGCGGATCATGACATCCATCAGCGGAAAGTTGTCGAACGCGTAGGCGCCGTAGGCGAACCAGGCGGTCACCAGCGAGAGGGCCAGGCCGATAATGAGGCCCAGGACCGTACCGATCAGCCCCTGGAAGGAGGACTCAAGGATGAACAGTTTCTGGATGAAGGAGTCCAGGGCACCCAGACATTTCATGGTGCCGATCTCCTTGTACCGTTCATGCACGGACATGAGCATGGCGTTCATGATGCCGCCCAGGCAGACCATGAGGGACAACAGCACCAGCCAGAGGTATTTGATGTTGAGGCCCATGTAGGTCTTGTAGGTCTTGGCAATGACCGCCTCGATCTTGACCCCATGGTCCGACAGCGCCGCGCCGAGCTTCTCATCCCTGGGATCGGACTGCTTGTAGACCCCGATAAGCTGGGTCTCGATCGTGGCCGTGACCCATACCGACATCAGAAAGGCGATGGCCAGGACAATACTGGCCGTGGTGATGAGGGAACGGGCGAAACGGATCTTGATGCTTTTCACGGCGATCTCAATGGCCTTGGACAGGGGCAGCACGATCTGTTTCTGGATCTTGATGCCCCGGAAATCGGCCACGGACCGGCCGGCCTCGCTGCCGCCACCCGCGCCGGCCTGTTTTTGAGCCTCCATTCTACCTCCTCGCGATAATGATCCCGGCCAACCCGCGGCGGGCCAGAGTTTTAAGATAATACACGATCAAGACCTCGGTCTCCTTGCGATCGAGCGTGAACTCACGCGCGAACCGCTCGATCATCTCCCGGACCGTCACCTTACCGTCGCACATGTTCCAGATACAGGTGCCGCGCCGGTCCAGGATGATCCGTTTGCGGTCAGGCAACCCGAAAACGCCCATGAGCACCCGGGCCGGCAGTGAACTGCGGTCCCGCGTCACGGTCAGCGTGACGGTGCCGCTGCCCGTGACGGTAACCTCCACGGCGGCATTGCATACCACGGTGGCGTCCAACGATTCCCGCCGGGTGACCGCGGCCGCCGCGTTCCGGCGCTTGAACCAGTTCAATGGCATTGGACATGCTCCCACACGGAATCCAGCCGCGCCAGGCCCGCCGCTGACGCGGCGGAGGTCTTGACCAAGAACACCTTGTTCCGTTGCGGGCAATGCCAACCCCGGATCTGCAGACTGCCTTTGACGGGAAAAAGCGGGAAGAGCCGTCCCTTCCGGCCGGCAACGGGGGCAGTGACGACCGCCGGATGCCCGTGAATGACCCCGGACGACCAGACCGGAGCCACATACTTGGCCAGGTCGGCCGCGAGCGCCCGGGCGCAGAAAGCATCGAGCGGGCCGCGCGACAGATGCTCGCCGGCCATACTGATCATCATGATGGTGACATCATCATCGCGATCACCGTGATCCATGCGGACCCAACCGGCATCGAGCGACGCATGTTCCAGGCTCATGCCATCCGGAACGGCATAGTCCAGGCCGAGAAAGCCCCAGTGTTCCCAGTCACCATCGGTATGGTCCTGGAACGATCCAAGCACCTCCCGGGCCAGGTCGCCGGGGCTCGCCTCATCACCGCCGATGCACCGCAGAAAGGTCAGGCGCCGGCACCCCGTACAATGGGTGATCACTTCATGCACGGGAGTCCCCTCCCGGTCCCAGCGGAACGCTATCCGCGATGTTCCCGCGGCGGGAGACAGAAAATCCCGCAGTTCCTGGATCCGGGCCCGGTCCCCTCCGGCTCGTTTCTTCAGGTTGCGCGTATAATTGTCATAGAGCTTGCGGATATCGTAGGTGCGGGGCTTGCGCCAGGTCACCTCCAGCCGCGGCTGGTATTCATCATCCAGACGGACATAGCCTTCCTGCCGGTTGCCCGTTTCCCGGCCCAGTTCCCAGCCGGCGGGCACCGCGCAGGCCAGACCATGCCAGCCGAAAGACCGTGTGTTGCCGGACATCAATACACGATCGTATTCACTGCCTTGATAATGAGCGATATGCCGATCGAACTCATGCCGATCAACCCCATGCCGCAGGCAAATCCGGCCAGGAGCACGGGGGCATAGTTGCGCCACTTCTTCTCGCCGAACCGGCGGGCAAAATAGTACCGGCCCAAAAGCGCCCCGGCAAAGAGCGGGATCTGGGTATGGGGCCAGCAGCCCACGGCGCCGGCCGCCGAGTTGGCGGCACCGTAAAAGAAGAGGAGCGGCACCTTCGCCACCAGGCAGATGATGTAGAATCCCAGCGCCGCCAATCCGGCCCACATGATATATTGCAGCCTGATGCCCCGCATCAGGAAGCTCTTGACCGGGTTGGACATCACCCAGATGTCCCCGCGCTTGTCCTGGTAGACATACCGGGTGTTGGTCTCAATGAGCGGTCCCTCCTTGCGGGTATACAGCCGTGCCGTGTCGGATGCGGCCAGGGGGTAATAGAGCAGCCCGCCGTACATGGAGATGAAAACGGTATCGACTCCGTTGACCGTGTAAATGTCACACCCGTTCAGTCCCATCAGGGGCACGCTGACGGTGGCCTTGCCCGCGGCGGCGGTCATGGTGGTGGTGAAGGCCAAAGGGCCGGCCGGCCGGCCCATGCCGAGGCCGTGGCCGGCCGTGGCTACGAACAGGGAATCCCCGTGCCGCGTGATCGCATTCACGGTCATCCCCTCCGTGCCGGCCAGCACGCTCACCGTGTCGCCGTTGACCACCAGGACACCCCCGCCCGCCGAGGCGGCGTAGACGGCGGATCCGTCGATGGTCAGCGCATTGATCGACTGGAAAAGATCGGCACCGAGCTTGCGCCACCCCTTGCCGTCATACACACTCAACCCCCGATTGGTGCCGGCCAGGATGCGGCCGCCGCCATCGAGGACGAGCTGGCGCACTTTGGGGCCGGCCTGGAGGTCGATCGCGGTGAAATAGTCGATGTCAACGCCCGCCATGTCCATCTCTTTGTCCGTGAACTTGAGGGGTGCCGTCAGGATACGGCAGACACCGCCCGGAACGCCGAACCAGACGGCCGTGCCGCCTCCGGCCTGCCGCTCCACCAGCACGGGGTCCACGCGGACCTTGATCGTGTCCGGCAGACCCATCGCCCGGTTGGGGCGGATCCGCTTCCAGTTGATCGTCTCCCCGCCGAACTCGGCCATGACCAGCAGGCCGTCCTCGGTGCCGCAGAAGAGCCGGCCTTCGCCGTCAGGCTGGATGGTGTACACGCTCTTGACGGGCAGGGTCAAGGCCTGGGAGCCGGGGTCGACATCCTCAAGATCGCGGTCGATGACCACCTGGGGCAGGACCTTCACCCAGCGCCGCTGGTCCATGTCGAAAATACGGATCCCGCGGCTGACGATCCCCACCCAGATCCGGCCCTTGCCGTCTTCGGTGATGCAGGTGACGCTCTTGGGGAAGTTGGCCCCCAACCCCTCGAAATTATTGATCCGGCCCGTGGCTTCGCTCATGTCGCCCTTTTCAAACTGGGCGATCTCGCCGCCGCGTTCCATCAGCACCTTGACCCACAGGGCCTGCATCTGGGCGTAGAGCGGCCACATGCGCTGGACGAACGGATAGGACCCCGACGGTATCGGGGCCAGTTTCCAGATGATCGACCAGAAGAAGACACTGAAACAGGTCAAGAGCACGAGGCCGAAAACACTGCCCTTGACCTTGCTGATGAACCGCGTCCGGGTGAGCTCGGCCTGCTTGAACCCTTCGACCCCGCCCCCCACATTGAAGAGCGGCAGCGGTGCGAACCAGATGGCGACCCCCTGGTACCCGGAAAGGAGCAGGGCCCCCTCCTGGATGAACGGGAAGGTGGCCCCACGGCCCGACCCCGTCATGCCGATCATACGGGCGGTAAGGTAGGAATTGAGGGGGGTGAAGAAAAAGGCGAAGATCACGACGATCCAGAGCGGGAACTCGGGCACCAGCCACCGGCAGAGCAGCACATAGGAACCCAGGCAGGCGAACCAGATGAGCGTGGCGGCCCAGAGCGGGAAACTGCCCCGCCCCTTCATATCCTCGGCATCGAAGGGATCCTGTTTTTTATGTTCACTTTCCATGCCCTGCTTCCAGATCGCCACAATGCCGATCAGGCAGATGACGATGGCGATGCCGATGCTCTGGCTGGTGTAATAATCCACGCTCAGGGAGATCGAGGTGGGGATCACGGACATGCCCTTCTGCCACGAGGGCAGCATCCCCTGGTAATACAGGAACGGGTTGAGGAGGAACCAGCAGCACATGGCGCCGACGAATCCGCCGATCACCGCCCAGAACGGGAGCACGAACCCGGCCAGGATCGGCGCGATGGTGGTGGTAAGTCCCAGGGCCGAGGCCGGGATGTACTGGTTGATCTCCGCCGTGAAATCGACGAATGGGATCGGCAGGATCATGATGGCAGTCGGCAGGAGCGCCCCGGTGATGGAGGGCAGGGTCACATAGATGAGACCGAACATCAGGCCGATCATGGCCCCGATGCTGAAGACGCGCCAGCGCCAGGTCTCCTTCTTGCTCGAGCTTTCGGCCAGGGCCGTGGCGCCACCGGCATGGACCCGCGACATGGGGAAGGGCAGCCGTTCAATATCGTTGGTGACGCGGTAGAGCACATAGGCGCCGGCCAGGTCCTGAGTCCAGGAAAGGACCATATGGATGCCCAGGATGGCCAGCGGCAGGAGCCAGGCCTTGTCGAAGAACGAGCGATTGATATAGGAAATATGCCCCGGCGGCGGCGCGAACCAGGCCGGCAGCTGGTCGGCGAATTCCCGGGCCTGGGGTGAATTGATGAAGAACTGGTCCCAGATGACGTTGCCCATGGGACCGCCGAAGATCTCGGTCGAACAGCCCAGGCGGATGCCCATCATGAGCATACCCGCGGCCATGCCGTAGATCATGATGATCTCCTGCCGCCGCAAACGGACGAATGACCGTTTGGCGATCTCGATGAACAGGATGATGGTGACCCATTCCGCGGCGCCGCCCAGCCCCTGGCCCGTGACCAGGCCTAGGTAGATGGCGCCGGGCATCATGATCAACCCGACGAAAAGACAGCCGGCGATGGTCTTCCAATTGAAGCCATCGATCCATTCGTCCTTTTCAAATAACTCGACATCCTGTTCGAGCATGACCTTGTCGCTCACGGAATCATCCCTCCTGCTTCCGCGAGAGCAGCTGATGGCCCTCGGTGGTGTACGCCGCCTGGATATCGGGCGCAATGGTGCGCCAGATCAGGAACTGTTTGCGGAGTTCGCCCAGGAACCCCTTGTTGAGCCGCACCCAGGCCTTCTGTTCACCCGCGACCCGGGTGATATGGACGATGATCTTCATGACCCCCGCATCCTCGGTGGGCAGGAACATGAATTCGGTCATCTGGGAAACGCCCATGTCGAACGGCGCGATCCAGATCCGCATGGTGATCGCATACCCGTCGCCGAACTCGTTCCGACGCAGTCCGAGCTGGACATTGTCGGTGTAGAAGGAGCCGATCGATTCCTCCTTGTACCCTTCAAAATAGTTGTTGAGGAAGATGATGATCCCCTCCGCACCCCGCCGGGGCACGGTGAACGGGAAATCGAAGACCCACTCATCGCCCTCGGGGGGCACCAGTTTCCATTTGCGGGTGACATCCGGGACGGAGAGATCGGAGGCCATCCGGGCGGGGTAGATCGTGGAAAGGATCACCACCAGCATCACCAGCATGATCGACAGGACCGTGGAGGTCGAGGAATAATTCAGCTCGATCCCGGCCTGGTCCAGCCAGCCCATGGCCTGGACCACCTTGGCCAAGACCTGGGCGATGAGGAAGCCGGAAACCCCGCCCACGACGCTGTAGACCACCGATTCGGCCAGAAACAGGGCGCCGATATGCTTCGGGGCCAGGCCCACCGAGCTGTAGGTGCGGATCTCGCTATGCCGTTCATGCACCGCGCCCATCATCGTATTGAGCACGATCATGGCCGCGATGATGAGCGGCACCAGAATATTGGCGAACCCCTGCAGGCCGGTGGACATCTTGGGCGTGAAGGCTTTCGATTCATTGCCGTTGCTGACGAAGATCATGATCCCCACGCGCTGGAGGAATGCGTCGATCCGGTCCAGATAGACCGTGTTGGTCCGGTCGACCGGCGCCACCGCGATCGACCGAAGCGTGCCGCCGAGTTCACGGACCACCTGGGGCGGCGCAAAGAGCACGAAATCGGGAGACACATGCTTGGCGGGCTTGATGGCCTTGATGGTCGACTTGACGCTTTTCATCTGCTGGATCTCGGCCGCCACATTGCCGGCTCCGCCCAGCTCACGGTCACCGGGATCGGTGGGCGTCAGCCGTTCGTTATCGATGTCCACGATGTTGTCCAGGCGGGACGAATTGATCACGCCCTTGACCCACAGGGTCTTGCCGTAGACGACCAGAAGCAGCGACCGGTCATGGCCGTCGATGCGGGCCAGTTCCTCCGGGGTGAGCCCCAGTTTTTCGGCCATGTAGGAGGGGATGATGCAGGCGTCATCGTCGCCGCGGTCCGGGCCGAACCAGGCGCCGTGGTCCATGAAACGGGCCACGCCCGTCACCCGGTCCTCATCGGGCCCCATACCCAGGATCGCCTTGACCTGGAACTTGGCGTCCCTGGCCGGCAGGAACACATTGAGTTTGAGCGATTCGGAGACCTTCTCGTTCTTCTTGCTCTCGAAATACCAGAACCGGGGACTGATGATATGGTCGGCCGTGCCGAACTCCAGGCGGATGGCGTTAAGGATCTCGTTGTCCAGCCGGCCCCAGCCGCGGTCCCGGACCAGACAGCCCTTGTACATGGGCTGGTCGGAAATGCTGATCTTGTAGAAATCGGAACGCGAGGAGATCGACACGAAGGAAAGCACGATAAAAGTGAGCAGGACCAGGGTGAAGGTGGTCAGGGTCGTCCGCACTTTGCGGTTGCGCATGTTGGAGATGCCCAGCCGGATGGCCGCCACCATGGCGCCGAGACGCTGGACATCCGAATGGTGGACCTTCGCCGCCTTGCGCTTGAGCTCGGCCATCTGGTCGTTGAACTTACGGACGATATAGACCGTGACGAAGATCGACAGGGCCAGCAGGATGAACGCCAGCAGGATGATGTAGGGCGTCTCCGTGATCTGGAAGACCGGATGGATGAACCGGAAGATCATGAACACGGCCAGAAAGATGATGAACACGGCCAGGACGGCGCGCAGGATCTGGGGGAACCCGAAGACCAGCCGCTCGATGAAATAGGCGAACGGGATGAGGAGCGCGAAGAAGAAGATCACGCCCTTCAAACTGTCATTGGTCGTCTGCAGGATCTGGGGGTAGACCTTTGAGGCGGCCTGGAAGGCGCAGTGCAGGTTGCGCTGGTAACCGGTGTAGTCCCGGGCGACCAGGCGCGTGCGCGCCTCGGCCAGCGAGGTCCGGGTGAGGGCGTTCAGGGTGTCGAGCTCCGCGTTGCGGATCCCGAACTTGTTGAGGACCCCGAGCCGGTATTCGTTCAGGATCGCCATGGATTGGGCCACATCGGCCGCGGTCAGTGTCAGGCGGTCCTTGGCCGTGACGGGACGGCCGTCACCCTGGGCCGCCACCTTCCGCTGGGGGGCGTCCGCGTCGGCCGCGGCTTCGCGGTTGCCCGGCACCAGATACTGGATGCCGAAGACACCGCGGCGGCCGATGACCTTGATGCGCTGTTTGGGGCTGGCGAACAGGGTGGCATAGGGATATCGGCCCGCATCCTCGAGCCCGAAGGCCATGCCCCACGATTCGGGCACCACATTGTCCGAGTTGAGGTAGGCGAGCCGGTTGATGACATTGAAATACCGGGGGTCCATCAGGTCGTAGACGGCGACATCCACGCACTCGAAGAGGACCACCAGGACGGTCTTGTCATGCTCGAAGGCGATCTTCTGTTTGACGGGATACATCAGATGGCCGTTCTTGCCGAAGTCCGTGGCGAACTGGATGCGGCCCGTCACCGCGTCCATCTTGTAGCCGCGCAGGTTGGCCCAGTAATCGTAGAACCCCAGGAAGGCGAACTTGCCCTTGCGGTCGGAGAACGCCAGGTCATAGGATCGCACCCCGCACTGGGATGGGGGCCGGAGCTCGTCGCGCACCAGGGTGACCAGCGTCCCCGGCACGGGCGTATTGGGCATGAAGTTACGGTCCTTGTCGAAGTAATAAGTGGAACCGTCCACGATCACCGCCGAGTCGGGGATCTTCTTGGCCGGCGCGTTTCTGAAGAAGAAGGGATCGTCCAGGCACTGCGCCATGACCGCGGTGAGGTCGCCGATCTGCCGGTGCAGGTTGTCGCGGTCCATGTGCGCCACGGTGTCGAAGGGCGTGTCTTCATAATCCCGGTTGGTGTAGAGCGAACTGATGGTCGCCGCCCGGTTGCCGCATCCCACCAGGTAATAGGCGGCGCTGACCTGCTGCCAGGCCATCTTTTCGTTGAGCGCCACATCGATCGCCGATTTCATGTTCTCGAACAGGCAGGTCCGGCCCAGTTTGGCGGTGTAGGCCTCGGCGTAGCTGCCCAGCACCTTCTTCAATTCGTCAAAGTTCTCCGGGCCGTAACGGAAGCTCTGGTAGCATTCACCGTTGGACTGCCCGCACAGACCGAGTTGGGAGCCGCGGCTGTTGAGGTCCAGGAAAAAAGCCATGTCGAACTTGACCGGGATGTAATAGTCGCCCCGGGCGATCACCTTGTCGCGGTGGCCGGCCCAGGCATGGTGGACGGCGAATTCCCGCACCCCCTGGAACCCCTGGTAACGCGCGGAGACGGCCACGATGGTCACATCGCGGGCGGCGGGGGCGGCCTTGAACACCCGGGCCAGGTTGAGGAGCGCCACCATCCCGCCGGCCTGCTCGGCGCCGGGCGCCGCCCCGGGCACGACCGACATGGAATCGTAGCCGGCCATGAAGAGCATGGCCCCCTTCTCCTCGATCCGGTAGGCATCGCCGGGCTGAAAACCGTCGGCCAGGGCGCCGATGACGGTGACCCGGTTCTTGGCGCTCACGGCGACGGGGAACGGGTTGCCGGAATGCTGGGCCAGGCTGCCCGAGCAGAAATTGATGGCGAGGTTCGTCCCGCTTCTGAACTTGTCGGCGTCGGTGTCGGTGAAAGTGGTCTGCTTCTGCTCGATCACGAACGCGTCGCCGGGCCGGAAGCCCTCCCGCAGGTCACCGGCCACGCGGAGGCGGTCGTTCTCGATGGTCTCGATGCGATAGGGATTTTCAGGCGCGCCGGCCAGCGCCCCGCTTTCAAACCGCAGAAAGAGCTCGGTCCCCTTGCGCTTGTCGGCCAGTCCCGCGGTATAACCGCTGGCGATGCCGAGGCCGAAACCCGCGATCGCCGCCGTGATGACCAGGGACTGGACCACCCCGGCGCGATGCCGGGACCGGACCAACAGGACCGCATGGACCAGAACAATGAGGCCCAGGATCGCCGCCAGGGCCAGGCGCAGGTTACGGGTCAGCGTCAGGCGCAGGAAATCGGCCCGATCATCGGTGAACACGGAAACGGTGTAGGCCTGGGCGCCCTCACCCGTCTGCAGGACTTCCACGCTTTCAAAGGCCCCGTCGTCGATCTGCTTTTCAATCTGCTTGACGCTTTCAAAGTCCGCGCGGAGGGTGAATTCGCTCCCGGCCGCGTCGGGCAGGGCCCCGTCAACCGTGAGGGCGAACTTATCGTTAAGCACGATCAGCCGGCTCTTGCCCGCGTAGGGCCCCGATGTGAAATAGACCTTGTCGCCCTTGGTGATCAGCGGCGGTTTCCCGGCGGCGGGTATGCGGATGACCGTCAACCCTTCGGGTTTGACCTCAACCCCTTCGACCCGCGCGGAAAACCCCTTGAATCCGCGGCCGGGAATGGTGCCGTAGAAATTCCAAGCCTTCCGTTTTTCCCAGACCATCACCGCCTTGAGGGTGCCGGTAGGGGCCGCATCGGCCCGCGTGAAACAGGCGTAAGCCGCGGCATTATGGTATTCCAGGCGCAACCGGGGATCGGCCGCATAGCGATCGCGGGCTTCCTGGACGGCACCGGCCGGGGCCAGGGCGGCCTCCAGCCGCGCCAGTTCGGCGCGGTCGAGGTAGTACCGGGGGATGTCCATGTTGTTGGCCACGATCTTGGAACCGGCCTGGTACCGGCTGTTGTCACGGTCCGTATCGGCGGGTACGAAGACCAGCGCCCGCGCCCCGAGTTTCATCACCTCCAGAAACCGTTCCTCGCAGTTGAAGTCGGCGACCACGATCGTGCCGGCGATCTGTTTGCCGTCCATCTGGCGGTATTCGCACTGTCCCACATAGACCACCGGGCCGGTGACCCCGTCGGGCAGGGAGGGCAAACGGATGAAATTCGGCCACAGGCACTGCAGAGCGGCCGGCACGCCGTCGAGGTCCAGAGTGGCGTTTTTCTGGACCGGCACGGCCACATCGAACCCTTCCTTGCGGACTTGGTCCTCGCCGAGAATGGCCAGCAGTTCGCGTTCGACGAGCACGGCCGCCTCGTCGCAGTCGGGATAGCCCGTAACACGCGAGCCGATCCCGTCGCCCGCCAGGTTGTCCAGCACACCGTCCAGGTATTCCCGGTTGGCGGCGGAGGCGTCAATGTATTTCTGGTAATCGAACTCCGCCAGAGTGTCGGCCGCTGCCGCGCCCAGCGCGAGCACCAGACCGATGACGGTCATTACCCCTGTCCGTATCATGCTGCTTCCTTTGTATCAACCGCTCAGGGAGCAACCTTCTTCGATCCGTTCGAACCAGAAGAGGACCATATCCAGGCCGTAATAGATCCCCACCCCGATCACGCTGCCGATGATGAGGCCCACGAAGGCCGGTTTGACCCGGTTGAAGAGCTTGACGCCGCCGTACTTGATAATGAGGAGTTTGATCAGCCAGCCGATGAACACGCTGAACCAGATCCGCCGTGTGGACGGCGCGCTGGCGAATGGGAACCCGATCGGGTGGAGCGGCCACCACACGAAAGTGTTGCGCATCAGCATCAGGAAGGCCATGAACAGGAAACCGCCGATGGTGAAGGCCATCCGGCCCTGCTGGACATCATACTTCATGTTGGGCGGGATCATGATATCGCTGGTGTACTCGGCCTTCTCCCCGCCGGTGAAAGCGCGCGACCCGCCCTCGGCCGCCGGGCTGGGATCAAACGGCCAGCGGGATGCGGCCATGGCATACCATTGGGACACGGTATCATCATGCCGCTCCATGCGGTTGAGCTCGTCAATGGGTGAGACGGCGTAATCCATGGCCCAAGTCACATGGCCGCCCTCGCCGAAATACCAGCCGTAATCCCCACCGCGCTTGGGCAATTTGTACGATATGTCGAAGATCAAGGCCCCGCTGATCACGCAGACCAGGAACGCCACCGCGAGCACCACCGGGAAGAGCCAGCGTTTGCGGCCCGGACCCGTGGCGTCGGCGATCCGCATGCTGTTGGCGACATTGGGCATGAAGACCGAGGTGAAGTCGGCCATCCACATGAAGGAGAGGCCCATGACCACCAGGTTGGTGGCGCCGAGGGCGGGCGCGCCGAAGGAACGGAGCATGAAAGTCTGGGGGATCATACAGGCCTGGACGAAGAGGATGCCGCCTTCGCAGACCACGCGCGTGACCCCGAGGTAGAGGATGAAAGCCAGACCGAGGAAGACCACGGCCGCCCAGGGGGACATGCCGGCCTTGACGAGCCAGAGGCTGCAGAAGCCGCCGGCCAACAGGAACCCAAAGACCGCGCTCCGGTACCGCATCGGCTCGGCCGAATCATCCGCATCGGAGACGAGGCCGAACGCTTTCCGGACCACGGCGATGATGTGCCCGCGGGCGATCCAGAGCCCCACCAGCACCAGGGCGATCACGCCCCCCATCGCCTGGTGGGAGACGAAAGCATGCGATTCCGAGTATGCGTCGGCACCCGAACTCGTGCCGATGGCCCGATAATTGAGGAAACCGGTCTCGAAGACGCCGATGAGATGGAAAAAGAACAGGCTGAAAGCCACATCGAGGTTGATCAGGAATGTGAAACCGATCACCGGGAAGAGGATCGACATGGCCGTTTCGGCGCTTCCCTCCGGCAGCTGGAGCCCGCCGGGGATGCCCCACTCGGAATGGGATGACGGGGGCAGGACCGGGATGAGCCCGGAATGGAAGGCCACGAACTGCCAGGTGGCGAAAATGAGCGGCACAACGGCACCGGTCCAGAAGAGCCGGTTTTTGATGAGCGGCGCCCGCTCCGCGGGGCCGTCAAGCCCCTCCACCAGCTCCACCGGCACACGGGTGAGCGGGAAGAGGAGCCGTTCCTTCTCGACCCATTGCTTGCGCAGGATGCTCATGGCGCAGAAGACCATGACGCACAGGGCAGCCAGGAAGGCGGTCCACCACATCAGCGGTTTGAGCCAGGTGGCGGAGACGATCGCCAGGGTCCCCCGGCCGCTGTACCGGGGCGGGAACCCCTTGAACATGTAATTGAGTTCATCCACCGGACCTTCGATCGACCGGGCCTCGACCGTGTTGAACGGGACGATCGCCTGCCACGGGGCGGGGGTGAACCGGGCCAGGAAAGCCGCGTACGACGCGGCGGCACGGGGATCGACCCGTTCGCCCTGCGCCGGCGGCACACCCTCGGCCACGCGGAAGTATTCGCACTGGAACGCCGCCTGGTCACCGCCGGGTTGGAAAGCCTCCTTGAGGGCGGACAGTTCCTCCTTCATCAGAGGGCGGACCTCCCCTTCGCCACGGTCCCGGATGCAGATGCGGTCCACGCCCTTGAAGAGCGTGGCGAAGTACTTGTTATCCGGGGTGCCGTATTCGGCGGGCCCGGCGATGGTGCCGATGTACATCATCAGGCCGATACCGGGAAAAACACAGGCGGCGAGGGCCATGATATAGACCACCAGGATCTCACGCGCCTTGAACGCCAGGGCGGCGTGGATCCTGCCGAGCAGGCGGTTGAGCACGAAAATGCCCAGCACCAGGACCAGGGCCGCCCCCATGGGGAAGGCCCGCGAACACAGTTCGCTCGAACCGATATAAATGATATTGAGCGGTTCCATGATCGCGATGCCGACGGCCATGGCCAGTCCGACAAGGAAGGCCCGCAAGGTGAATCCCGACCGGGACGGGGTGGTTTCGAGCATGTTCTCAGCCGCCATGTCCCATCCTTATCGGGGGCACTGCCCGCCGGCCTGGAGGAGATCGAGCCGGTACCAGGCCTTGGCACAGGCGGCATTCACATTGAGTTCCTGGACATACAGGTCCCGGGCCGTCTTGAAGTCGCCTTCGGCCTCGGCCATCCGGCCCAGGTGATAATGCGTCTCAGGATAGAGCGCGTCGCGGCCGCGGAGGTCCAGGAGCAGTTCCCGCGCCTTGGCCCGGTCGCCCCGGCTCATGAACGACAAGGCCCGGTTGAAGACCAGGCGATTGTCCCCGGAATAAAGTTCCAGCCCGCGGACAAAGGCATCATCGGCCCGTTCAAAATCACCCATCTGGGTATAGGCGATACCCAGACCCAGGAACGCTTCGACCGCATCGGGATGTTGCGCCAGAAGGCGCTGCCAGACCGCCACCGCCCCGGTATAATCCTGTGTGTTCAACAGGGCCATCCCTTCGGCGGCCAGCTGTTTGCGGGACTCGTCCTGGAAGACATAGGCGGTGAGGACCAGCGGAATGTAGAACAGGAAGGCCATCACGACGATGGCGATGAAAAGCTTGCGGGGCCGGGCCTGCGGCAAACCGTCGAAAGCGGGGTCTTCGTTCAAGGCCTCACCCCTGCTCCGCTTCGCCCGCCGTCAGCACCGGTTCAGATCCCGGAGCCGAACTTGATGATGATCTTCTCCAGCATGTGGTTCTGCCGGCTGGTGAGATTGGTGAACTGGGCGCCGATGTATTCCAGCCCCAGCTTCTCCTCTTTGAATGTGTAGATCACATAGGCATCGATGGCCATGTTGAAGGTCTGGGTGATCTTGAACTCAACCTTGAGCTCGCGCCGGCTCTCGTTCTTGATGGCGTAGGGATTGAAAACGCACAGTTCGTGCACTCCGTTCTCAAGGTAGCCCCGGCAAAGCGAGCATGAATCCCATGCGAAACAGATCCCCGAAGTGCTGATATCGACGCTGAACGCGGGATATTTGATCTCGGTCAGCTGGTCGTTTTCAAAGAGGGAGAACCCCATGGCGATGGTGATGGGTACGCGGATACTGCCCCGGCGTTCGTCCTTGACCTCGATCTCATGATCGGCCGGAACAAAGAAACCGCTCTTGGTGATGCACTTGAGGCAAAGCTTTTCCTTGGTCTTGGCGTGCTCGGTAAGTTTGCGTACCTCGCGCCCGCATTTCTCGCACAACGCCACGCTCGATCCTTCGGCACAAAGAACCCGGTTTCCTGGCCACGGCATTTCCCGCGCGGGGCCCGGTGCCCCGCGCTTTTATGCCGTCTGGATGGCCGGAACGATTATATCAAAGCGGGTGATGGGACTTGAACCCACGACATTCAGCTTGGGAAGCTGACGCTCTACCAATTGAGCTACACCCGCACAAGCATCAGTTGCCGCCCGTTTCGTCGGATTCCCATTTCTCCACGGGATCCGTCATGCCCAGGCTTTCGATCACCTGGCGCTCATTCTCCCAGTTCTCAAGGCGGCGCTTGCCGTTGTAGATCCCCATGTACTGGGTCCGGTAGACGCGTTCCTTGGCAAGAAAGGTCAGCAGATCGCGGGAGATCTCAAGCTCATCGCCCATTTCTTCAAACGAAAAGCGGACCATGCGCTGGAGGCAGACGGTCTTCTCCTTGCCCACCCGCTTGACGCGGTACTTGTTGGAAATGCCGGAGAAATAGAGCGAGTAGATGTCGATCTCCTCGGGGATGTTGGCAAAGAAAGCCACGCCCCGGATCGCGGTGTCGGCCGGGATCTCCTCGGGCAGGGTGTTCGTCCCTTTGACGAGGTCGTATTCGGAGGTCAGGGCAAGGAAACGGCTCAAATAGGGCAGGTTGGAGCGATAACGGACTTTTTCATCGGCGGTCATGGGCGCTTCGAGCCGGATATCGACGGCCGAGAGTTGCCGGGGCCACAGGGCTTCATCGGCGATCTCACCGGGGACCGCGTCGATCTCCATGAAAAGATTGACCGTGGCGGTGAGCTTTTCCGTGATCTTGGCCACATCCAAGTAGGTGTCATCGGGGATGACCCGCAGGGTGTTGATCGCCACGGGCTGATAGGTGACCTTGCCCTCGGCATCGAGTTGCGGCACGCCCGTGGCCTGAT
The DNA here is from genome assembly GCA_043820325.1 of Planctomycetota bacterium. Lineage (GTDB taxonomy): Bacteria > Planctomycetota > JBDREB01 > JBDREB01 > JBDREB01 > JBDREB01. The sequence goes on along the minus strand of JBDREB010000280.1, from coordinate 820 downwards.
CGGTCACCGGGCGCTGGGTCTGGTTCTTGAGGGTGAAAATGACATACAGGTACCGCTCGGCCGTGGTCTGGGCCACGGGGACCGGGCCGCCGTTCTTGGCCTCGACCATTTCACGGGGCGGCAGGTCCTTCCGGTCCAAGGTCACGGCCAGCTCATCCGTGGATGCGGGCTGGTAGACATCCCGCAGACCACGGAGGTCCAATACGCCGATGTCGTCCAGGCTGACCGCCAATTCCCACACATTGTCCTTGGGCTCCAGGGGAAGGTATTCCTCGGCCGAAAGCCGGCGTTCAGAAACGCCTGCCAAGGCATACATCAGAGCACCGAAAACCACGCACTTTTTCAGCATTCGGCAATCTCCAACATGAATGCTTAAAATCCACCGTATCCTACCGGAAAAACCACTTTTGTCAAGGTTATTTAATAAAAAAAACAGGGTGCAACGACACAGATATTCACCGCACATTTATACCCTCTGCGGCAGGCTGGCGTTGGGTCAAATTCGACGTGGTATATGGCACGGCACAGCCGCCCATGACTCGAACCATCCGCACAGGCTTATACAGTTGAGCCACTTGCCCCCCCCCCTGACCGCTTCTATATGTAGTGGTTATTCTTGTTGCCGCCACCACAGACCGTGGCTTGCTCGCTGACTCTTGGGGGTTTTGCAAGTGGTTCAGTTCAGTTCAGATTTCCTGATCCCTGTGGGGTGGACTGATGGTTTTCCGGAACGGGTTTGGCGCATTTTCCGCGTGACAAATGGGCTGCGGCGGCTATCCTTTCTGGGGTCTGACTTCAGGATGATTGGTCATGCACCAGA
>JBDREB010000279.1:0-2618 GCA_043820325.1 Planctomycetota bacterium | reverse complement strand
TCAATCTAATCAAACCATCTAATTTCGCTGTTGTTGGCCTAAACTGGATAACCGCTTTAATTGCACCCAGACAATCAGCCCCCTATGAAAAACATTCACTTGACAAAGGATTAGGGTAGGTTAAACTTATGACTGTCGAGGAGGGTAAAGGGGGTAGGTTAAAAAGAAGTCCTCGCCAGACGGAAACCGCTGCCGTTGAGCGTGCCGGCGGGTATGAGGCTGTAGCGGTAGGCACAGCGCAGACCGCCGACATAGCCGTACCAGCCCCCGCCGCGCAGAACGCGGGAACGCCCTGAAGAAGGACCGGTCGGATTCTCGCGGCCACTTTGGCTGTAATACTTGTCACCATACCAGTCCCAGCACCATTCCCATACATTGCCGCTCATGTCATAGAGACCCAGTTCGTTCGGTTTTTTCCCTCCTACAGGTTGGGTTGTGTTGCCTGAATTACTTGTACACCACGCCACTTCGCCTCCGTCATTGCTCCCGGAATAGGTGTATCCCCGGCTCTTATTCCCGCCCCGCGCCGCGTATTCCCACTCCGCCTCCGTCGGCAGGCGATAGCCGTTCGCGCCGGTATTGTATGTGACATTGGTCCCGTTGATGGCATAGGCGGCCGTCAAGCCCTCTTTCTGGCTCCGCCAGTTGCAATATGCTACTGCATCGTACCAGCTTACATTGATCGTCGGCCGGTTGCCCCGGCCCCAGTTCCGGTCAGCAGGTTGGCCATTGCCTGTCGCCTGGCAATAGGCATCGTATTCCGCGAATGTGACTTCATACTTGCCGATCATAAAGCTCTTCACCGTCACCTTGTGGACCGGCTTTTCGTCTTCCTCCTAGTCAGATCCCATGTCGAAGGCGCCGCCTTCAACGAATACCATCGTATCCGGCACGGCGGGCGCGGGCGGCACAAGGCCCAAAAGCCGGGTCAGTTTGCGGTAGTCGCCCTCTTTCACGCTCCCCTTCTGGATACCCCATCGCTCAAGAAGCGCGTCCCACGCATTGGTCTTCAGGTCCTGGCCGTAGTCGCTCTTGGCTACTCTCTCATACTTGGCTATGTCCGCATCGAGGTCGGTCTGCTTCTGCGTACGCTCGGCTTCCTTAAGCCGCGCGATCTCCGCTTCGCGCGCCTGCCGCTCGGCATCGGCCTGTTGGCGCATGGCTTCCAGCTCCTTGGCCTGCGTTTCACGCTGGTCCACCACAGCCACGAGCTGGTCAAGAGTGGACCCGCCACCGCCCCCCGCCTGGCCCATCTTTCCCTTGAGTTCGGCGATCTTGGCGTCCAGGACGGCGAGTTCGGCTTCCTTCTTTTTCACGGCCACGGCTTCGGCCGCGCTCTTGGCCCGCATCTCCTCCTCGGCTTTGGCCAGGGTGCTCAATTGGTCGGCCTTGGCCTTGACCAGGTCATCCAGGCTCCCCGCGGCGCCCTTGAGGAAGAATACAAACCCGCCCCCCCTGCTCCCCGCCGGTGTTGGCAAGCAGACCGTGCTGGGCCTGCTGGCTGGCGTTTTGGGATATGCCGCCCTTGACCCGCTCGTATATGGCCGTAGGCATGAGGTAGGAATCGGAGTTGTCGGTCAGGGCTTTAAGAAAGAAATGGGCGAAGACCGAGTGTCCGCCGTACCCCACGTCCGTGACCGGCTCCACCCCGCCGGAGGTGATGGCTTCGCGGCTGGTCTTCTGGAAGGCCTGGCGGACATAAGCGTCGTCGATCCGGGGCATGGCGGCGCTCCGGTTGAAGAAATCGCCCGCAAAACATGAGTCGGATACAAGGAGGATATGACGGGCCTTGATGGCGTCCGCCTTGAAGAATTTCAGCAATTCGGTATTGGGGATCCACGTCGTCCGATCATCGGCCGCACCGTTCACGGGCACCCAGTACCCGGACTTGGTATATTTGTCAAGCTGGCCGTGCCCGGCATAAAAAAGGACCAGCGAATCATCCGGGCCGATCCGGTCCGCCAGCTGACTCAGCTCGATATAGATCCGCTTGGCCGTGGCCTCCATGTCGAAGAGCGCCACGGTCTTTGTTTCCTCGAACCCGTACCGCTGGATCAGTGTGTCCCGCACCCCCTTGGCGTCGTTCACCGCGGTCTGGAGCTTGGGAAAATGCATGTAGTCGTTGATGCCGATGACCAGAAGGTAGAAGTCGCCCCGCGTCACCGATGCCCCTTCCTTGGTGGTCACTCCCCCTATGCCGCGGTTGTCGTCCTGGGCAATCAGGCAGGCGCAGAGGCATACGAGCAGGATGGAGAAGATGGCCATGGTACGCATGGTTGAGCCTCCTTGAGAATACCAGCACGGGAACAATAACAACAACAACAATAACAATGTTATTGTAACCCGCGACAAGCGGTTTGCAGGGTTTTTCCGGCAATTTTTTCCCCGGAGTGTGCACGCTGTCACATCCGTCTTGGACTGCTGTTTTTACCGCAACCCCGATCGCGATGGAGCGCGGTCTTCCAATTCAAGGCTCCTCCTCCGTCATTGCGAGGGACCAAGGCCCGAAGCAATCCCGGGGAGAGACTGCTTCGTCGCGGACTCCTCGCGGTGACATGGGTGATTGCGCGCCCCCTGCCGTCATTGCGAGGATTCATGCCGCAAGCCGCGAGCAAAGC
>JBDREB010000278.1:0-32212 GCA_043820325.1 Planctomycetota bacterium | reverse complement strand
AAACGATCATAGGAGATCTGGATTGCCCGATCAAGTCGGGCAATGACAGCGCAAGAATAAGCCTGATGCAAATTATCCATCTTCATCCGTCATCCCACGGCTTGACCGGGGGAACCAGTCCTTTCATTCCGCTAAAGTGTAACGAATACATAAATCGCGACGAGCCGTGGTTAACTCAAATTGAATAAACAGGTTCGGCCTGTCGCCCATGGGACAAATTCTCCTTGACAAGGGGGGTGTTGTTAATTATAATTTAAGGTTTACTGACCATAAACAATATGCAACCCGGTTGAAAGGGGTCTTTATGAATCGCCTTCTGGTCACTCTCATTGTGCTCGCGTTCGTTTTGACGCTGGGCGCGCCGCTCATGGCGGCTGACAAGGACAAAAAAGTCACTGCCTCGGGCGTGGGCGACAACACCCCCAAGGGCCGCGAGGACGCCAAGAACGCCGCCATCCGCGCGGCGATCGAAAAGGCCGTGGGCACCTATATCACGGCCGACATTCAGGTGCAGAACAAGCAGGTGATCGACGAAAAGATCTATTCGCACAATGAAGCCTATGTCAAGGATGTCACCGTCCTCTCCGCGGGGCCGAACAAGGACGGCCTCTGGGAAGTCCGGATCGAAGCGGTGGTGGCCGAGGGCAAGCTCAAGGACGACATGCGGGCTTTCGAGTTCCTGAAGAAGAGCACGGGCAATCCGCGGCTGATGGTCATCGCCAAGGTCACGGAGCGCAACGAGCATTGGTACTCGAACCCGGATGTGGACAGCATGCGGGCCAAGATCGAGAACCGGCTGCTCAAGGGCAAGTTCAAGGTGGTGGACATGAAGCAGGTCCAGAATGTCCAGGATGTTGACAAGGCGGCCGCCGGCGGTGACGCCGCTCAGCTCAAGGCGCTCGCCCAGCGCTACGGCGCCGAGATCATCGTCACCTCTTCGATGGTCAAGAACCTGACCGACACCAAGTCCATCTACGGCCGGGAGACGCGGTTCTTCTCCGTGGAGATCCAGATGAGTGCGGTGATCGCCGACACGGCCCAGCTGATCTATTCCGACGCCATTGCCGAGCCGCGCATCGGCGAGGCGAACATCCCGCCGCTGTATGAAAAACTCACCAACCTCACCAAGGAAATGATCGACGCGATCACGGCCCAGTGGCAGGCGGATGTGTTCAACGCCGCCGCCTATGAGATCACCGTCACCAACGCCGATTACAACAATCTCCAGCTCTTCAAGGAGGCGCTCGCCTACTCCCTGGGCATCAACGATGTGATCGAGCGCAGTTTTGCCGAGAATGTGGCCATGATCGAGGTCGCGTTCGCCGGTTCGGCCGACCAGCTGGGCATGCTCCTCAACGAACTGGCCGAGCCCAAGGTTAAGGTCGCCAGCCGCACGGCCAACAAGTTCAAGGTCGAGTTCGGGCCCGGCGCGCCGCCGCCCCCGCCCAAGGACACCACCCCGCCCGTGATCAACATCACCGCGCCGGCCAACAACGCGATGGTGGGCAAGGCGGGCGCCAACTGCACGGTGACGGGCACGGTCGACGATCCGGCCGTGACCAGCGTCATGGTGAACGGCACGGCTGCGGCCGTGGCCAACGGTGCCTGGAGCGCGGTGGTCACGCTGGCCTCCGGCGTCAACACCATCGCCGCCACGGCCACCGATCCGGCCGGCAACGCGGGCCAGGCCCAGGTCACGGTCACCCTCGACGACAAACCGCCGTTCCTCAAATTCAAGATCATCGACCTGGAGGCCAAGACCTTCAGCGGCCAGGCTGAACCGGGGTCCAAATTGACCATGAACGGCAAACCCCTGGCCGTGGATGCCAACGGGTTCTTCAAGGTCCAGCTGGACGGCGGGTTCAAGGGGGTGCTCAAGTTCGATGCCACGGACGCGGCCGGCAATACCAACTCGAAGTCGTTCGAGATCGCCGAGATCTGAGCCTGAAGGGAAAAGCGTGCACTATTTTCCTGTTAAACTCATTGTCGCCGCGGTCCTGACCGCGGGCCTCGCCGGCGCCGGGTGCGGGAACCGGGGCGTTCAGGTCATCAAGGGCGTCCCCGGGGCCGGGCCCGCGCTGGTGGAGGACACTGCGCTCAAGGCCGAAGCCCGGGCCGAGATCGCCACCTTCAGCGTGGCCCGGCCGCCGGCCGATTACCGCATCGGCATCCACGACGACCTGGCGGTGGAGGTCTGGCAGAGCGACCAGCCGGCCCTCCAGTTCACGGCCCGGGTCCGGTCCGACGGCCTGATCGCCATGCGCTGGATCGGCGATGTGGCCATGGACGGCAAGACCGAGGCCGAGGTGGCCGTGGACATCACCGGCCGGATCGCCACCTACATCAAGGACCCCTTCGTGACCGTGCGCGTGACCGGGGTGCGGAGCAAGCAGGTGTATGTGTTCGGCGAGGTGCGCGCCCCCGGGGTCCAGCCCCTGGGCGAACAGCTGCGCCTGCTGGATGTGCTGCTCAAGGCCGGGGGCGTCACGGCCCAGGCCGACCTCGACCGGGCCCTGTTCATCCGCGGCGGCCGGGTCATGCCGGTGAACCTGGCGGCGCTCCTCAAGGCCGGGGTGATGGAGCAGAATGTCTACCTGGATCCGGACGACAAGATCCTGATCCCGAACACCGTGGACAGCAAGGTGTTCGTGTTCGGCGAAGTGCAGAAACCGGGGGTTATCATGGCCGATGCGGCCGTCCGACTCATGGATGCCATCACCGGCTGCGGCGGGCTCACGCCCGAGGCCGAACCGGATGGGGTGCGCATCATCCGGGGCGGGCTGGCCGATCCCACCGTCTACCTGGTGAGCGTGAACCGGCTGATCCGGGGCGACCTCGGGCATAATGTACGGCTGGAGCGGGGCGACATCGTGTTCGTCCCGGCCAAGGGCGTGGTCCACTGGCAGCGCTTCATGGAACGCATCCTGCCGCCGCTGACGGATATCTACCTGTTGCGCAATCTGGCCACACCGGCCAATTAGGAAAAAGGGGTTTCGCATGGATCGTCCGCAGGCTCCCCACAATGCCGGGGAGGAGATCCACCTAGGCGATTATATCCGGGTGATCCGCAAGCGGCTGTGGCTGTTTGTGGGCGTGTTCGTCCTCGTGGCCGCGGCCGGCACGGTCTATACATTCCTGATCACGCCCGAATACCAGGCCGAGATCAAGCTGGAGATCCTGGACACGCCCGAAGGCGGCATGAACCTCTTGGCGGGCCTGAGCGGTCTGAAGGGTGACCGCATCGACACGGAGATCGAGAAGGTCCGCAGCCGCGATGTGGCCCGGGCCGTGGTCCTCAACCGCGATCTCAACGCGGTCGTGACCGTGGAGGCCGGCAACCCCCGGGTGGCCGTCACCGGCGCCAGGGCGGCCCAGGCCACCCGGCGCGCGCCCTGCGTGGTCCGCCTAGCGTTCCATGACAATGGCAGCCGTTTCACGGTCACCGACGCGCAGGGTACGGTGCTCGGCACGGGCGCCGACGGCACATTCGACCAGGGCGGCCTGGTCCTGGCCCTCAAGGAGGCCGTGGCGCATGACGGCGATCAGGTGCGGGTGACGATAATCGAGACCGAGGCGGCCGTCGACCGGCTCCTGGATCGCATGTCGGTCTACCGGATCGGCGACACCCGCCTGGTGGGCATTGCCGTGCGGGATACGGACCCCGAGCGGGCCCGGGCCACGGTGGCCGAATGCGCCCGCGTGTTCGCCGGCCGCAACCTGGAGGAGAAGAACGCCGCCGCGCGCGAGGTGAACCGGTTCATCTCCGACCGCCGCGCGGTCTACGAGGAACGGCGGACCGCCGCGGCCGGCGAACTGCAGGCCTTCAAGGAAAAACACAATATCTTCTCCCTGGACGCCCGCAGTGCCTCGCTGGTCGAGCAGATGGGCGGCCTGGAAAAGGAACGGGCGGCCCGGACCCTTGAATGGGAACGGCTCGACAACGCCATCGGCCAGGTGGCCAGGAACGGCGGGACGACCCCGCCCGAGATCTTCCCGCCCCAGTCGGCGCTGGAACAGCTCGCCTCGCGGCTGGCCCTGCTGACCGTGGAACGCGAGCGGCTCCTGTCGCAGGTCACCGCCAGTCATCCCCAGGTGGTGGCCGTCGACGCTCAGATCGCCGAGATCCGCCGGACCATCCTCGCCAAGCTGACTTCAACCCGGGATGTCGTCCAGGGCGACCTCGACGGCATCGCCAGACAGCTGGCGGCTTTCGACGACCAGATCAAGACCCTGCCGGAACTGGACAAGGAGGGCGTGGAAAAACTCCGCTCCGTCAAGTTCTACGAGGAAATGGTCATGCAGATGGCGGCCAAGGCCGAGGAATTCGCCATCGTCGAGGTCTCGACCCTCAGTTCCGTGCGCGTGACGCAGGAGGCCTGGGTGCCGGGCGCGCCCGTGAAACCCCGCCGGGGCGTGAACATCCTGCTGGCGCTCGTCCTGGCCGCCGTGGCGGGTCTGGGCGCCGTCTTTCTGCGCGAGTATTTCGACAATACCTTCAACACCACCGAGGAAGTGGCACAGGCGCTCGGTCTCCCCGTGCTGGTCACCATTCCCTGCCTGCGGCGCCGCGGCGCCGGCGAGGTGGTCATGGACCGCAAGGAGGGGCTGGCTTACCTCACGCTCGACTCCCCGGTGACCGAGGCATTCAAGACGCTGAAGACGGCCGTGGAATTCATGGAGCATGGCGCCACCCACCGGGTGGTGCAGGTCACGAGCTCGGTGGCGGGCGAGGGCAAATCGACCATTGCGGCCAACCTGGCCATCAGTTTCGCCACGGCCGGCCACACGACCCTGCTGGTGGACGCGGACTACCGCCAGCCCACGGTGCACCAGATCATGCGGACGGAGAACCAGGCCGGCCTGGTCGACATCCTGTTCAAGGGCATGAGCTGGCACGAGACCGTGCAGGAGACCCAGGTCCCCGGGCTCAAGGTCATCACCAGCGGCCTGGCCGGGCCGTCCATCGCCCAGGGCATACGCATGGAGAGCCTGGCCCCGTTCATCGCCGATGTCAAGGCGGCGTACGATTATGTGGTGGTCGATTCACCGCCGTGCATGGCCGTGGACGACAGCCTGCGCGTGGGGCGGGTCATGGACATGGTGCTCCTGGTGGTCGACCTCGGCCACGCGGACCGGGGCACGGCGCTGCGGTGCGTCGGCCGGTGCCGGCAGAACGGCATCCGGATCACCGGGCTGGTCGTGAACGACTGCAAGGGAATGGAGCGGTACAGCCGCACGGCCGGCTATTACCAGTATTACCTCTATGGCCGGAATATCACCGCCGACACCGTGGAGCGGAAGTGGCGGATCCGGATCGGCAAATGATCGACATCCACGCCCACATCCTGCCCGGCTTGGACGACGGCCTCCAGACGATCGAAGAGAGCGTCCAGCTGGCCTTTGAGTTCCAGAAAGCCGGATTTACGACCGTGATCGCCACGCCCCACATCAAGGACGGCCAGTACGATCATGAGCGGGAGGCCGTGGCCGCGGCGGTCGACGCCCTGAACACCGAGCTGGCCTGCGCCGGCATCGCCCTAGACATCTTCGCGGGCGCCGAGTACGCCATGGACATCCGCGTGCTCAAGGACCTGGAGCAGGGGCGGCTGATGACGCTGGGCTGCAGCCGCCATGTCCTTCTGGAATTCCCCTGTTACAGCGTTCCCACCTATGCCCAGACGATCGTGAGCGTGCTCATCAAGAACGGTTTCACACCCGTGCTGGCCCATCCCGAGCGGTGCCACGACATCGGGGCCCGCGATCCGTCCCTGATCCGGTGGTATGTCGACAAGGGCTGCCTCGTGCAGGTCGACGCCCAGAGTCTGGCCGGCGCCAACGGCCGGGCGGCCATGAAGACCGCCTGGCTATTCATCCGGGACCAGGTGGCCGGGATCATCAGCCTCGATGCCCACCGGGTCATCTCCGTGCGCCGCACCTTCCAGAGCCTGGAAAAGCTTTTTACCGATGCCGAAGGCCGGACCCTCCGGGACTATTTCGACAAGACGGACCTTTTCCTCGGCCATGCCGGCATGGCCCTCCCCCAGCAGGGATCCGGCAACAAATAATTTGACTTTTATCAAATAGATATATAATAAATGGTCCGCCCGGTGTCGGGCGGCAGCAGTGCCAGTCTGGAGGGTGCCCCGTGGCCGTGCGCAAAGGCCGCAAGGACAGCGGCGATTTTTACGAGGTCTTCCGCAAGATCACCTCTTCCCAGAAGACGGAACGGGCCTTTGTCGAGCCCACCCCGGCCGGACGGCCCGAAGAGCCGTCCAAGGGGCCGGACAACCCCACCAGCCCGACCACCATCGCCGCGGCCGCGCCCGTGCGCATCCCCGGCCGCGCCTTCATTCTCACCTATAACACGGCCGTGATCACCTTTATCGCCGTCATCATCGTGGTCGTCTGGTCGTACATGATGGGCTACCATAACGGCCGCCAGCAGAACACCCAGGACAAGCTCCTGCGCGCCTCCGAGCAGATCAAGTTCGACGAGGGTACGACCGTGACGACCATCCCCCTGGTGGACGAACAGCCGTCGCCGAACGAGACTTTCACCGTCGAGGTCCTGCGCAGTGTGCCGCTGGGCGACCTGGACAACATCGAACGCAATGTGCGCACCTACCTTACGGCGCAGGGATACGAATCGTTCATCGCCCGGGGCGAGGACGGTCAGTCCCTCACGCTCTGGGTGGGGCGCTTCCCCTTTAACAGCATCGCCGGCGGCAATACCATGGAAAAGATGCGGAGCCTGGCCTCCCGGGCCGGCACGGCCGCCTTTCCTGAGCCGAAATTCGTCAAATTCGTCCAGGCCCGGGTGGTCAAGTGACCCATGGAACCGCTCCTCTCCTGCCTCCCCTGCATCGTTAAACAGGCCATCTACGGCACCCGGGCCGTGTCGGATGACACCTGGCTCCAGCGCAAGGTGGTCACCCAGGTCATGCACGACCTGGCCGAAAGCGAGTTCACCGTCCCGCCGGTGAACCTGGTCGACCGGCTCAACCGGCAGGCGGTGGAGAGCCTGGGCGTCTCCGATCCGTTCCAGGAGCAGAAGAGCGCCCTCTGTGCGCACCTCGACGCCGTTCTCGACCGTGTCCGCCGGCTGGCCGCGACGGTCGATGCGGACCCTGCGGCGGCCGCGCTGCGCATGTCCGCGGCGGCGACCCATATGGCGGGGTTCACCTCGCTGGATGCAGCCCTGGACCGGGTTGCCGACCTGGCCCGCGGTCCGGTCATCGCCATGGACCAGGAACGGTTCCTGCGGGAGGCGCGCAAGACGGACCGGGCGGTGCTGATCGCGGCCGGGCTTTTGGAACTGCCCTTTGACCTGCACCTGCTGGCCCACCTGGGGATGCGGCATGTCACGATCGCGGCCGTGGCGCGGCCGTTCCTGTGGTACATGACGGCCGACAACCTGCGGGCCCTGGCCGGTGTTATGCCGTTCAAGGCGGAGATCGCCGAGATCGTTCCCAGCGCCCCCGAGAAAAGCCTGCTGGAACTCGTCGGCACCGGGGCCCTGGTGATCGCCAAGGGGTTCGCCCATTTCCAGACCTTCCACGGGACCGAAATCCCGCTCGCCCATATCCTGTACGGGAACCGCTGGTGCCAGCCCGCCATGCGGGCCTTGGGCCGCCCGGAGGCGCCCGCAAGCGGCATCGTTGTATCTTTCAATGTCTAAGGAGGCAGTTCATGTCGATCCATCGCAGTTTCCGGTCCTCAAGCACCATGGAGAAGCACCGTAATGTGCTTTCCCGCATGGAGCGCATCATCCGCATGGGCAAGCTCGGCCGCTGGGACGAGGATGCCCAATCCGTCTTCAACCTGCCCAAGCTGCGCAACATCAAGGTCCGGGGCAAGAAGAAGGCCGCGGAAGATAAGGCCGCCGATGCCGCCGCCGTCGTTCCCGAAGCCGCCCCGGTGCCGGAGAAAAAGGCTGCCGGGGAGAAGAAACCGGCCGGCAAGTCCTCCAAGAAGTAAATGGGCGTTGACGACCGCCTGGCCGGACGGGTCGCCGCCATCGGCGCCTCGGGGATCCGCCGCATATTCGACCTGGCGGCCAATCTCAAGGATCCCATCGACCTTTCGATCGGGCAGCCGCATTACGATGTGCCGGTGCCGGTCAAGCGCGCGGCCACGGCCGCCATTGACGCGGGCTTCAACCGGTATACCGCTTCAGGCGGGATCTCCGAGCTCAGGACCAGGATCGGGACGGTCTTCCCGGAGCTCGTGCGCGACGGCCGGGAGATCATGGTCACCAGCGGCGTCTCGGGCGGCATCGTCTTGGCGCTCCTGGCGCTGGTCGACCCCGGCGATGAGGTGCTCATTCCCGACCCCGGGTTCGTTTCGTACCAGCATGTGGTGCGCATGCTGGGCGGCATACCGGTCTTCTGGGATACCTATCCCGATTTCCGGTTTCATGCCGAGCGCATACCGGCCCTGGTCACGCCCCGCACCAAGGTCATCATCGTCAACAGCCCCTCCAATCCCACGGGCATGGTCTACACCGCGGCGGAGATCGCCCAGGCGGCCGCCCTCTGCCGCGCACACGGGATCATACCCATCGCGGACGAGACCTACCGCTCCTTCGCCTACGACCATCCGGCCGTTTCCCTGCTCGATCATTTTCCCGACACGGTCGTCCTGCGCGGCTTTTCCAAGGATTACGCCATGACCGGCTGGCGCATGGGCTATGTCTCCGCGTCGCCGGGGATCGTCAACGCCATGATCAAACTCCAGCAGTTCACCTTCGTCAACGCGCCCTCCTTTGCCCAGAAGGCCTGTCTTACCGCGTTGGATGTGGATATCAGCGCCGAGGTGGGCGGATATGTGCGGAAACGCGACCTGGTCTACGAGGGGCTGCGGGATGCGATCCCCATGGTGCGGCCCGAAGGGGCGTTCTACTGCTTCCCGCGGGCGCCCTGGGGTACGGGCACCGAATTCGTCATGCGGGCCGTGGAGGAGAATCTGCTTATGGTGCCGGGGGGCGCTTTCAGCCGGCTCGACACCCACTTCCGCATTTCCTTTGCCGCGTCGGACGACAAACTGGAGCAGGGCATCGCCATCCTCCGGCGCATCGCCGCGGCGGCGCCCCGTCCCTGACCCCATGCTGGCACCCGGCGGCACACCGCGGCCATCCATGAACGGGAAGCGCCCGTGGTGGGGGCCAGCCGCCTGGGCGTTGATCTTCTGCTTCCCGACCGCCCTTCGGGCCGCTGATCCGGCGCCCTGGCTGGCGCGGGCCGCCTACCTCTATGACATCACCGAGGAGACCGACACCGAGGTCGAGGAGTATTTCACCCGCATCGCCCAGGTCCGGGCCGGTGACGCGTCGGCCGCCGCCCGGGACTACAATCGCTTCATCCTCAAGTTCGGCGAACGGCCCACGGTCATGGATGGCATCCGGGTGCCCGTGGGTACCCGGGTCGAGCGGATCGTTGCCGCCGACCCGGTCCTCCGGGCGGCGTATACCGCCGTGTTCGGTCCGGCCGCCCGTGAGGCGTGCGATGCCGCGGTCGCGGCGCGGGACCTGGTCCGACTGGAAACCGTGGGCCGGGAACAAGGGATCACTCCGGCGGGTGCGGAGGCACTGGCCTTTCTGGCCGCCTACCACCTGGACCACGGCGACCTGGGCCGCACCCGGCGCTGCATGGACCGCCTGGCCGGCCTGCCGGACGGTGACGCCCACCGGGAACGGCTGACGGCCGCGCTCGCCGGCATTATGGCCCTGGCCGGCCGGGGACCGGCGCCGCGGCCGGTCGTTCCGGCCGATATCGACGGCCACAAGCCGCGGTGGATCGCCGGGGTCAATGTCACCACCGTCTATCCCGACCAGGTCCCGGCCCGGCCGCCCGTGCTGGTAGGTTACGAGCTCCTGCTGGCCGGTGGCGGCGTGTATGTCAACAGCGGCCGGGATGTGTATGCCTATGAGGCGGCCACGGGCCGGCATGCCTGGCCACCCGGTGATTTTCACGCCGTGCGCATGGCCGGGCTGTTCACTGGGGGGATGGAGCCGGTCTTGCGCGGCGAAGGCGATCCGGGTCGGCCGTTCCGTGAAGAGGGGGGCCGGCGCTGGACCGGGGCCAGCCGGTTCCAGGACCCCGTGGCGCTCGCGTTTCCCGCGGGCGGGCTGGTGCGTGATCGGGGGCGGATCGCGGCGGTCCTCAACAAGCGCGAAGAGGGGAACCTCCTGGTGGTCTTCGACAGCCTGACGGGCGCGGCCGTTCCCGTACCGATGGCCGACGATGTGGCCGCGTACCTGCGACGGCAGGGACGCGCGGTCGAGACCGGCCGGCCGGGTGAGCCCGGGAGCCTGCCCGCCGCGGCCGGCGGGTCGTTGTTCGTTTCCTTCCATACGGCTTTGCCGCGCGAAGAGCTGTGCCAACTCGTGAGTTATGACCTCGGCTGGCGGTCCATCCAATGGATGACGGAGGTGTGCCGGGCCCGGACGCGGAACCGCCGGGACGCGGTCCCGGGCGAGGGCCTGGTGATCATTGACGGACCCTACCTGGCATTGCTGGCCTGGTGCGGTTATACGGCCGTCTTCCGGGCGGAGGATGGCGGGTTGGTATGGGGCCGGTCGCTCCTGCCGGCCGATGCGGTATCGCCCCCGGGAGGCGCGGAGACGGTCACCTGCCTGCCGGTCGCGGCCGGGGGGCGCCTGATCATGGAAGGCCCCGCCCGGGGGGATCTGACCGGCCTGGTGATCGACACGGGCCGGACCGCGTGGACGACCGCTGTGGGCGACCCGCGGTGGCTCATGCCGGCCGGCACCGGGATCATCGCCGCCGTGGCCGGGGATGCCGGCGTGAAACTGGTGATGATCGATCCGGCGACCGGCGTTGTGCGCTGGCAATACACCGGCCCGCTGCCCGATCCAAGCTACCCGGGGTGTGTGGCGGGGGACGCTTTCTATATTGCCGTTGACGACGGCCTGGCGGTCATCGGCCTGGCCGACGGCCGGCCGGCCGGCACCATCGTCCTGGCGGGCGGCTGTCTGCCGGGACGCGTTTACCTGACCGACCGGGTCCATATTGTGAACAGCGCGGGGATCTTCACCTATGCGGCGCGTTGACCGGGTCGTGGCGGCCCTGCTCGCGGCCGCGGCGCTGGCCCTGGCCGGGGGGGACGAGCTGGACCGCGCGCTGATCCCCATGCCCGACCTCATCGACGCGCCCGCGGAGGTCCAGGCGGCGCACCGGGAGATCTTCCGGCGGCTGGACCCCGACCGGGCCGGCGTGCCGGCGCGTCTGGACCGGCTGGATCGGGGCGATCCCGCGGCCTTTGCGGCTTTGGTGGGTCGATTGGGCGCCGCCGATTACCATGCGCGGTCCGAGGCGGCCGCCGAGATACTGATCTTCCGGATCCAGGATGTGAAGGCCCTGCTGGACCAGTATCCCGTGCCGGCCGATCCCGAGGTCCGGTTCCAATTCGAGGCGCTACAGTCGGAGTTGGAGACCCATCCCGACCGGCACCGGGAACGGGCCATCGGCATTCGCGACAACCTGCTGTGGTGCCTGGCCGATGCGGGGGATCCCCGTTATTTTGAGTATGCCGGCCGCATGTATGCCGGGGCCGATACCGCGACCCAGGACCGCCTGCTCCGGCTGGCCGGGGCCTACCCGGCCGCCCGGCGGACCGCGTTCATGGTCAGCGTCATCGACCAGACCCGGGAACCGCTCTTGTCGCGGGTGTTCCGGGAGATCCGCGGCAGCGCGGAGTCGGCGACGGTCCGTGCGGCCGCCCGGGGGGTGCTCGCCGATCCGGCCCGGCCGGTGATGCTGCGGGCCGCCGTGGCGGTGCTCTATCCCGCCGCCGGCCGGGGGCTCGACCAAGCCGCCATCCCGTCCGATCCCTCGGCGGGGTTCATCGCCGGACTGCTGGCTGGTATCATCCGGCCGAACGCCCCGGCCGCGGACGCAGGGACCCGGCCGAGCGCCGGGGGGCCGGAACAGGTCCGGTGGAACGACGGTTCAGAGACCGCGCTCCACATCGGCCACCTGGATTGCGCGGGCGACATCCGCGGCCACACCGATGGCGGGCCGGGCACATGGGAACTGGCCCGGGTGGCGGAGGTCCGCCTGGTCCCCACCGCGCGGCGGGAGAATGCCGACCTGGCCTGCCGGGTCATCCTGCGCGACCGGGACATGGTCTCCGGCACCATCCGGTCGATCGATGCCGCCGGCATCGCCCTGACCGCCTCATACCTGGCCGCACCGGTGACCATTCCCGCGGCCGATGCGGCGCTGATCCAGTTCGGCGTCGAGCGGCGTGCTCCGGCGCCGCCTGCGGTGAACACGGCCGACCGGCCCGTGGTGCGCCTGCGGGACGGCAGCCAGCTCCGGGGCGCGGTCACCACAACGGGCGACCGCCGTTTTACCGTGATCCTGACGGGCGTGACGCTCGGGCCCGCGGGCGGCGGCCGGCTGGCCCCGGGCGTGAGCGTGGCGGCCGCCGACATCGACGCGATCGAATTCCCCGGCCCGGCCGTGGTCCCCGCCGCCGGTTCGTGCCGGGTGCGGACGATGTACGGCGATATCCTGACCGGTCATCTGATCGACATGGATGCGGATGCGCTCCGCCTCTTCGTGCCCCGGTTCGGCGTCGTGACCGTCGCGCGGGGGGCGCTGGAACGCCTGGCGTTCGATGCGGCCGGCGGTACGGCGGCCGGTGTCGTCCTGGCCGCCTTCCGCGGCGAGGGGCGCGTGGCGCTCTTTGACGGCCAGGGCCGCCTGCAACGGGAATGGCCCGGCCTGGCGGAGCCGGCCTACGCCGAACGCACCCCCGGCGGCGATCTTTTGGTGTGTGAATACGGCGCGGGCCGGGTCGCCGTATACACCATGGACGACCGCCGGCCGGTCACCGTCATCGCGGGTCTGCGCGCGCCGTTCCGCGCCCATGCCGGGGCCGACGGATCGGTCCTGGTCATCTGCCGGCAGGAGGGCAACGGCATCCGGCGCTTCGATGCGGCGGGCAACCTGCGCGCGACCTGGTCGACCCTGCCCAACCCGGTCGACGCCGCCCCCCTTGGCGATGGCCGCCTGGCGGCCATCAACGGCACCGAGGCCGCGACCCTGACGGCCGACGACCGGATCGCAAGCGCCACCGAGTTCGAGGGGGAGGGCGACGCCGGCGCGGTCCAGGTCACACCGGAGGGGACGGTGCTCGTTTCCGCCAAAGGGGCCGTGATCGAATACGATACGGCCTGGCGTGAATTGCGCCGCCGCAGCGATTTCAACAAGCCCCAAGCCTGGCGGACGGGCCGGACCTACCTGGTCCAGGACGGCGACCGCGTCTATCGACTGGACGCGGACCTGAAGACCACGGGGGAATGGGCCCTGCCGTCCGCACCGGATGGTGTTTCGTTCTACTGAAAGCCGATCCGGAAACCCTTGCCGCTTATTCGGGAACGGGGGAACCTGGGCTACGGTAACGATGCCCGTATCGGCAAGGGTGACGGTTGCGGCCGGGGAGGGGGCGCCCCCCAACCTGTCGCCGTTCTCTTGGTACACCGCCCCACAATAAAGGGGTCAAAAGAGGGCGCGTTGGTACCACCGTTGGCATTCTTTTCCGTTGCGCCACTTGCAAAACCCCCTGACCGCTTCTATATGTAGTGGTTATTCTTGTTGCCGCCACCACAGACCGTGGCTTGCTCGCTGACTCTTGGGGGGGGGTGCAAGTGGCTCCGTTGTAGGGGCACGGCATGCCGTGCCCTCGCGTGCGCCGGCTTGTGGACGCGAGTCGAGGAAGATCCAGCCCGGGACGGCGCTTGTTTTGGGGCCAATTGGGATGGGCACGGCATACCAAACCCCGGAACATCTGCCACAAAGTCACCAAGTCACAAAGGTAGATCCGGGTCGGGTTCGGATCAAACCCCGCACCCTTTAGTGTCTTTGTGACTTCGTGGCACATCATCATTTCTCCGCATTGCCATGCCGTGCCCCTACCAAACAAGATCCGGCATGAACCAGCGTTCCGGAATCGGGTCGTTATTGATGATTGAGATTTGGCCCCTTAATTGTGAGGCGGTGTCCTAAGAATAACAGGAACAGGGTTACGATAACGATGCCTTTCGACTCGAAGCCCCTTCGATTTCGCTCAGGGCTGGGACAGCTCGCTCAAGGTCCTTGACCCGTAGCGGCGAGGGTGACGGTTACGGCCCAAGATCGGGATCCCGGCTGACCCTTGCCGTGGCCGAAACGGGCATTGTAACCGTGGCAGGCTCTTGGGCTTAAAGCCCTGGGGACGGAAAGGGGGCGCTCACAAGGCCCGGACGGTCCCCGAGGTCGCACGATCGCTATGGCCGCAATGTCGAGGTGGCCGCCGGATGGCGGCGGTCGATCCGTCTGCTTGAGCATACTCCTCGATCAATTCCCGTTCCCTCCGGCCCATCTTCCACCGCAACCGCCCCCCGCCCTACGATTCGAGCTACGCAATTGGTCTTCCAACCTTGACGGACTCGCAAAAAGGATCTTTGTCATGCTCCACAGGTCCCGGGACGGTCCTGCCGGTGGTAACCATGCTTCCTCGCAAGTCCTTGTAGCTGCGGGGCTTGTTGTTTTCAACCCTGAGCGGAGTCGAAGGGACCCCGCCTCCGGATGGGCGACCGCCTTTCGACAGGCTCAAGGTCGCAGCTACGGGGAAAAGCGCGCACACAGTAGGATTGTGGACTTTTTGCGAGTCCGTCAACCTTGAGCGGAGTTGAAAGGCCTCTCTTCATCCCCAGCCGAGGTGGCCCTCGGCGTTCCCAGGGGGAAGAGGGCGACCACGAGGGTCGCGGCTACAATACGGGGCATGCACGCTAAAGTCATGGACCTTGAGCCTGTCGAAAGGCATGCGCCTACCTGATCCGCCTCCGCACATCGCACATCGAAAATCGGCGATCGGAAATTCTTTGCTTCGGCCCTTGCGACTGTGGGACTGTGCGACCATTGCGACCTTTCGCGTTCCGCATTGCCCCAAGACCGGATTCCTAAAAAAATAGATGGACAAACCCCGCGACAGGCCTATAATACCGCGTCTCTCACCAACCATTATTAGAATGGGGGATTAGCTCAGCTGGGAGAGCGCAAGGCTGGCAGTCTTGAGGTCAGGGGTTCAATCCCCCTATCCTCCATTTTATTTTTATCTCGTGTTTCCGATAATATGGGGATGCGCGTGAAAGCCACGCTGTGTCTGTGGGGTCTCATCTGCCTGGCCGCGGCCGCGGCGTTCGGCGAACCGGCACGCATCACGGGCCGGGTCTGCCTCCTGCAGGTCTCCGACCAGGAAAAATTCATGGTCGACACCTCCCTGGCCTCGTATATCAAGACCCGTCTGGCCGAAACGCAGGATGCGGCGCTCGTGATCCTGGAGATCGACACCTACGGCGGCGAACTGGCCGCGACCTCGGTGATCCGCGAGGCGATCATGGGCGCGGCCGCCGGCGGCCGGCGGGTGGTGGCCTTCATCCCCAAAAAGGCGGTCTCGGCCGGCGCCCTCATCACCGTCTCCTGCCCCGAGATCTACATGCAGGAGGGGGCCCATTTCGGCAACTGCGCGCCGGTCACGGCCACGCAGGAAGGCTTGAAGATGCTCAACGAGAACGACAAGATCACCTCGGTCCTGCGCAAGGACTTCGAGACCGCCTGCCGCAAGTACGGTTATCCCTACCGCCTGGGGCACGCCATGGTCTCCCAGGATTTCGCCACCTTCGTGCTCTATGAAAACTCGGCCGTGAAGCTTTTTTCCTTCGCCGAGCTCGAAGCCATGCCGGCCGAAGAGCGGGCCGCCATCACCGGCGGTGACCTGCCCACCCGCACGGAATTCTACTTCCCCGAACCCCTCAAGGCCTTTTTGGAGCGCCCCGCGCCCAAAGAAAAGGAAGGCGAGGCCGACCCGGCCGCGGCGCCGGCGGCCGAACAGCCCGTGCGCGTGGCCATTGACGAGGTCTTCTCCGTCGATGGCCGCCGGTTCTGTTTCCTCTCCGAGGCGCCCGACGCGCGCAAGGATTTCACCGCCCTCTCCGACCGGGCCGAGGAATTCGTCAAACGGACCCTCCTTAAACAGATCGATTCCACCAACGAAATGGTCGAACTCACCGCCGAGGAGGCCTACCGGTACCATTTCGCGACCCGGGTCGTGCGCGACGAGGCCGAACTTTTCGCCTGCCTCGGCGTCGACGGCAGCCGCGTGGAACGCATCGTCCCCTCCATGGGCGAGACCGTCATCCGCTGGTTCAACCACCCGGTCGTAGCCGGCCTCCTGATGATGATCGGCGTGATCGCCATTTACACCGAACTGCAGTCGCCCGGCATCGGCATCGGCGCCGTGGTGGCCGCGGCCGCCTTCGGGCTCTATTTCCTCTTTTCCTTCCTGGCCACCGAACCCCACTACCTGCCGCTGATCCTCTTTGTTCTCGGCGCGGGGCTGGTGGTGGTCGAGATCTTCGTCTTCCCGGGCGTGATGGTCACGGCCATCGCCGGCGTGGGGCTCATGCTCTTCGGCCTGCTCACCGTCCGCCTGCCGGGCGACTTTTTCGCCCCCGGCCACGACATGACCTGGCGCATGGAACATTTCCAGAGCCCGCTGATCTCCCTGACGATCGCCATTCTCGGCGGCTCGATCGGCATCATGCTCGTGGCCCGCTTCCTGCCCCGGACTGCGTTCTTCAATCGGTTCGTGGTCCGGGGGCCGGCCGCGCTCGTACCCTCCGATCAGCCCGGGATGAGCGTCTCCAACCGCGTCACCGCGGTCAAGGAGGCCGATACGGGCGTGGCCGAGACCGACATGCGGCCCGCGGGTAAGATCAGCCTGGGCGGGAACTCGCTCATCGCCATGTCCAGCGGCGATTATATCGAACGGGGCGCCCGCGTCCGGGTGCTCCAGGTCAAGGGCAACCAGGTCATTGTGGAGCAGATCTGATGACCGCCGGATTCGCGATCGCCGCCGCCCTGCTTCTGGCCGGGCTGTTCCTCCTGCTTCTGGAGACCATGATCCCCTCCTTCGGCACCCTGGGCATCCTGGGCGGGGCGGGGATCCTCTGGTCCGTGATCACGGCCTACAAGGCCGGCGGCGCCACGGGGGCGGCGATCTTCCTGGCCCTGGGGCTTTTCGGCGCCCCGGTGGTCGTGATCCTCGGCCTCAAGAACCTCCACCGCACCCCCATCGGCCGGCGGTTCATCGTCACCGGGCCGGCCAGCGCACGAGAGCAGACCGTGGAGACCGGCCTGGCGCACCTGGAGGGCACGGAGGGCGTGGCCCGCACCATCCTGCGGCCGTCGGGTATCGCCCAGTTCGGCACGGAACGGGTGAATGTGGAATCCGAGGGCAAATTCATCGAGCCCGGCGCGCGCATCAAAGTATTGAAAGTCGTTGGTAACAAGGTGTTCGTAGGGCCGGTCTGATCCGGCCGGCAAGCTTTTACACGGTAAAGGAGAACAAGGTATGGGCAATGGTTTTCTGATCCTCGGCGGCATCGTGGGCGGCATATTCGCCTTGGTCGTTTTCTTCATGATGCTTTCCTTCCTCAACCTCTGGATCCAGTGCATCACCACCGGGGCCGACATCGGCCTCTTTGACCTGCTCTTCATGCGCCTGCGCAAGGTCAACCTGAACACCATCGTCCAGGCCCAGATCCTCTCCGTCCAGGCCGGCCTGCCCATGACCCGCAAGGACCTGGAGAACCATTACCTGCAGGGCGGCAATGTCATCAATGTGGTCAAGGCCCTCATCGCCGCGGGCAAGGCCGACCTCGGCCTGACCTGGAAAACGGCCACGGGCATCGACCTCGCCGGCCGCGACATCCTCGGCGCCGTGCGCCGCTCCGTCGACCCCGAAGTCATCATCTGCCCCACCCCCTCGCCCGGCAAGGACACGGTGGACGCCGTGGCCATGGACGGCATCCAGCTCAAGGCCAAGGCGCGCGTCACCGTGCGCACCAATATCAGCCAGCTCATCGGCGGCGCCACCGAGGAGACCATCATCGCGCGCGTGTGCGAAGGCATTGTCACGGCCATCGGCTCGGCCAAGAGCCACAAGGAAGTGCTGGCCAGCCCCGACCTCATCTCCCGCCGCGTCATGGAAAAGGGACTGGACGCGGGCACCGCGTTCGAGATCCTCTCCATCGACATCGCCGATGTGGATGTGGGCGACAACATCGGCGCCAAGCTGATGGAAGACCAGGCCGAATCGGACAAAAAAGTGGCCCAGGCCCAGGCCGAAAAACAGCGCGCCCTCGCCGTGGCCCGCGAACAGGAAATGAAGGCCCTCACCCAGGAGAACCGCGCCAAGGTCGTCCTGGCCGAGGCGGAGATCCCCCAGGCCATATCGGCCGCCTTCCGTTCGGGCAACATGGGCGTCATGGATTACTACCGCCTCAAGAACCTGCAGTCCGACACCCAGATGCGCGACACCATCGGCAAGACCAGCGGTCCCAATATCTGAAATTTAGTATTTCTCCGGAGATTTCGACCATGTTATTGCAGATAAACCGGCCATCGGCTTACGGAAACGAAAGGTGCAACACGGTGCCGTCGACCTATGGAAGGGGTCTAAAAGTCCAAAGGTCGAAAGGTCCAAAAGTCGAAGGTGCCGGCAAAGCCAGCGACATCCGACTTTGCGTCTTTGGGACTATTCGACTTTTTGACCATGCCGAAGACCGTATACCGATCCCTGGTTGCGGCGCAGGTTGAGCCAAGATCTCGTAAGGATAAATGATGCAACCTGTGATAGGCGACAGCCTGCAACCCATTCTCGCCGGCGGCGGCGGCGGGGGGGTGATCATTTTCCTGATCTTTGTTGCCTTCAGCATCATCTCCGCCGTCGCCGAATCGCGCAAGAAGAAGCGCCTGCAGGAGGAGAAGGCGCGCAGCCAGTCTTCGTCCTCCGGCCGGCGGCCCGCGCCGGCCGCCGAAACGGGCCGGACCAAGCCGGCCTCCATCGAGGACTTCCTGCGCGAACTCTCCCGGCAGTCCCAGACCCCGTCCCGGCCCGCCGCACCTCCCGCCGAAGAGGCCGCCGAAGAAACGGCCGAACCGGCCGCCTACGAAGGACGCTGGCTCATCGAGGCCGAACGCCAACTCCGCAACGAACAGCGCCGCCCCCACCAGGACGAACGCCGCAAGGCGGCGGGGGCCGCCCCCGAAGACGCCGACGCCCGCATCCTGGCCCACCAGCGCAAGCTTCAGGACGCCATACGCAGACGGGCGGCGGCCCAGTCGGCCGAAGCGCCGGCGGCCGTGAAAGTCCCCAAGCCCGCCTCACAGCCGGCCACCGTCACTGCCGACGCCGCTTCCGACGACCGCGGCCTGCGCCTGCACAAACCCGCCGACCTGCGGCAGGTGATCGTTCTCCGCGAAGTCTTGAGCCGACCTCTCGCCCTCAGGGGCCCGGGCGAAGACCAGCCATGGTAACTGTTTTTGTTTTTCGATCTTTGATCTTCACTTGAACATTGAAAATTGACGGACTCGCAAAAAGGATTACTTCATGTTTCATGGGTCCCGGGAAGATCCTGTCGGTGGCAACCATGCTTACCATGCGCCGTGCTCGCAAGTCTTTGTAGCTGCAGGGCTTGCCCCTGCCTCCGGATGGGCGACCGCAAGGGTCGCAGCTACGGGGTAAAGCGCGCGCACAGAAAGATTACGGACTTTTTGCGAGTCCGTCACTATTGACCTTGTATGTCGCGGCTAACCCTTGGATGGTCTTGTTGTCCATGATAGCATCATGCGGGATCAGGAGGTATGTCCACGGCTTGCCGCCGTACTTTTGCGCGTGCGCCGTGGCGTGGACGCACCATTCCGCCGCCGCTTTGGCCTTGGCCAGCACATCCTCCGCCGTCATCTCGTTGGCGGCTTTGGGCTCGCAGAGGAACTTGGCATTCTTGGTCTCCACCACAAAGTCGGGCTCGTAGGAGTCCTCGCTCGCATAGTGAATCTGAAAGGTCCCCTTGGCGGGCTTTAGCCACTTCAACACTTCCCTGTCATTCTCCATAACGACCGCGAAACGCCGTTCCGAGTCCGAGTCGAACTTCTGGACGCGGTAGAGGCACTTGCCGAACCCGGCAAAAAGCATCTTGCGGATGTCCTGCTTGTCGATCACAGGCGCATGGAAATCGCGCTCGGACTCTCCGGCGGGGGCCGAATAATTGTTGGGTTGAAGCGTGGTGAAGCCCTTGCTCACATGGGCCTCGTAAGCGGTCGCTTTCTCCTTATAGTGATCCTGCATCTGGGCATGGATCAGATTGACCAGCGCTTGCTGGTGATACTGGAGGACATTCAGCACTTCGTCTTCATTCTTGAGGTAAGACCGGAGATGCGCCACAACCTGCCCGGCCAGCGCGTAGAGCAACCCCGCATGGTCGTCGTAGCAGATGTCGTTAAAATCAATGAGTCCGCGCACGAGGTAGTCTTCGAGCTTCTCCTCCCGGACAATGCCGGTGCCGCTCATAAGGTGGTACTGTTCCCGGCGGTGCAGCTCCTGGATGAGAATCTCATTGTCCACCGGCTGAAGGTGAACGCTGGTCAGGCTGAGTTTGAACTCCAGATACCCTCGCGTGATGTCACCCACGGGCTGGATCGTGATGCGCGGGATGTCAATGGCAAGCTCGTTCCGCAGGGTGACTGTTGCGGCCACAACCTCGGCGATCTTCTTTTCTTCATCAGCATCGAACACCCCGGTTCCGGGGGATATTTCTTGCTTCACCTTGCTCGTAATTTGTTTCAGTATTTCCGGCCGCGTCAGTTGCCCTGAACTGGGCAAGTTCTCATACTCCCGATGGATTATATCAAGTGTTGCCTTAGCCGCCTCTTGCTGGAAGGGAGTCTCGAAAAGGTATTGGGCATGTTCTGGTGTGTGGGGAAGGTTCCCCGTGCCTCCTGACTCGGCTATGCGGTTCACTATCTCCGGTTGTGCAATTACAACCTTGGACCGTTCGTCACTGACATAGATGACCTTCAATCCACCCCGGATGACGGAGTCTGGACTGTTGGCGTAGTCCACGATCTCCTGGAACTTGTCGTGCGATACAATGGTCAGCCGATCAACTGCACCCACGCCCGTCCGTTTACCGTATGGCAGACGCAGTCCCCGACCGATAGATTGTTCCACCAGCGTCTGTGAATTCGCCGCCCGAAGCGGAACAATGGTGTAAAGATTGGTGACATCCCAACCTTCCTTGAGCATGTTCACATGGATGACGATCTCCGTCGGATTGTCGGGATTCTCTACATTGATGAGTTGCTCGATGGTCTCGTCCCGCTCCTCGCCGCTCTGCTTGGAGTGGACTTGAATGACCTTGCCCTTGTACCGGCCCTCGAAAAACGCCTCGTTCTCGATGGCCTTCATGAGCGCGTCAGCGTGCCCGGTGTCGCGGGCGATGACCAGCATGAATGGTTTTACGATGGGCTTGCCGTTCTCGCGGGCATAAACCTCCAACTCGACCTTGGTGTTCGCATGGATGCGGATGCCGTCTTCCAGCTTCAGCCGCTCCAGACCGGCCGCGTCGTAGTTCTTGGGATTAAAGTTCTCCCGGGTAGCCACGGCGGGTTCCTTGACGAACCCATCCGTCATGGCACTCGATAGCGGGTAGGCATATATGACATTCTTGAACGCTTGCGTTTCACTGCCGCGTTCCACATGCGGCGTGGCGGTGAGTTCGAGACCGAGGATGGGCTTCAATTCACTGATCGCCTTCATGCCCGCCGACGCCCGGTACCGGTGCGATTCGTCCATCAGGAGCACGAGATCGTCGAGTTTTGACAGGTACTCGAAATAGCTCTGACCGATGTACTCCTGAAGACGCCGGAAGCGGGGAATGGTGGTCTTCTCGGCTCCCTTCGGTGTCTCTGTGCTCGTGATCTTCGAGATGTTGAAGATGTTGATGTGGACATTCGACTCGAAGAGCCGCTCCCCCCGGACGCCGTGCCCGCTAACATAGTTATCGCCGGTAATGATCTCCGGCGGTTCCACGGCGAATTCAGAAATGCCTTGGAAGACATACTTGGGCGTGTTCGGCGTGAAGTCCGTGATCAACTTGTTGTAGATGGTCAGGTTCGGAGCCAGCACAAAGAAATGCCGGATGCCCTCGGCCTTGAAAAGGTAGGCGATGAAAGCACCCATGAGCCTCGTCTTACCCACGCCGGTCGCCAGGGCGAAACAGAGCGACGGGAAATCGCGCTCGAAGTCGGTGACTGTGGCGTACTCGGCCTGAATGGTCTTGAGCGCTTGGGCCATGTCCACATTCTTCTCCAACGACACGATGTCGCAGAGCCGTGCCAGGATCTCCAGCGAATCGCGCTGAGGCGGCCGGAGGCTGAGCCGGTTGGCGATGATGTTGACATGCGAGTTCATTTCGCGCATCCCTTCTTTGTCGGGGCGGACAGCGCTCTCACTTCGCGCCGCAGTTCGGCCCGGAGTTCGGACTCGCTGGGGAGATGGAGCTTGTAGCGGCTGGCGAATATCTTCTTCTGCTGATCCTTCCCCAGAGTATATCGGACGACGGCATCGTTCTTGTCCGCGCAGAGAATCAGCCCCAATGTCGGGTTGTCGCCCTCAGTCCGGCGTTCGCGGTCGTAGTAGTTCACGTACAACTGGAGTTGGCCGAGATCTTGATGCGTAAGTTTTCCGGTCTTGAGGTCAATGATTACATAGCACTTGAGCATCGTGTGATAGAAAACCAGATCAATGTAAAAGTGATCCCCGTCCAGCGTGAGCCGTTCCTGCCGGGCTACGAAGGCAAAGCCCTTGCCCAGCTCCAGCAGGAAGATTTGCAGGTTATCGATCAGTGCCTGCTCCAGGTCGGTCTCCACCAGTCTCGGCGATTCCGGCAGGCCGAGAAACTCCATGATCACCGGGTCTTTGAAGACATCGGCAGGCTTCTGAACCTCGTGCCCCTTGATCGCTAAACGCATCAACCCCTTCTTGTCCCGGCTCAAGGCCAGACGCTCATAGAGAAGGCTGTTGATCTGCCGTTCCAGCTCCCGCGCAGCCCAGTTGTTTTTGATCGCCTCGATCTCGTAAAACGCACGGGCCTCCGCCTTGTCCACCCGCAACAGCGTCCGGTAGTGCGTCCAGGAGAGGTTGGGATGAAGCAAGCCCGGCTTCCAGGATTTCGCACTCACCGCGTGCGGAATGACCGCCAAGGGCATTGGGGCCATATCGTTCCATTCTCCACGCACTGCGTGGAGTTTTCTGAATGGCAGCCCGCGCGACGATTCTCCACGCACTGCGTGGGGTTTTCTGGATGGCAGCCCGTGCGACGATTCTCCACGCACTGCGTGGAGAATCCCTCGCAAGCGATGATCCGTCGATTCCGCACGCACTGCGTGCGGAATTACGAGTTCGGGATATCCCAGATAGAACGCCCTGAATGTTTCCAGATTGCGGACGGCGAAACCACGGCCAAAGTCCTTCACCAAACGCTTCGATAGGCTCTCGATCAGCCGCTTACCGTATTCGGCCCTCGCTCGGCCTTTCTGCTCCTCTTCCACAATCTCCCGCCCGATCAACCAGTTCGCGACCACCTGGGTCGTGTTCACAGAGCGGGCCACACTGCTTCTGGCGGAGTCCAGTATCTGCCGGATGCGTTTATATATCGGCAACGACGGTCTCGATATGCCTGTTTTTCTTTTCATGGTTTCTTCTCCTGCGGCGGAAGGTCAAAGAGCGAGGCCTGGACTTGCGCCCGTCGCTCTGCCTTGGAGCGAGGCCTGCACCCCCCGGAGGGGGTTTCCGGCTCCTCCGACGCTTCCGGCGACTTCATGGGGAGGTTCTTGATCTCCAAGCTGTAGTCGTCCTTGCCCCATTCGCAGCGGTTGAGGACCGCCTTCGGAATCTTCTTCACCGTCAGGTTGGGGAACTCTTCGAGATTCTTCACGCGGAACGCGCCGCACATGATGAGGAGCGAGCGGCTTTCGCCCACTTCGTCGGAGAGCTTTTGCAACTGCTCGTAGGCGAGTGTTTGCGTGGTCACGTAGATGAAATCGGTTTCGGTCGAGCGACCGTGCTGCCAGTAGACCGTGTCGCTGGGAGCGTAGGTGAAGCCTTCCAGCTTGCACATCGCCTCGGCCAGCATAGCCGGGTTGTATCTCTTACTGATGACCCAGTTGCCAAACTGGTCCTTCTCCAATAGGGATGGAGCAAGGTGGTAGTAGCGGAACCCGCCGCCCCCCTTCCAGCCCGCGGCCTCGGTGACGCCGCCCTTGTCCTCGCCGTCAACGACCTTTTTCAAACGCGGAATGATATGCGTGTGACAATGTTCGCCAAGTTCAACCATGATCCAGCGGCGGCCCATCTTGTGCGCCACCGCGCCAGTCGTGCCGGAACCGGAGAAGGAGTCGAGGACGAGATCCCCCGGGTTGGAGCCGACCTCTATCACGCGCTTAAGTAAACGCTCGGGTTTCGGGGTTCCAAAAACTGGGGCGTTTTTTGGGGCTACTGCCATAACTTCCTTCTTGGCCTCGTCATTGTGCCCTACGTCTCTATGCTCCCACCACGTTGTCGCTGGCACAGTATCGGCCACCTCAGTCAAAAACCGCTTAAGGCGAGGAACGTTATTTCCCTTGTCGCCGAACCAGATGCGGTTATCTGCGACGAGCTCCGCATACTTCTCTTTTGTGAATCGCCAGCTCGTCCCTTGTGGCGGCATGTGTTTGCGACCCGATGGGCCCATGATCGGATAAATAGCGTAATCCCGCTCCTCGTTGCGAAGTAAGTCACCCGATGTCCATAGACCGCGCTGGTCATTGTCGGGGTTTTTGTACCTTGCGTCCTGCTCCGCCGTTCGCTGCAGCCGGTTCAACGTAAGCTTATCCACATTCTTGGCATAGCAGATAACATAGTCGTGTGATTCGGAAAGAAATCGAGAGTCGCTCTTCGCCCCGTATTTCTTTTGCCAAATCGCAGTTGTTATAAAATTCGCTCGCCCGAACAATTCATCCATCAATACCTTCAGATACGCATGCTCATTATCGTCAATACTTATCCAGATCGACCCGTCCTCCGTCAGTAACCTCCGCAGAATATCCAGTCGGTCTCGCATCAGGCTCAACCAAAGCGAGTGCTCAATGCCGTCATCGTAGTGCGTGAACGCCGAGCCGGTGTTGTAGGGTGGGTCGATGTAGATGCACTTGACCTTCCCCGCGAACTCCTGCTCCAGCGCCTTGAGGGCGAGGAGATTGTCGCCGAAGATGAGCCTGTTATCGAAAATGTCGTTCTTCCCGGCACGGAACGGCGCGTGATGCGACTTGGCCGCGCCCTCAACAAGGATGCGCGGCTCCAGCTTCGGCCGGTTCTCCTTGCCGATCCAGGTAAGCTCGAGTTTCGTCTTGTGGTTCGCCATATCGTTCCTTTACTGCTCGACGGTCGCCCGCAAGAAATCGTTCCCCGTGATACTCTCCGGGCACACCGGTCCCAGTTCTCCAATGAAGCGCGACGTGATTGTCGCTGAAATTGACCCGCTCGCTCGCCCGACCCGGGCCCGCATCTTGTGGGCAAGTTTGGTCGGCAAGCACGTGACACTCGACAGAACGAGCACTTGTTTGGTGCGTGTTATCGCCACATAAAAAAGCCGCCGTTGCTCTTCGAGAGACCGGTCTTGTTGTGCCTGCGGCTCTCGGTCGTCAATGGAGGGGACAAGACCCTCCAAACACCCAGCCACGACTACCATGTCCGCTGTGAGCCCCTTGGATTTGTGGGGCGTCATGACACGCACATAATCCACCTTGATAGGAAGGTCCAATGGCGGCGTGCTGTGGCGCCGGATCACATCCACTAACTCCCGCGCTCCAAAATCTTCCTTATCGACGTAGCTTTTCAATTCGGCAAGCGGTTTGGCCCATTCCTGATCGGCAGGAAAAACATTGGTGACCAAATCGTCGCCGTTGACGGTACTGAGTTGCGCAATCTCTGCCTTCAGGGCGATGAACTTTTCAACCAAGGGCGCGGTGTACGCGATCCTCAAGCTACCGGCCTCCAACTGTTCCAGGACCTGCCAGGGCGTTTGTCCATTCTCCTCGCAGTGATTTCGAAGCCTTGACCACGCATTGGCATTGAGACTGTTACTGCCGAACCCACACCAGCACCGAAGGGCCACGCGGTCATTGGGATCGGCCAGCAGGATCAGCAGGGCAAGCGCGCGCTGTGCGTAACAGTCATTCCCGATCTTGGGTTTTCCTTCAAGCAGCTGCTCACTGAAAAAACTATGTGCAGGCACCCCAAGGTTTTTCAGTTGATCTCGCAATCGATAGCCAAACTCCCGCCGAGGAGCCAGAACCAGAATGTTCCCTGGGATCACGCTTCCTGCGTCAATGCGAGACTTGATGAAACGGGCAAGACCCTCCGCTTCCTGATCTATATTTGGCCATTGCACGGAGAAGATTTCTCCGTCTGAATTCCCGGGAAAGGGGCGAAGGAATCGGGCGCTCCGAGTCGTGTTGTGTGCAATTATGGCGTTCGCCATCTCCACCACCCTGCGAGGACACCGTCGGCATTCGTCCAGTTGCGCCCGCTCCGTAGTCGGGTGCGTTTGCGGGAATTCGACGATGCCTTCTGGATGCGCATGTTTGAACGAGTAGACCGACTGGTCCTCGTCACCGATTACGATAAACGAGCCGTTGGCCATGAGTTCGACCAATTGCTGTTCGGCGCGGTTGAGATCCTGATATTCATCAACGAGGACGTGGTCAAAAGCGGTGCGGTATGGAGAGCCAGGGTTGAGGCGAAGGTACTTGAGACCTTCCGGTACCAGCTCTCCGATGAGCATGGCCCGGTGAAAGAGAAGCCAAGTTTGCAGTGCCGCCTGAAACTGCTGGTCGGCACTATCCGTTGGCCAGCCGGGTTGCTCGTGTTGAAGGCGCGCCCACGCCGCGGAGAAGGCTTTTAGCTTCTTCCCGCATTCGCGGACTCCGCCGTGCCCGACATGGCTCAGGTCTTCCAGCAAGAATCGCTCTTCGCACTTAAGGAGTGGGCGGGGAACTCGGCCGGTCGCTTCGAGCACTTCTTGCCTCGACAGCATGGAGAAACAGAATGCATGAATTGTTTGGGCTTTGACCTCGTCCGTTCCCTCGATGCCGAGGTCAGCAACAGCGCGCGCCAAGTCGCCTGCTGCCGTTCTCGTGAACATGCAGACCAAGATTCGGTCCGGGGCGGCACGGTTCACTTCCAGGAGCCTTGCAAGTCTTCGCATCAATGCGAACGTCTTTCCTGTGCCGGGGCCTGCTGCCACCCACACCGGCGAGTTGGTGGTTTGGGCGATCTGCAAAGCCGGACCGGTCAACCCCACATTCCATCTCAAGGGCGGGTCCCTCCCAGCGTGTTCAGTCCGGTGGATGTCAGCCGATATTTCTGGAGCCGACTGTTGGGCTTGTCGGGGATTGTAAACTCGATCAGCGAGTCTGTCAGAAGTCTATTCAGCACAACCTTGAGCTGGCCGGAAACTCTCTTTTGCCCAAGGTGTTTCGAAAGTATCGACGCAGGCGCAGCGCCTTTCCTCAATATTGCCAGAATTCGAATTTCTAGCGACTGGAACTGAACTGGTGCCGAACTAGTACTGGACTCCGGCTGTGACTCGGATTTGACCTGTGGGGTGGCCCCCGGCTCGCCATGAGCGGGGACACCGGCTTTCGCCTCCAACGGTATGATGACGGTAAACATATCATCATCCACGAAGGATGGGGTCGCCGCGCCCAGCACATAGAACGGCAGGTAGTGCGTGACATTCCTGACGCCTGACCCCAGTTCTTCATAACGGCCGATCTGAATGAGGAACTTACAGATCGTCGGATTCTTGGGATACGGCGTGAAATGCGCCGGGTCAATCCGGCCGCGATAATGGGGAACATTGGGGTTCTTGAACTCGACTCGATCCCGGTAAATCATCATGGTGGCGGGCGCGGCGCTGGTATATTCGCGGTGGGCGATGATGTTCGCCACCAACTCCCGGAAAATGTGCGCGCGCAGACTGATGGCGGTTGTTCCCTCCAGATAGAACGGATCATCCAGGTGCTTTTCAACAAAACCCATCAGCAGATCGAAGGCGTCTATCAGATTGGTGCGCACGATGAGCCGGTCGTCATAACGCTCCGTATCCCGGCGGCGGACAAGCGCATCGAACTTGTACCCGGGCGCGGCGCTCTGAATCGTCGCGTCGGTTCCGAACATCAACGCGGTGGCCAGCGTGTACCCGGGCTTGCCGGTGAACAAGTCCTTACGCACGAACCCGGCGATGTTCAGCAGTTCTTCCGGGGAAAGATCGGCCCAGGGATGTTGGGGTGTGCGTCCGCGCATCAGCCGTCGGGCCTTCTCAAAGAGATCCGGCCGCAAGTCTGACATCTCCAGGTGAGGAAAAACCCGCTGCTCGGTAAAGAAACTGAGCTTTCGGTTCACCAGGCCGGCGATTCGATTGAGACCCTTGATACGGTAGTCCCCGTCTTCACTGCGAAGGAAAACCATGCCGCCGGTTTGATGCACCTGGGAACTGGCTGGGACCTGCGTCTTGATGATCCACTTTCCGTTTACTTGTTCCGCATGAGGGAAAAGCAGATATGGCGGATCCAGCTTCTCGGGATTGTTGGAGAGGTTGGCGATATCGGCCTTGATCCGTTCCACAGAATCCGCGTCAACACCGGTAACGACACCGTCATCCGCTACGCCGAGAATGATCACCCCGCCGTCCAGGTTCAGAAATGCGCCTACGGTTTCAAAGAAGTTTTTCGGCAGGGCCTGGGCGGCCTCCTTGAATTCCAGTTCAAGACCTTCCTGCGATCCGAAAGGGTGCTTCCCGGCCGGCTTTTTTCTCATGCCAACCTCCATCGGAACATGAACACGGGCATCGCCGAATGCCGTTGCTGAAGCTGCTTTTCGATGCTTCCGATCAATTCGTCACGCTGGGAGTCGATGGCATCCTGAGCGTCAAACAGTTCCCGCCGCTTGCGGTTTCTGGCGCTCTCCAATGCCTTGATGGACTTCTGGGCATCCAGTTTGTCGTACAGGGACGCGGCCAACGCCGTTGTCCGGCGGGCCTCCCGGATTTGTTGGTCGAGTTCCTTGATCTCCCGCTCCAGCCCTTGTTTGAGGTCGTCGGACCAGCGGTCGAGTTTGAGGACCTCCTCGTCGAAGAACTTTCCGTTGCGCTCCTCTACCTGCTTGATCTTGCTCTCCATCCCGGCCTGGCGACTGACCGAAAGGTCCGGCGCGGAGCCCGTTAGTTGATTTTCGATCCTGGCGGGGAGAAGCAGTAATTTCCGGCATACTTCCTCATCGAGCATCTGGCCCAAGTCAGACTGCGCTGTAAAAACGAGGAATTCCTCGGTGTCGAGGGACTCTACCGTGAGTTTGGAGAGTTCTAACCAGCCCGTGGAACCGACAAGGGGCTTGAGAACACTGATTACCTGGCGATGAGCGGCATAGTCCAGCGCAATCATGGCCGGTGGAAGCTCCCGGTTAAGAGCCTGTTCGATGAGTTGGGCGGCAAGTGGATGGTCCTGCCGATAGAAAGTGTCACCCGTCTTCTCGGCTTCTTTCCAGTCAAAGTGATACCAGCCCTGCCGGGCGCGCGTGCCGGAATATAGAAATCGTGGCCGATCAACTTCAAATCGGGCTTCACCGTTCAACTCCGTGCGCGTCAGTTCCAGAAGATTCCGTTCCCTGTTGGAGAGCGTCTCCAGCGTCTTGTCCCGGTTGACTCGCAGGCGGGCGCTCACATCTTCGTCGAAGTTTTCGAGCAGGACTTCGCGGGTCTGAGCCATGCGGGCCTGAATCTGTTCTTCCAGTTCGGCCTGAAGTTTGTCGAACGCGGCTTTGATCTCGTCGGTGTTCCGGCAGGTTTGATAGACTTGAGCGATGCGCCGTTCAATGTCCACACCCGATTCGAGCGCGCCCAAGACCTCATCGCTCACACCGAAGACGCCGTCAAAAAGCTTGAACTTCTCGCTCAGGAGTTCCAGGACGCGCTGATCGGCCTCGTTGCGGCGGTTCAGGAAGTTGACGACCACCACATCATGCTTCTGACCATAGCGGTGACAACGACCGATGCGTTGCTCGATACGCTGGGGATTCCACGGCAGATCATAGTTGACCACCAGCGAACAGAACTGAAGGTTGACGCCCTCGGCGGCGGCCTCGGTGGCGATAAGGATGGTCGCGTGGTCGCGGAAATGTTCGACAAGGGCGGCCTTGATGTCCACCGGCTTGGATCCGGTAATCACTTCCTGCCCGGCGTGACGCTCGCGCCATTGGCGATATATGCTTCCCGAATGCGGGTCGCTGTTCGACCCATTGATCATCACAAGCTGGTCCTTGTATCCCTGCGCGGAAAGCAGATCGAAGAGATATTGCTGAGTGCGCCGTGATTCGGTGAATATGACGGCCTTCCGTTCCGCCCCAAGCAACTCGGCGCGCTCAAAGGCGACCTTGAGCCCAGGGATGAGCGCCTCGCCCTTGGCGTTGACGGATATTTTGCGGGCCATTGCAACGAATCCGCGCAGCTCGGCCAGCTCCGCCTTGAGCTTTTGGGGATCAATGGGGACAACTACGGGAGGGACGGCCCCTTCGCCATCTTCTTCCTGCTCCTCCATTTCGTCTTGAAGCTCGTCCACGCCTTCAACATCTTCGTCATTCAAAAGAAGCTCTTGGCCGGATGAGATGCCTTCAAGCCGCTCCACCAAACGGTCAAGCGTGATTGCAATTGCGAATGTGGATGACGCCAGGAGTTTCCGGAGCACCAATGTAATGAGCGTGCGTTGGCTGGCAGGCAGGGCGATCAATCCGTCCCGCTGAAGATAGGCGGAGATGCTCTCGTAAAGCGCGAACTCCTCGTCACCCGGTCGGAAATCCTGCGTCACGGGTACGCGCCGCGTGAATGGGATGTATTCGACGACCTGTTTGCGGAGCGTTCTAATGCAGATCGGACGGAGGCGATCCCGAAGTTCGGCGTTGCGTTGCCGTTCGTCCGTCGCCCGTACGAATTGATCCCGGAACGAAGCGGCGTCGCCGAAGATGTGGTCATCAATGACGCTGGCCAGGCCGTATAGCTCCATGAGCGAGTTCTGCAGCGGCGTGGCCGTAACCAGAAGTTTGGGCGCCTGCGCGACCGCGTCCACGACGGTGCGGGCGAGCTTGCTTGACTTGCGGTAGACATTGCGAAGACGGTGCGCCTCATCAATGACGACCAAGTCCCACGGAATGTGGCTGATCTCCTGCGCTTTAGCCGAAGCGAAGTGATACGAGCAGACGATCAGCTTATCCGCCATGCCGAAGAGATTGGCGTTGCCGTTGGTCACAAGGTCGTTGAATACTTTCGAGTCGAGGACTATCGTGGGCAGGAAGAACTTGGATTCGAGTTCCTGTTGCCATTGTTTGCGGATCGTTGCGGGCACGATAAGAAGAATACGGCGCCTCCGCTCGGCCCACCGCTGGGCGATGACGATGCCCGCCTCGATAGTTTTCCCCAAACCGACTTCATCGGCCAGAACGACGCCCTTGGTAAGCGGAGAACGAAGCGCGAAAAGGGCGGCGTCCACCTGGTGGGGATTGAGGTCAACACGGGCACCCGCGATGGAACGGGATAACGACTCGATGCTTCCGGCGGCTCCCCGGAGCGTCAGTTCATGCGCCCAATACTTACAGTGGAACGGTGTCGTCATGCCGGGGCGTCCTCTTTATACCCCTCATTGCCGCCGCCTTGTTTCACCCAGGCATCGACTTCCGAGAGTTTGAACCGGAACAGACGACCCGCCCGGTGGGCTGGGAAGCTGCGCTTCTCAATCCAGCGATAGATCGAGTCTTTGTTCACTGCCAGGTGGGCGGCGACTTCCTGAACATCTACCCAGCGTTCGTCGGTATTGCTCATTGAACTCCGGTTCCTCCTGACCCCAAATCAAGTTGAAAACCAACAGGAGTATACCGTTGCCGACAGATATGTCAAACAAAAAGTCCGGCCCGGTACAGAGTTAGCCCGAAACTGTTGAAAGGGCGGTGAAGATGAGTTCCGCTTCGCTCATGTGGTCGCGAAGATTCTGGGCCTTGAGTCCCTTGATCGCCCTGTGCTTTTTATCGGAAACGCCGCTCCATTCCTGGTGGATGATATTGGTCAGCTTGTTGCTGATGGGCGACGATTAGAATTGAGGGTCCGCGACGATTAGAATTGCGGTAATTGGAGGTTATCGCAGTCGCGGAGGCATATACTATCCGGCATTTGAATTGGGAGTGCCGGATGATCAAGGACCCTCAAGTAAGGAGGCTA
>JBDREB010000277.1:0-9541 GCA_043820325.1 Planctomycetota bacterium | reverse complement strand
GTAGGGGCGGGTTTCAAACCCGCCCCTACACGGTTGACATCCGGATGTTCCCCGCACAATCACCTGTGGGTCGGAAAAAGCGCCAAACCTTTTTCCGAAAAACATGCCCGGTTACGGATAGGGATCAGGAAATCTGAAATGTGTTATGCGAATATTGGCCCCAATTCCCATGTCTTCGGAAATAAATATAATTAATAAAAAAATAAATAATACTTGACAAAATCAATATTATGATTAATAATAGTAAAGTAAAACTTATTAAGGTTGATGTTTGTGGACAAACTTACGCGCTTATGCCCTTACTGCCAGGGAAGCATGGAGATCGAGCGCCTGCGGTGCGCGTCGTGCAAGGTCGCGGTGGAGGGGAAGATCCGCATCCCCCGCCTGGCGCGGCTGACGGCCGAGGACCGGGAGTTCATTGAGCTCTTCGTCCGTTCGAGCGGTTCGCTCAAAGCGGTGGCCGGCAAGCTCGACATCTCCTACCCCACGGTGCGCAACCGGCTCGACAAGGTGATCGCGTCCCTGGAACACGAAGAGGCGCAGGAACAGGATTCCCGCCGCGCGATATTGGACCAGATCGAAGCGGGCAAGCTCAGCGTGGACGACGCGATCGTCCTGCTCCGGGAGCTTTGAGATGGCGACCACGGTCAACGGCACGGGTGTCGGGTTCAACCTGGTGGGGCTCCTGCTTGTCGCCGGGTTTTTCATCGTTCGCAACGAATGGATCGGAGATGGGACATGAACAGCGTTTTTTCCATGACGGGTCCGATGCAGGTCAGTACCATGCTGGGATTCGCGGCGGTGCTCGTGGCCGGGATCCTTTTCACGGCGGGGATCGTGATGCTGTGTGTAGCCAAAAACCGCCGGACGGTCCTTCTCTATATCCTGCTGGCGTTCGTGCCGCTTATCCTGGGCGTCATCGGCACGGCGGTCGGCTCCACCATGACCACCAGTTCGGTCCGGACCGGGAACGGGGTGACCATGACGAGCACGAGTACGACCTCGCACCCGGCTTGGCGGGTCGGGCTGCTGGGCCTGGTATGCACGGTCCCGCTCCTTATCATCGGTGCGGCGGGGCTGGTGGTCATTCGTGGCGGCGTTCGTGCCGCGGGCGGCAGTTTTCATCCCGTGGGTGTCCCCGGCCGGCGTGAAGTGCTCGAAAAGCTTGCCGCCGGCTCCATCACCAAGGAACAGGCTGAACGGATGCTGGCCACATCGCCCGCGCCGGCACCCATGCCCACGGCCCAGTCGTCGGGCGCCGGCCGCTTCTGGGGCGTCCTCATCGCGCTGGGACTGGTGCTGGTGTTCGTGGTGCTGGCGGGTCTTCTGTGGCTCATGGCCGTGCCATGGCGAGCTGGTCGTGTGATAGTGGGACCCGGGCAGACGGTCGAAATGGAGCTCAGGAAGATCCTGCCGAACATCGAAACGCATATCCTGATCGGGCCGCCCGCTCCGGCCGCTCCGGCCAAACCGCCCGCCCCAACCGCAGCGCCCAGGCCCGCGGCCGAACAGCTCAAGGCGGAGATGGAGACCATCCGCACCATGGAAGTCCAGGGCGCCCTCACCCACGAGCGGGCCGCGGCGCTCATCACAACGCTCCAGGAACAGCTCGACGCCCTCGGCGCGCCGCTGCCGGAAGTCACCGATATCAAGGGAGAGATCTAAATGAAAAAGTGCCCGTTCTGCTACGAAGAGATCCAGGAAGCGGCCATCAAGTGCAAACACTGCGGTGAATCGCTGATCGGCGGCACGGCAGCCGGCACAACGGTCAAGCGCCTCTTCCGCTCGCGGACCAACCGCATGCTGGCGGGCGTGTGCGGCGGCCTGGCCGCGCATATGGGCATTGATCCCACGGTGATGCGCCTGCTGGTGGTCCTGGGCACCGTCTCCTCGGGGGTCCTGCCTGGGATCGTTATCTACATCGTCATGGCCCTGATCGTACCGGCAAAAGGAGTAACCCCATGTACTTAATATCAGCTGTGGGTCTGGCCATCCTGGCGGTGCTCGCCATCACCGTAATCCCGATCATCCTGGCGACGGTTCTCATCTATCTCGTCGTCCGCCGCATCACGGCCACGCCGGTCAAGGCCGCCGACCTCCCCGACGCACAAACGCGCCACACGGTCCTGCGCGGACGCGATGTCCGGTTCCAGGAGGAACGCGCCCGGATCCTGGGCATGGTGCGCGACGGCAAGGTCGCGGCCGTGGAGGCCGACCGCCTGCTGGAGGCGCTCGAGCGCGAGACCACCGTCATGGCCTGTCCCCTGTGCGGGGAGTCCATCCAGGTCGGCGCCATGAAATGCCCCCACTGCCGCGGCTACCTCACCGAGGGGCTGGTGGAGCCCCGGCGTCTGATCCGTTCGCGCCACCGCGTGCTGGCGGGCGTGTGCGGCGGCCTGGCCGAGTATTTCGAGCTCGACCACACCCTGGTGCGCATTGTCACGGCCCTGGTGGTCATTTTCACCGGCGTCGTCACCGGCCTTATCGTCTACCTGGTGGCAGCGCTCATCATGCCCAGGAAGTAAATCGTTGTGCGCCGTGCGTTGAGCGCGGCCTGCGTTGTGCGTTGAAGGAAGGTCCCATCCACGAACGGCAACGGTATCGGGGTGGAGCGGTGTGTAGGACGGTTGCCCCGAGGGAGGACTCGGGGTAAACTCTGCTCGAATCGTAATACGGTCGGGGTTGCGTCGAAGAACGGGGGGCTCTTCCCCATGTCATTGGCTGCAACCGTTGTATGTCAAGGATCGTCCGCGTACAGGTCGGTTCAGCGGCTGAGCGTGACCCTGAAATCGAATCGCCGGCCGAGGGCGTGTTCGATGAGGTCCTTTTTTTCCCGCGCGCGGGGCAGGAGGAGGGGATCGGGCACCGCGGTGAAAAGACGCACCCCGACCCGCGTCGCGGCGGTGCGGCAGGTGAGGCGCATGACGGTCTGGTCATGGCCGTAGTCGAAGGCGTCGGCCAGGCGCAGGATCCCGCCCAGCACGGTCACCACCCGGCGCCAGCGGGGAGTGAGGCGCGCGAAGTGGGCGTGGCCGGCGCCGGGGAAGGCCTTGCGGTGGTAGCGTGCGATCGACCCGGCGACCGCGCGTGTCAGCGGGTCGAGCGGCAGGGACCGGGCGGCCATGATCAGTTCCAGGCTGTGCTTGTGGTGGCGTTCCGCGCCGCGGAGGTAGCCGATGTCGTGCATGAGCGCGCCGAGCTCCAGGAGGAACCGTTCACGGCCGCCCAGTTCATGGAGCGGCCGCAGGCCGTCGAAGAGCTGGAGCGCCAGGCGGGTCACCTGCCAGGCGTGCGCTTCGCCGTCGGGCCCCGGGCGTGCGGCGAACGCGGCGGCCGCGTGGAGCGCGCCGCCGTAGCTGCCGCCGGCGTCGATCACCGCGGCGGTCCGCCGGACGGCCTCCTTGAGCGGGCAGGCTTCCAGGAGCATCTGCGTGAGGGCCTCCGGCTGGCGTGTCCGGCGCAACGCACGGGCCGCGGGCAGGATATCGTAGCGTACGCGGTGGAGCGTGGCCCGCAGGCCGCGGGGCGTGGCCGTGAGGATGATGTACGAGGCGCGCGGGTCGCCGTCGGCCGGCCGCCCCACCGCGCCGGGGTTCAGGAAGAGCCGGTCGCGGCGGCGTTCGATCACCGCGAGGTGGGTGTGGCCGCCGATCACCGCAGCCGCCGGGCCGGGCGTCTCAGGCCAGGCATGGGCGAGGCGGACCTCCCATCCGGCCAGGGCGAGAGTGCGGTGTGCCGGCAGGGCGAGGAGCCGGGTGGCTGCCGCGCGGCCGAGCGCGGTGCGGGTCCAGGTCCGGCTGGCGGCGCGGACGCGTTTATAGATATCGGCGTGACGGCGGCGGTCATCCGGGAGCGCCAGGGCATCTTCCCAGTTGCCGCGCACGCTCACGAAGCCGTGGCGGCGGGCGAGCGTGGCGCAGGCGCGCGGGAAGGGCAGGTAACCCACCAGGTCGCCCGTGTCCCAGATCATGTCGACCGGCCGGCCGTCCAGGTCGGCCAGCACGGCCGCGAGCGCCGGCAGGTTGCCGTGCACATCCCCGAGCACCGCCACTGCGGCCAGTTCAGCGGGCAT
Source organism: Planctomycetota bacterium (assembly GCA_043820325.1). Lineage (GTDB taxonomy): Bacteria > Planctomycetota > JBDREB01 > JBDREB01 > JBDREB01 > JBDREB01. The sequence goes on along the minus strand of JBDREB010000277.1, from coordinate 5,469 downwards.
GGGCAGTCTCGAGCGTGAGGAAGAATGCTTTGCCACAAAGGGCACAAAGGAAGAATGGTTTACATTGGCGGAAAAACGCCGATGGCACATCCGGTGATCCGACTTTCCGACCATGCCGACTTTCCGACCTTCGGCCGTGGGCCGGGCCATGCGTTTGCGAACGGGCTATTGATGTCCATGGCTGTTACCCCGATCATTAGGCGCCATCGCTTCCACAGCCCGCTCGAAGATCCCCGCAGAACAGGCTTCCTCCCAGGCGGCGGCCGTATCGGCCAGGAGGATGGCGTGGCGGCGGGTGAAGTGGGCGGCGAGCCAGGCGATGCCCGGCGCCAGGGCGGCGAAGGGGCGGTCATGGCCGAAATACCGCTCGGTGCGGCGGCGTTCGCGCGTTTTGAACCGGGCGGCCGTCTCCAGCCACACCGTGCTGTCCTGGAGGTCGCCCAGGAGCGACTGCAGTCCATGGGCCGCCGCCACCGCCGGGTCGAGCCGGCCGGCCGCCAGCGGGGCGAAGGTTTCCAGGACATAGCGCAGGTGTTTCATGGCGATGCGGGCCGCGTGGTGGCCGGCCGTGTCGGCGGGGCGGGCGAAAGAGGCGGCCTGGGCGCGGAAGGCGTCGAGCGCCGCGCGGATGGCGGCCGCGGCCCGCGCGTTGACGGCGGCGCCGGTGCGGAGCGGCCGTCCGCCCCACCGCCGGGTCCAGCGGCCCATGGCCGCGATCGCGGGATCGCGGGTGAGCCGGTCCAGGTCGCGCTTCAGGCGCGGCTGGCGGCGGGCGCGCTTCTGTTCCAGGCGCAGGCGCAGGCGTGCCAGTCCCGGCCGGGCGCGGCGGTCGGTGCAGGCGACGGCCAGGGCGGTGATGGCGGCGATCTGGACATCCAGGTCGCGCACGCGCCCCAGGGCGCGGGTCAGGCGGCGGAGGGCGCGTTCCCAGGCGTAGTGGCGCGGCGGCAGGGCATCGGCGAAGAGGACCAGCATCGCGCGCGCGCGCCGGGAGGCCACGCGCATGCGGTGAACGAATTCAATGTCGTGGCCATCCCGCGCGCCGGCGGCCTGGTCCAGGCCGTGGGCGAGGTGGCGGCCCAGGGCGGCGGCGGCCAGCGCGCGCCATGCGGTGCGGGCGGCGGCGGTCCCGGTCATGCCTTTTTCCGCCGCTCCGTCCCGTAGTGGTCGATCAGGAACGCCTGGGCGTTGAACGGCGGGGCATCGGTGCGGTGCGGGACATAGGTGCCGTCGGGCCGGAGGACATGGCTCTTGGTGTTGTCCTGCCAGTAGGTCTCCAGGAGCCAGGCCAGGTGCTTGCGGAGGGCGGGTTCCTTGACATTGAAGAGGAGCTCGATGCGCCGGTCGAAGTTGCGCGTCATCCAGTCGGCCGAGGAGATGAAGACCCGCTCGTCGCCGTTGTTGTGAAAACTGAAGATGCGGGTGTGTTCCAGGAACCGGCCCACGATACTGCGGACCGCGATCGTCGGGCTCTGGTCGGGCACGCCCGGCATCAGGCAGCAGATGCCGCGCACGATGAGCCGGATGCGCACCCCGGCCCGGGAGGCCTCGTAGAGCTTGCGCGTGATGCCCGCATCGGCGATGGCGTTGAGCTTGGCGCAGATGGCGCCGTTGCCGTACTTGGCCTGGTGCTGGACCTCCGTGTCGATCAGATGGTAGAAGAAGTCCCGCAGGTCGTTGGGCGCGGTGATCACCGTCTTCCAGGCCGGCGGGGCGGAGTAGCCGGAGATGACATTGAAGATGTCGCCGACATCGCGGGCCGTGTCCTCGTCCGCGGTGAGGCAGCCGATGTCGGTGTAGACCCGGGCCGTGTACTCGTTGTAATTGCCCGTGCCGAGATGGATGTAGCGCCGGATGCCCTCCTCCTCGCGCCGGACCACGCAGGCGATCTTGGAGTGGATCTTGATGCCGGGGATGCCGTAGATCACATGACAGCCGGCCTCTTCGAGCTCGCGGGCCCAGAGGATGTTCTTCTCCTCTTCGAACCGGGCCTTGATCTCCACCAGCACCGTCACCTGCTTGCCGGCGCGGGCGGCGGCCTTGAGGGCCTTGATGAAGGAGGAATCGCCGCCCGTGCGGTAGAGGGTCATCTTGATGGCCAGTACGCGGGGGTCGCGGGCCGCGGCGCGGACTAGGTCGACCACCGGGTCGATCGCCTGGAAGGGGCAGTGGACCAGGAAAGCGCCCTTGCGGATGCGGGCGAAGATGTCCTCGTGTTTTTCGGCCGCGGGCCGGAAGGCCGGGTAACAGAGGGCCGGCCCCGCCGCCTGGCCGATGAGCTGGAAGAGGAAGGTGAGGTCCAGGTGGTCGGGGATGTGGAACACTTCCTCGGGCGGGATGTCGAATTCAGCGGCGAGCTGGGCGACCAGGTCCTCCGGCAGTCCCTGCCGGACCTCCAGCCACACGGCCCGGCCGCGCGGCCGCTGGCGGACGCCGCGCTCGATCGCCTGGAGCAGGTCCTCGGTGAACTCCTCGTCCACCTCGATCTCGCTGTCGCGGATGATCCGGAACATCCCCGTCGCGGCCAGCGTGTAGCCCTTGAAAAAGGCCTCGAGGTTGTGCCCGATGATCTCGTCGATGAGGATGAAATCCTGCTCCGCGCCCTCGGCGGGCAGGGCCAGCACGCGGGGCACCACCGTGGGCACGGGCAGGATCGCCAGGCTCACGGCGCCGGCGCGTTTGACCCGCAGCACGAAGGAGATCGTGCGCGACGGCAGCACGGGGAAGGGATGCCCCTGATCCACGGCCATGGGCGTCATCACCGGGAAGATGGTGGAGTCGAAATGCTGTTGGGCCGCCTTCCGCTGGCGGGGCGTGAGGATCTCCCAGGTCTTCAGGCGGATGCCGGCCGCGGCCAGGTCGGCGGCGTTGCGGCCGTAGACCTCGTACATGCGCGCCACCAGTGCCCGCACCCGGGGGTTGACCGCGGCGACGATCTCGGCCGGCCGCCAGCCGTACTCGTCGGGCTTATCATAGCCCGCGTCGGTGAGGCGGCGCAGGCCGGCCGCGCGCACCATGCCGAACTCGTCCAGGTTATTGGCGGCGATGGCCACGAAGCGCAGCCGTTCGGCCGGCGGGTTGTCGGCGGTGACGGCTTCGCCCAGCACCCGCTCGTTGAATGCGAGCCAGGAGAGCTCGCGGTGGAAGGTCGAGTTGCGGGCCAGGGTCCCCGGCGGCGGGGCCTGGTGCTTTTTGCGTTTAGCGTTCATCGGCAACACTTCCGTGTCTGCGTCCGGTTATCTTCGGTCTTTCGACCTGCGACCCATCCGGTCAAGCCGGAGGGCAGGCTCTGCGACCTGGGACCCAACCGGTCAAGCCGGGGGGCAGGCTCTGCGACTCTTATTTCTATACCGGCCGCACACAGGCGGGCCATGGGTTTCACAAGGATGCGGTCTTCGGTCTTACGACCTGCGACCTGTGACCTGCGACTTGCGACTCTTGTTTCACACAGGCGGGCCATAGGTTTCACAAGGACGCGGTCTTGGGTCTTACGACCTGCGACTTGCGACTCTTGTTTCTTCCGCGCCCATGCTCAGCTCCAGTCGGGCACGACCAGCAGGTCCACCCGGGCGCCGACGATGTGTTCCAGCAGGTCCTTCTTGTCGTTGAACGACATCCGCTCCAGGGGCACGGGGTCCTCGGCGTGGACCCGCACGACCACGCGGCCGTCCGGTTCGCAGACAGCCGCGGTCTTTTTGACCTTCTGGGTGTGGGACCGGTCCAGGGCGTCGGCGATGCGCAGGACCGCCGCAAGCTTCTGGGTGAGGATCTGCTGGCGGGCGGGCAGGGCCTGGTAGGGCAGGTGCCGGGGATCGGGGATCGCCTTGCGATGATAACGGGCGATGTTGCTGACCAGGTTCATCTCGCTTTCGGACATGCGGAACAGGTTCAGGTTGGCGATGAGGTACTGGGCGTGTTTGTGGTGGGAGCGGTTGGAGACCAGTTTCCCGATATCGTGGAAGTAGGCGGCCAGGAGCAGGTACTTGAGGGAGGGTTCCGTGAGTCCCAGCGGTCCGGCCAGGTCCGTGAAAAGGCCCCGGGCCAGGCCGGCCACATGATCGGCGTGCGCGAGGTCGGCGTTGAACTGGGTGCAGGTCGCGCGGGCCATGGCGGTCAGGTGGTCGATCATCCCCCGCTTCTGGGGCAGGCCGTAGCCGAACAGGCTGTTCACCAGCAGGGCGTGGTAGAGGGAGGTTTCGATCACGAACCCCCGCTCCTTGCGGAAGCAGGGGAAAAAGGCGTTCATCGTGCGCGCCAGCAGGCCGGCCGTGGCGGCCAGTTCCAGGGGCATTTCATAGCGCCGGGCCAGCCGGTCGGCCGTCAGGGGCGTGCAGGCCTCGAAAAACAGGGCCGCGTCGCCGGCCGTGATCTCGAAGAAGGTGTGCTCGGCCAGGGTGTCGGGCAGGACATGGTGGAGGGCGGCGCCCAGGTCCTCGCTGATGAAAAAGATGTCGTCGATCTCCCCGACCGGCTGGTAGCGCATCATGGTGCGCAGTTCGTTGCGGATATATTCGTCCAGGCCGAGCGCCCGCTCCTGGGCTTCGCCTTCCATGGCCTTCTCGAGCTTCTGGAGCATGAGCGTGCCGAAGGGCAGGCCGATGCTCGTCTGGAGATAGCCCTGGCGCATGATGGAAAGGTCGACGATGCCCGCGCCGAGCTCGGCGATGAGCAGGTTCTTTTCGTGGATCGGATAGCGGCCGCGCAGGTTGTAATAGAGGAAGGTGTCGATGTAGAAGACCACATCGCCGACCGTGAGCACCTCGATCTCGAACCCCGTCTTGCGCAGGACCGTGTCGAGGAAAATGTCGCGGTTCTGCGCCTCGCGCACGGCGGTGGTGGCGATCACCCGCACACGGACCACCTGGTAGGATTCGATCACCGTGCGGTATTTCTGCAGGATGGCGATGGCCGTGTTGGTCGTCTCCTGGCTGATCAGGCTGGACCGGAAGGTGTCGCGGCCGATGAGGAGGGGGTTCTTCAGCAGTTCGAGCACCTTGACCTCCCCGCCCTGCTTCTCGCCGATGATCAGGCGGATGGAATGGGACCCGATGTCGATGACCGCCGCCAGCCGTGTTTTGCCTGCCATGGGAATTCGCAACGCTCCTTTGCGACCTGTGGGGTGGCCGGGCCACCGGGGGCTTTGTATTATAGAGAGGATGTCTGTTTTGCAAACAAATACTTGGCCGATCATGCTTTTCACCGGCCGTATTTGACTTGACATGTTCCACCGCCGTTATCGTACAATAACATGCTTCAATACCGGCCCCGGTAAAACGATGTATTCGTGGAGAAATGCCATGATCGCACGGAAAAATAGTATTGAAAATACGTAACACTTTACCCGAGTGAAACGATCATAGGAGATCTGGATTGCCCGATCAAGTCGGGCAATGACAGCACAAGAATAAGGCTGATGCAAGTCAACCTTCTTCATCCGTCATCCCCCGGCTTGACCGGGGGATCCAGTCT
>JBDREB010000276.1:0-2892 GCA_043820325.1 Planctomycetota bacterium | reverse complement strand
CAACTATCCCCGCACGGCCAAGCCGTTCTACATGGCCCGTTCCAATGACGGCGAGGACACGGTGCTGTGCGACGATCTCCTGGCGCCCGAAGGCGTGGGCGAGATCATCGGCGCCTCGGAGCGCATCGCCGACCACGCCACGCTGGTGGCCGCCATCAAGGAGGGCAACCTGCCGCCCGAATCGTACGAATGGTACCTGGACCTGCGCAAGTTCGGCACCTTCCAGCACGCGGGGTTCGGCATGGGATTGGAGCGGACCGTGGGCTGGATCTGCGGGATCCCGCATGTGCGCGAAGCGATCCCGTTCCCGCGCCTGATGCGGAGGCTCTATCCGTGACCGGGGTCCGGCCGGCGACCGAATATTGGAACGATCGATTTTAAGGAACAAGGGACGATGAAAGCCTATCAATGCAGTGTCTGCCGCAAACCTGTGACCCGCGAGGAGATCGATGCAGGCGAGTACCCGGAGTTGGGGACAGTGGTACTTTTGCACCTTTTCTCTCCCAAGATGTTTGCGGGAAAGATACAGCCGCCGGTCGTTCCGATCCGCATGTGCGACCTCCATTCATGATCCCGCCTGTTCCTGCAATGACACCCTATCGATGCCCCCATCGGTGAGCCGGTTGAAAAACGACTCGCGGTCCCGGTCGTCTTGGAATATCTCCCAACGCTCCAGTCCCCGCACCATGACATGATGCAGGGCCTTTCGACTCAGCTCAAGGTTTTCAACCTTTCGACTCCGCTCAAGGTTTTCAACGCCCGCATAATCGATCCGTGCTCTTCGTGGCATGGTGTATATGATATCCGCGCCGGAGCATTGTCAAGTGTTTTTATCGGAGGTAAAGTGCTAAAGTACCACTGTCCCCTACTCTCCGGCCGCCAGCTCACGCAGCGAGGCCAGGCAACCGTCGAGGTAGCGCCGTTCGCCGTAGACCCGCCAGCACCGGGCCAGGATCCCGGCCAGCCGGCCGCGGCTGCGCTTGGTGCGCAGGGGACCCTCGTAGACCGCGCGGCGCTCGCTATCGCTGAGTTTCTCGAACCCGGGGAAGGTGCCGTCGAGGTGGAGGTCGGCCATCCGGCGGGTCTCATCCATGGCTGCCCGGAATCGCGTGCGCATGAGTTCGGCGCAGGGTTCGATCCAGTCGTCGGCGACCATGCCCGGAATGGGCCGGGCCAGGATCGCCAGGGCGGCCGCGCCGTCGTCGCCGCCGGCCGCCGCCTCGGGCCGCAGTACAGCGCTCAATTTGAATTGGGGAAAGAGGGTTTCACTCGCCATGCGTGACCCTGTCCTCGATGTGGTCGCCGACCGCGATGCCATGCTCCGCGAACCAGCCCCGGTTCATCTCCAGGGCGTACTGTGCCGGGGCGGTCGACCGATGGGAGGTCTCGTCGAGCGGTTCCATGTCCTGGATATCAATGATCGTGCCCAGACTGTCGATGAACGCGATCGAGAGCGGGATGGTGGTGTTCTTCATCCAGAAGGAGAGGATCGTCTCCTCGTCGTAGTAGAAGAGCATGCCGTGATCGGCAGGCAGGCCGGTGCGGTGCATGAGCCCCTGCGCGCGCGCGGCGGGGGTCCGGGCGATCTCGATCGTGACAGTGACGCCCTTGATGGTCAGGGTGGGCGCCACCCGCGCCGACGGGGGCGGTGCTGTACGGCCGCAGCCGCCGACCGCACCGGCGGCCGCCAGACAGACGAATAGTGCGATCGATCGATGCATATGTGCCTCGATCGTGATTATAACAGCCGCCCCGCCCCTGTCAACATAAAACGACCCCGCCCCGGATTTCACACACCCTTCACACAGTCCCCACAAACCGCGGTCATACTCCCGGGCGAACATGCATGACCTCAGTTTGAAAGGATGGCCTATGCGTTGCGGAACGATCGCGCTGGTGCTGGCGGGCGGAATGGCCGCGGCCGGAGGCGCGGAGGAACTGGCCTACCTCAACAAGGGCGCGCCGCTGGGGCTGCACGGCCGCCTGGAGATCACCGTGCCCCGCATCGGCCTGCCCGCACGGGTGGACCTGCTCTCGCTCGACGGGCCTGTGAGCCCGGCCGCCGCCCCGGCGGGCAAAGCGCCGGCCGAATTCATCGGCCGGCCCCATCATTTCGCCCGCTCGTTCTACAAGGGGGAGGCCATGCAGCTCGCAGTGGCGTACAAGGAACCGGTCACGGTAAAACAGAGAGATCTGCCATGAGCATCAAACGGATCATTGCCCTCGTTGTCATCTACCTGGCGGCCACCGGCGGCTGGCTGATCCTGGGGACCGTGACGGCCGTGCGGTCGAACGGCCTGGGCGCGCTCCTCGGCCCGCGGGTCGAGGCCCTGTGGGGGACCGCGCTCGTGGAATCGGCCCCGACCCTGTCGGTCGCGATCCCCGGCGGCGACACGCTGCGAGGCGTCATGCCCGCGGCGAGCGTCATGACCGCGCACATCGCCCTCGACTACCGCCGCAAGGGGCTGGTCTGGTACCCGACCTTTGTCTGCCGGTTCGACGGCACCTACACCCTGACCAACGACGGGGAGATCGCCCAGAAGGTCCGGCTCCATTATGTGTTCCCGGCACCGGACGGGACCTACGATGCTTTCGCCATGCAGCTGGACGGCCGGCCCCTGGGATCGGCCGTGAACACCCGCGAAGGCGTGGATGAACTGATCGAACTGGCCCCGGACCAGACACGCGCGTTCCGCATCGCCTACACCACCCGCGGCCTGGGGAGTTGGCGCTACCGGATCGATCAGCGGCTGATAGGGGTAGGGACGGCGCATTGGCTTGCACCGCCCCTCCCTCCGAACCGGACTGGCGGATTTCCCGCATCCGGCTCTCCAGTTGGCGATTCACCTCACCAGAGGACTGACAAACCGCCTATGGGACTCGGCCAGCGAA
>JBDREB010000275.1:0-10466 GCA_043820325.1 Planctomycetota bacterium | reverse complement strand
CAACAAGCGCGGGAGTGCTCCCAAAACCACCAAAAGCTTAAGAATATCGTTGACGAAATGACCAAACTCAATATGCTGTTATTGAAGAAGGATTGGTGAACTGACGGCTTTTTTAGGCCGAGAACTTATGACTGTCGAGATGTTAAATGCAAAATGAAAAATGGACCTGATCCGGGCTGCCCATGAACCCGCGTCAGGCCGAGATCGTGGATCTGCTGGCCCGGGGCGGCGCGGTCGCCGTGCAGGAGTTGGCCGGCCGGTTCGGCGTGTCGTCCATGACCGTCCGGCGCGATCTCGACGCGCTCGAGCATGAAGGCGCGGTGGTGCGCACCCATGGCGGCGCGATGTTGACGCGCACGCGTACGGTCGAATTCGCCTTCGCCGCCCGCGCCGAGCGCCGTGGTCCGGCCAAGCGGGCGATCGCCGCGGAGGTCCGCCGGTCCATCCGGCCCGGCATGTCCGTCTGCTTGGACACGGGCACCACGACCATGGAGGTGGCCCGGGCCATCGCCGGCCTGCGCGGGATCAAGGTCCTGACGGCCTCCCTGGCGGTGAGCGCGGTTCTCTACGCGCAGGACGGCATTGAACTCGTCATGCTCGGCGGCGTGGCCCGCAAGGGGAGCCCTGACCTCTACGGTGAGATCACCGAGGAGAATGTCAAACGGTTCCGCGTGAACCTGGCGGTGATCGGTGCCGACGCCGCCAGCGCGGAGGGGATCTTCGCCGCCGACCAGACCATGAACCGCGTGACCCGGGCGATGATCGCGGCGGCGGACGAGGTAATGCTGGTGATCGACTCTTCCAAGTTCGGCGGCACGGCGTTCCGGAAATACGCCGATTGGGATGAAATTGACACCGTGGTCACGGACGATGAGGCGCCGGTTGCGGTCCGGAAATGGCTCAACCGGTGCGCGGGAAAGGTGCGATATGTCCAAGGGTGACCTCTTCATCGGGATCGACCTGGGCACCACGGCGCTCAAGGCCGCGGTCTTTACCGCGGGCACGGGCCGGCGACTGGCCGCGGTGGCACACACCATTCCGGTGCGTGTGTCCGCTGACGGCGGGCGGTTGATCGATCCGCGGGCCATAGATCGGGCGTTGGCTGCCGTGATGGCCGCGCTCCGTAATGCCCTCGGCACACGGTGGGCCGGTGTGGCCGGCTTGAGCCTGGCCGCCCAGGGCGGCAGTGCCGTGGTCGCCGACCGGTCGACGGGCCGACCCCTGACCCCTCTCTATCCCTGGAATGACGCCCGGGCGCTCGGGTATATGAACCGGGTTGTCCGATCAAAACCGGCCGGCTACTGGCAGCGTCGGATCTGGCGCAACGACCCGGGCGCCGGGTTGGCCCGCATGCTCTGGTTGCGGGCGCACCAGCCCGCTCTTATCCGGAAGGGGACGATCTACGCCGGCGCCGGGGAATATATGTATTTCGGGTTGACCCGGGTTTGGCGCCAAGACGTGGGCAGCGCCATCCAGGTGGGGTGCTTCGATGTGCCCACTCGCCGCCTGGTGCAGGCGCCGCTGGATGTCGCCCGGGTCCCGCTCGATTGGGTGGCGCCCCTGCGCGAGGGGCATACCCTCCTGCCGCTGGGGGTCCCGGCCGCGCGGCGGTTCGGCCTGCGGCCGTCCATCCCGGTGGGCGGGCCCTACATGGATCACGAAGCGGGCTGGCTGGCCATGCGCGATGCCGGGCGCCACCCGCTGGCCTGTTCCCTCGGCACGGCCTGGGTCGGCAATTTCGTCATGCGCCGGGGCGCGGCCTGGCGCTCACCCTTCCAGTTGGTCATTCCCGCTCCGGTCGATGACGGCTGGCTCGTGGTCCAGCCCCTCATGACCGGCAATATGAGCCTGGATTGGGCGCTCACGACCATGATTGATCGTGATCTCGCGGCCGCGTGGCGCGCCTACGAGGCGGTCGCCGCCGGCGACCCGCTCCCACCGCCGGGGCTGGTATGCGTGCCCTGGCTTGGCCGGCCCAATCCGCTGGTAGCCGGGGCGTTTGGCGCCGGGAGTTTCACAGGGGTCAGTCCCGCCACAGGCCGGGCCGACCTGGTCCGGGCGCTTGTGGCGGGAATGGCCTTCGAGTTTCACCGGGTCTTCGCGGCCCTGCATGTCGGACGCCTGGTCGACGCGGTGGTCCTGGGCGGCGGCGCGGCCCGTTCAGTCGCCTTGCGGCGCCTCCTGGCCGCGCTCTGGGCGCCCATTCCGGTTTTCATCCCGGTCGACGGAGAATATGCCGGCGCGCGCGGCGCCATTTTCCCCCTTGACGCTGATGCATCGCGCGCCGGTCTGCGGCGCGTACCCCGGCCCCCGCTGGTGCTTGCGCGCGAGATCGGCCGGCGGGCGGAGGAGTACGGGACTGCGTTCAATGCGCTGTTCGGCAGTGTGCCGTCCGGCGGGCCGATCACGGTGACCAAGTGGTAAGCGGAGGATCCTCCATGCGTGCGCCCCGGGCCGGATTGCTACCTCTCTACATCCAACTCTACGACGAAGTGCGACCCGAAGTCCGGCGGCAGTTCCTGCCGTTCCTCGACGCCGTCACCCGCGGGTTGACCGCGGAAGGGGTCGAGGTCAGCCATGCGCCCGTCTGCTGCCGGGCATCCGAGTTCAAAGCGGCGGTGGCACGGTTGGAAGCGTTGGGGGTCGATATCATCGTCACCATCCACCTGGCCTACTCGCCCTCGGAGGAATCGGCCCCGGCCCTGTGCGCCACGCGTCTGCCCATCCTGATGCTCGACACGACCATGGACGCATCCTTCGGTCCGACGGTCGCGCCCGGCCGGCTCATGTTCAACCACGGCATCCACGGCGTCCAGGACCTGGCCGCCGTTTTCCGGCGCCGCGGCCGGCCTTTCACCATCGTCGCGGGCCACTGGCGGAAGTCGAATGTGCTAAAACGCGCGGCGGGGATCGTCCGGGCCGCCCAAGCCGCGCAGGCGTTCCGTTCAGCGCGCGTGCTGCGCATCGGCCGGGCCTTCCCCGGCATGGGCGATTTCGCGGTAAAGCCTGCCGACCTCCGCCGGGACCTGGGGATCACTGTCAAGGAGATCCCACCCGCCGGGCTGGCCCCCCATGTCCGCCGGGTCACGGCAAAGGAGGTGGCCGCCGAAGTCGGCCTGGACCGCAGGCGGTACGCGGTCACGGCATCGGTCGAAGCCCACCGCCGTTCGGTCCGTATCGGGTTGGGACTCAGGAATTGCCTTGCCGACGGCGGGTACACGGCCTTCAGCATGAGTTTCCTTGACTTCAATGACAAGCGGGGCGCGGTCAATACCGTGCCCTTCCTGGAGGCGTCCAAGGCCATGGCGGCGGGCATCGGTTACGCGGGCGAGGGCGACGCGCTCACGGCCGCGCTGGTGGGCGGGCTCGCGCAGGGGTTCGGCCGGACCACTTTTTCGGAGATCTTCTGCCCCGACTGGCAGGGAGGAGACCTCTTCCTGTCCCACATGGGTGAAGTGAACCCGGCCGTTGCGGCCCGGCGGCCGGACCTGGTTGAGATGGACTATGTCTTCTCGCAGGCACTCAACCCCGCTTACCTGGCCTGCGCCGTGCGGCCGGGGCCGGCGCTTTTTGTCAACCTGTCACCCGGCCCGCGGGGGAGTTACCGCCTCATCGTCGCCGATGTCACGGTCAAAAAAGACACCCGGCGCAAGGATTGGCACCGGTCGGTGCGGGCCTGGATGCGGCCGGCCATTCCGGTCGATGAGTTCCTGGAGCGGTATTCCCGGCTGGGCGGCACCCACCACAGCGCCCTGGTCCTGGATGGCCAGGTCGAGAGCCTCGAGGCCTTTGCCCAGTTCGCCGGCCTGGAATTCGCACGGGTCTGATGACAAAGGAACGCATGCCATGAACAATCCCGCTCCGCCGACACCGGTCAAACCGAAACAGCTCCAGATGCTCTGGCCCGCCTCCCGGCTGGCCGCCCCGCCCGCGATCGATGCCGCCCCCGGCTACAGCCTGCGTATCTTCGAGCCGGCCGACGCGGCCGCCTACATCGGCCTGATGCACAAGGCCGGGTTCAAGGATTGGAATGCCGAGACACTGGCCGCCACCCTGAAACGAATCCTGCCCGACGGTCTCTTCGTGATCGAACACATGGCCACGGGTAGCCTGGCCGCCACGACCATGGCCATCCACAACCCCACTGATCTGCACCCCTTTGGCGGCGAGCTCGGCTGGGTGGCCGGTGATCCGGCGCATAGCGGCAAGGGGTTGGGTATGACCGTCTGCGCCGCGGTGGTCGACCGCTACCTGCGGGCCGGGTACAAGTGCATATACCTCCAGACCGACGACTGGCGGTTGCCGGCCATCAAGGTCTATCTGAAGCTGGGGTTCGTGCCGTACCTTTTCGCCCCGGACATGGCCGGCCGCTGGCAGGCGGTCTGCGCGAAGCTCGACTGGCCCGTCGATCCCGCGTGGCCGACTGCGAGGTAGGAAGTATATGATCGGTGGGTCGCACAGTCACAATGGTCGCAAGGGCCGGATCCCGGCCTGCGACTCTTGTTCGTATCGACCTGCGACTCTTCTGCATGCGACTCTTCTGCATGCGACTCTTTTGCATGCGACTCTTTTGCAAGCGACTCTTTTGCAAGCGACCTGCGACTCTTGTCTCCTATAGGAGGGTGATGCCATGTGGCGCGATGTGACCCGCTCGGCCGACCACCGCCGGATCTTCCGCGACGAATTCGACGGCTGGCTCCCTGACCGACTGTGCGACATGCATGTCCATGTTTTCAACCGGGCCGCCTGCGGCGTCCGGTCCTACGACTGCGCCGGCCACAAACTGGCGCAGTACGACCTGGCCGACCTGGCGACCGACCTGGCCGCGGTGCTGCCCGGCCGGCGTGTGACCGCCCTCTGTTTCGGCCTGCCCATCCCCGCACGGGACTGGCGCGCCGGCAACCGGTACCTCGGCGGCCGCCTGCCCGCCGGCCGGCACGCCCTGCGCCTGCTGAATCCGGCGGCCGACACGCCGGCGGTTGTGGAACAGGAACTGGACGCGGGAAGATATCTGGGGTTCAAGCCCTATCCCGATTTCGTAACGGGGCGCGATCCCAAGCGGATCACGGTTGCCGCCATGCTCCCGGGCTGGGCCATGGAGATCGCCGCGGCCCGGCAACTGATCGTCACGCTCCATATTCCCCGGCCCGGACGGCTGGCCGATCCCGTGAACCTGGCCGGGCTCGAACGATTGGCCCGGGACCATCGCGGTGCCCGCATCGTGGTGGCGCACATCGGCCGGGCCCATTTCCTGAAGTGTATCGCCGGTAACATCGAGCGCCTCCTGAAACACCCCAACCTTTTCTTTGACCTGGCCATGCTGAACAGCGCCGATGTGCTCGAGTACGCCTTTCGCGTGATCCCGGCCGAACGGATCCTCTATGGCAGCGACATTCCCATCGCCCTGGCGCCGGGCAAGTCGGTCGAGATCAACGACCAGTATTCGTATGTCACGCCGGTGCCGTGGGAACTGTCGATCGCCGATACCGGCCGGCGCATCCGGTTCACCTCGTTCCTGTACGAGGAACTGCGCGCGGTGCGGACGGCCATGCGGCGGCGCCGCCTCGGCGACCGGTTCGCGGAGCGGATCTTTTATGAGAACGGCATGGGGCTCATTCAAACGGCACAAAAAGGCAGTCAAAGATGAATCGTCGCAGGTCGCTTGCAGAAGAGTCGTATGCAGAAGAGTCACAGGTCCATTGGAGGCGGAGTCACAGGTCGCTTGCAGAAGAGTCGGATGCAAAAGAGTCGCATGTCCAAGGGAAGCGGAGTCCCAAGTCAAGAATCCGGACCTGCGACCTGCGACTCTTCTGCATACGACTTGCGACTCCCGTTCCTGTCGACCTGCGACTCCCGTTCATACCGACCGGCGACTCTTAAGCGCCAATAGTGTCAAGACAACAGTTAGGAGCAGACCATGTCAGCCAATAAAAGCATCTTCAAGACCAAGCGGCGCATCAAGCTGGGCATCTGGGGACTGGGCCGGGGCATGTCCTTCTTCAAGGCCTGCGCCGCACTGAACATCGATGTGGTCGCCGGGTGCGATTACACCGCGCATATGCGGCAGCGGTTCCTGGAGGCCAACCCGGGTGCCTTCGCCACGGACGATGTGGAGGAATTCCTCAAGCAGGATATCGACGCGGTCCTGGTGGCCACCTTCTGTCCGAACCATGCCGACGACGCGATCCGCTGTCTGAAGGCCGGCAAACACGTCCTCTCCGAGGTGACCAGTTTCCACACCATGGCCGAGGGCGTGCGCCTGGTCGAGGCGGTGGAGCAGAACGGCAAGGTCTACAACCTGACCGAGAACTACCCGTTCAGCAAGGAGAATATGTACCTGGCCGCGCGCTGGAAGGAGGGGCTTTTCGGCGACTTCATGTACGCCGAGTACGAGTATGTCCACGAATGCCGCTCCCTGGTCTACACCTACATCGACGGCGTGCCGGTCATGCCGGGGAACACGGTCCACAACTGGCGGAGCTGGCTGAATTGCCACTATTACAACACGCATTCCCTGGGACCGGTGATGGTGATCACGGGTAAACGGCCCGTGCGGGTGACGGCCCTGCCCGGCGATGTGCGCCTGGCCGGCTACCTGCTCGACGCCCGCGCCGGCATGGGCGGTGTCACCCCCTCGCTCATCAGCTTCGAGGGCGGCGGCCTGATGCGCAATCTGATGGGCGCCACCGCCAACGACGCACACTTTCAGCGCATCTGGGGCACGCTGGGCGCGGCCGAGATCCGTCACGACGGCCTGCACCTGCGGCTCGGTGCGGCCGGTTGTGCGCCCAAGCTGGCGGTTGATGTACCTTGGCCGGAACTCGGCGAACTCGCGGCCAAGGGCGGGCACGGCGGCGGCGATTTCTGGGTGCTCTATTATTTCGCCCGGGAGATCCTGACCGGCGAACCCGGACCGTTCACCATTTACAACGCCTGCGACTGTACGATACCCGGCATCCTGGCCTACCGGTCTTCCGTGGAGAACGGGAAACCGCTCGATGTGCCCGATTTCCGCAACAAACGGGAACGGGCCGCGTACCGCAACGACGAATACGCCCAGCCCCGGTATGATGTCAAACAGGGCTGCCTGCCCGGCGGCCGGGAGCTCGACCGCACCGGCAAGTTCACCGCCATCATCAAGGACCTTATTCATCACACTACCGCGGTCCGGGCCTGGGAGGACTGGGCCGGTGTTGCGGCCGAGGTCCGCGAGAAGCCGAAAGTCGTGGAACTTGGCCGGGCCGTGCTCAAGGAGCTGGGCGCGATCACGGCCGTATACAAGGGGGCCCGGACCCTGGCCGCCGCCTATCCCGGCACGGACGGCGCCCGGGTGCTCAACGAGATGCTCGCGGTCGGTCAGGCCGATGCCGTGCTCAAGCCGCGCTACCGGGAAACGGTGAAACGGCGGGTCGCGGCGATCGGGAGGATGAAGGGATGAACCGGTTGGCAAGCGGATACAGAGGGTGGTCTTATGTTGGTACTTAGGTTGCCATATGACAATTGACACTTGATGCTGGACGCTTGGGAAGAATGGCGCTGGAATGCGCAGGGCTTTGGCTCCCCCCAGCGTCCAGCGTCGAGAGTCCAGTAGCTTGTTCAATACCGAGAAGTGCCTAATTACACATCCGGGACAAGGAAATACCGTGAAAACATTCAATGTGGGCCTGATCGGCTTCGGCTTCATCGGCAAAGTGCACGCCTACGGCCACATTAACCTGCCGCTCTTCTACGACCCGGCGCCCTGCCGCACGCGCATCACGCATGTGTGCACTGCGCGTCAGGCTACGGCTGAGAAGGGGGCTCATCAGGTGGGCGCCGACCACGCGGTCACCGACTACCGGCAGATCACCGAGGATCCCGCGGTCGACATTGTTCACATCTGCTCGCCGAACAACCTGCACAAAGAACAGCTCCTCTCGGCCATGGCCCATGGCAAGCACATCTACTGCGACAAGCCGCTCGTGAACACCCTGGCCGAGGCGGAGGAGATCGTGCGGGCACTGAAGACCTACAAGGGTACGGCCCAGATGACCTTCCACAACCGTTTCTTCCCCGCCACCATGCGGGCGAAACAGCTGGTCACGGAGGGATTTTTAGGCGACATTCTCACCCTGCGCGCCGCCTACCTGCATGCGGGCAACGCCGACCCGGCCGCGCCGCTCAAGTGGAAACTCGCCGCGGCCGCGGGCGGGGGCGTGATCGCCGACCTGGCCACGCATGTCCTCGATCTTATCCAGCACCTGGCCGGGGATTACGCGGGGCTGTATGCCCGGACGCAGATCGCCTTCGCCGACCGTCCGTCGGCGGAAGATCCTAAAAAGCGGGTGGTCGTGGACGCGGAAGACGCGGTGATGATGCTGGTCAAAATGGCCGGCGGCGGGTCGGGGACCATCGAGGCGACCAAGCTCGCCACCGGCGCGGAGGACGAACTCAGGTTCGAGGTCCATGGCACACGGGGCGCGCTCCGGTTCAACCTGATGGACCCGCACCATCTGGAAGCGTACGATGCAACGGAGTCCGACCGGCCGTATGGCGGCATGCGGGGCTGGACCCGGATCGACTGCGGCCAGCGGTACGCGCCGCCCGGCGGGTTCCCCACGCCCAAGGCCTCGATCGGCTGGCTCCGCGCCCATGCCGCCTGCCTGCACAATTTCCTGGCTGCCGTCGCTGCCGGTACCCCGGCCGAACCGGGGCTGGAACAGGGTGTCCGCATCCAGCGGCTCGTGGACAAGGTCCGCGAATCGGCCCGGCGGGAGGCGTGGGTGACATTATGAAAATAGGATCCAGCAACCACAGATTGCACAGATTATTATTGAGACAAGCAAGAGCGGTAACCACAGATACCACACGGATACACACGGATCGGGTATGGAAATGATGAAGCGATCGACCGCGGATTAATGTGGATGTGCGCGGATGGTTGTTAAATCGGCAATCGAAAATCGGCAATTCCCACTGCGGACGGCATAACTCTGGCATAAGTGCCCGTAAATGAATAAAGTATCCATTTCGACATAGAGATTCCGTCCGCAGCCAAGGCGCGAGGAGGAGCCGTATCAATGGAAAGATCCGGCGTCGATGAGCAACGCCGGATGCGGACGGAAGATCATGTCCCTTCCGGGCGTGCGGGGTTTGGTGGCGGGGGCCAACCATGGCAGCTATACCTCTTTAATGATGCGGCAGTGCCTGACCTGTTTGTCAAACCATCACTCTGCGCCGCACGCGAAATGGACAGGTTATTTATTTACGGGCACTAAGCGGCGGCCGGGCGCCGGCGTGCGG
Source organism: Planctomycetota bacterium (assembly GCA_043820325.1). Taxonomy (GTDB): domain Bacteria; phylum Planctomycetota; class JBDREB01; order JBDREB01; family JBDREB01; genus JBDREB01. The sequence goes on along the minus strand of JBDREB010000275.1, from coordinate 1,184 downwards.
CGTGGTCGAAAAGTCAAAGCGTCCAAAAGACGCAAAGTCGTATGTCGCCGGCTTGGCCGGCACCTTCGACTTTTGGACCTTTCGACCTTTGGACTTTTGGGCCCTTTCCCGGGCCGACTGAAACCCGTTACGCCTGTCGTTTCCGCCAGACGATGGCCGTTGTCCGCAGCGGTTCGGTCGTAATCCCAGACGGGTGCGTGAAGACGACTGGTGCCCGGCTCACCCCAGGTTCTTCTGCGCCCAGCGCATCTCCTCGATGACCTTGAGGTGCTGGGTGCATTTCTTTCCGCACTGGCCGCAGGCGGCGCAGGCGGAGGCGTTCGTCTTGATGCGCTTGTAGTTGGCGCGGGCGAATTCCTGCATGCCCAGGAAGCGGGCGTCGTAGATGCAGCCCAGGATGCGGGGTATATCGATATCCTTAGTACACCGCCCCACAATAAAGGGGTCAAAAGAGGGCGCGCCGATACCACTGTGCCATTCTTTTCCGCTGTAGGGGCACGGCATGCCGTGCCCTCGCTTGCGCCAGCTTGTGGACGGAGTCGAGGAAGATCCAGCCCGGGACGACGGTTGTTTTGGGTCCAATTGGGTTGGGCACGGCATGCCAAACCCCGGAACATCTGCCACAAAGTCACCAAGTCACAAAGGTAGATCCGGGTCGGGTTCGGATCAAAACCCGCACCCGTTAGTGTCTTTGTGACTTCGTGGCACATCATCTTTCTCCGCATTGCCATGCCGTGCCCCTACCAAACAAGATCCGGCTTGAACCAGCGTTCTGGAATCGGGTCATTATGATGATTGAGATCTGGCCCCTTAATTATGGGGCGGTGTACTTAGGGACAGGGCTTGCAGTACCCGCAGGCCGTGCAGAAGCTCACTTTCTCGGGCTTGAGGGCCGCGATGCGGCGGTTGATGAGGTCGATCGCGTCGTCGGCCAGGGGCGGGGAGTTCACCGAGGCCACGGCCGCGTTGGTGTCGGCCGGGAAGCGCATCCCGCCCATGGAGGCGCGGGGGACTTTTTTGCTGGAACGCCGACCGAAATCACGCAGTTCAGATTTCCTGATCCCTATCCGTAACCGGGCATGTTTTTCGGAAAAAGGTTTGGCGCTTTTTCCGACCCACAGGTGATTGTGCGGGGAACATCCGGATGTCAACCGTGTAGGGGCGGGTTTGAAACCCGCCCTCCC
>JBDREB010000274.1:0-3666 GCA_043820325.1 Planctomycetota bacterium | reverse complement strand
CGGATGCGGACGGAAGATCATGTCCCTTCCGGGCGTGCGGGGTTTGGTGGCGGGGGCCAACCATGGCAGCTATACCTCTTTAATGATGCGGCAGTGCCTGACCTGTTTGTCAAACCATCACTCTGCACCGCACGCGAAATGGATGGGTTATTTATTTACGGGCACTTAAGGAATGTATTTCATGAACGCAGGCCGAAGGCCGCTCAACGCAGCGAGCTTCCGAGCGCTCAACGATCAACGCAGCGTCCGCGCTGAACTTCTTGATCGGGCTTTCCGACATTCCGACCATTCCGACTTTCCGACCCTGGCCTATGTCCCATACGGCTTGCGATAGACCGTGACATCCTTGAGTCCGGTGAGGGACCGCAGGGCCTTGTCGAACGCGGCCGCCGCCTTCTTCTGCCGCGACCGGCCCGCCTTGAGGCCGGCGGCGATGACGCCCAGCTTCAGGTTGCCGGTGGTGCCGGTATGGGTCTTCTTTCTGATGGCCGCAACAGGGTCTTCGTTCTTGAGCTGGTCAAGATGCGTTCCGACATGTTTGTATGCATCCCGGAAGGGCATGCCGTCGGCCACAAGCTCGAGGGCCTTGTCCGTGGCGAAGACCTCGGGCGTGAAGGCGGCGATGCACCGCTCCCGGTTGACCTGGAGTTTGCGGATGGTGAGCGCGCACACTTCCACGCACATGATGCCCGTGTTGCACCCGGTGATGAAGGGGCCTTTGGTCGCCTGCAGGTCCCGGTTGTACCCGGAGGGCAATCCCTTGATGATCCCCGTGACCGTGTTCACGCAGCCCTCAATCACCGCGGCCTTGGCCCGCACCAGTTCCAGGCCGCAGGGGTTCTTCTTCTGCGGCATGATGCTCGAGCCGGAGCAGAGCTCGTCGGGCAGGGTGAAGTACCCGAACTCGGGCATGGACCACAGGATCAGGTCCTGGGCCATCTTGGAGAGGGTGAGCACCGTCTGCTGAATAGCCTGAAGGATCACGGACTCGATCTTGCCCCGGCTGTTGTTGGCGTACAGTACATTGTTTTGAACCTTTGCGAATCCCAGCGACCGCGCTACCATTTCCCGGTCAAGCGGCAGGGGGATGCCGTAACTGGCGGCCGAGCCCAGCGGGCACTGGTCATTGAGCTTATAGGCGGTCTGAACCACTTCGAGGTCGTCGAGCAGGCTCTCAGCCATCGCGCCGGCCCAGAGGCCCACGGAGGAGGGCATGGCCACCTGCATGTGCGTGCGGCCGACCATGGGCACGGCCTTGTGCTTTTCGGCGAACGCGTGCAGTTCGTGGACCAGGCTCAGCGCTTCGTTCTGGAATGTGAACAGAAAACCCTTGGAATAGAGCCGGGTGTCCACGATGATCTGGTCGTTCCGTGAGCGCCCCGTATGGATCTTCTTGCCCGCGTCGCCCAACTTGGCGGTGAGGTAGTTCTCGACGGCCGTGTGCACATCCTCGTCTTCCAGCGTGATGGGGAAGTCGGCGGCGTTTTTGATGATCCCCACCAGGCCGGCCTTGAGGGCCTTGAATTCGGCCTTAGTGAGCACGCCGATCTTCGCCAGCATCGCGCCATGGGCGATCGAGCCCACGCAATCGGCCACGATCAGGTGGCGATCGAGCAGGTGGTCGTCGCCGACCGTGAAGGCTTCCATCAGCTTGTCGAGCGTGTAGGTCTTTTGCCAGAGTTTAGCCATGGCTTTACCCGTTCCCTAAAAAAAAATCCCGGTGCCGGCAGAGGACCCGGCACCGGGAAAGGTGTTTACCGGGTCACTTGCCTTTTTTCATCAGCCGTATGCGCTTGCCGATGAGTTCGTAGGGGATGCCGCGGATCTTGGCGGCGTCCGTGCTCCAGCGCTGGTCGAAACCGGCGCGCTTGATGGAACGCATCTCGGGGCTGAAGAGCGAGGAGGAGGGCGCGTCGCGTTCGACGATCTCCATACTCCCCTTGTAGAGCTTCACGGACACGGTGCCGTTGACCACGGCCTGCGTGGTCTCGATGAACGCGTCCAGGGCGGCGTGGAGCGGGTGGAACCATTCGGCATGGTAGGTCATGTAGGCCCACTTGGCGTCCACGATCTTCTTGAACTCGCGTTCCTCCTTGGTCAGGCACTGGCCCTCGATGTCGGCGTGGACCTTCAGGATCACCTGGGCGGCGGGCGCCTCGTAGAGTTCGCGGCTCTTAAGGCTCATGATGCCGTCCTCGAACATGTCAATGAGGCCGATGCCGTTGCGGCCGGCGATGATATTCAAGCTGTCGACGAGCTTGTCAAGGGGCAGGACTTTGCCGTTCAGCTTGGTGGGCAGACCCTGCTCGAAGGTCAGGCTCACCACTTCGGCCTTGTTCTTGGCCTTTTCGGGAACCACCAGCCACATCCAGATGTCCTTGGGGAGCTTCTGGTTGAGGTCGATCGAGCCCGAGGCGATGGACCGGCACCACAGGGTCTTGTCGTCGCCGCCGGCGATCTGCTCGGTCACCGGGATGCCCCAATGCTCGCAGAGTTCGCGTTCCTCGGAGCGCATCATGTTGAAATCGCGCACCGGGCAAAGCACGATGCACTCGGGCGCGAAGACCTTGAAGGTGTTGTGGAACCGGTACTGGTCGTTGCCCTTGCCCGTGGAGCCTTCCATCACCGCGTCACAGCCGAGCTTGGAGGCCATTTTGCCCACTTCGCGGGCGATAAGCTGGCGGGTCATGGAGGTGGATACGGGGTAGCCTTCGTAGTCGGAATTGGCCCGGATGGCCTTGGTGAGCCAGTTCTCGGTGAATTCCTTCTTGACATCGATCAGGATGGGCTTGACCTTGAGGACCTTGGCCTTTTCCATGCCTTCCTTGATCTCATCCGCGCCCTGGCCCACATCGGCCATGACCGCGACGATCTCGTTGACCTTGTACTTGCGGCGCAGAAGCTCGATGCAGAGCGAACTGTCAAGCCCGCCCGAGAAGGCGAGCGCGACCTTTTTGACCGCCGGCACCGGCGCCGGGACGATCTTCTGTTCCCAAGTTTCTCTCCAGCCCATGGACTGCTCCTGTCTAACATGGTTTTCAAAATGTTGCCATCGTCTACATGAGGGCGGAAATTATACCGGGAACGCCTTAAATTCAAGCTAAATCCCGTATAATTTGCCATTTAGCAGGATTGCGGCCGATTTTTTGCTTGCATGGGGCCGGGGATGGGGTATAAAGGGGAGGGCTCAAAGAGGGTCGCAAGGGTCGCCCAGTCGCAAAGTCGATGTGGCCGCCGGAGGCGGCGTTGTATCTTCCTTCGGAGTTCGGAAATCGATGTTCGATCTTCAGTGTTTCCCCTGTCCTCTCCGGCTTTCCGACTTTCCGACCTTCCGACTTTCCGACCCGGTCTTTACCATTCCCTGATCATGCAAAGGGCATAGAATGAGCATCGAATCCGTCATCGGCAACACGCCGCTCGTCCCGCTCACGCGCCTGAATCCGCACCATGCGCGGGTGCGCGTCCTGGCCAAGCTCGAGGGCAACAACCCGGGCGGATCGGTCAAGGACCGGCCGGCCTGGTATATGAGGGACTTGCGAAACCTCTCTGTGATCCCGGATGATTCACAGTTCCACAAAAACGAACTTTGCTGAACTTGCGCAAAGTATTTTGCGCCAATTACGCCGGTGGGATATGATACGAGTCGAGGAATCGAAATCCAGACAA
>JBDREB010000273.1:0-9675 GCA_043820325.1 Planctomycetota bacterium | reverse complement strand
GGGAGGGCGGGTTTCAAACCCGCCCCTACACGGTTGACATCCGGATGTTCCCCGCACAATCACCTGTGGGTCGGAAAAAGCGCCAAACCTTTTTCCGAAAAACATGCCCGGTTACGGATAGGGATCAGGAAATCTGAATTGTGAGGCGGTGTACTTAGACAAGAAGGGGATGCGCGCTATTTATTTGTCTGTCGTTGAACGGCCGGGCTCACATCGTGCGGCGGGGATGCCTGCCGCACGATTTTTTTCTGGCATTCAAGGTGTGAACCACTATAATCCTTTTTCTGGTTGAGGATCGGTTGATACGCTAACCCGGTTATAAGGACGCACGGGATGAACATGAAGTCTTTGCTCGCTTTGAGTGTTCTGGCGGCCCTCTTGGCCGCGGGCTGTGGGGCGGTGGCGACGGCGCCGCTGGCCAAGGACCCGGTGATCCTGGAAATGACGGCCTCGCCCTCCAACCCCATTCCCGGCCGGACGATGGTGGCGTTCGTGGACATCGCCTCCCTGCCCGCTGCACCGGGCACGACCCATCCTGAGGTTGAGAACACCTTCATCCCGGCGTATGATGTCGAAAAAGAGACGGCCGAGATCAGCACACTGGCGCAGCAACTCGGCCTCTTCGAGAATGTCCTGCCCACCAAGCTCCTCTTGGAGGAAACGATCCGCGAAGGCGCAGAGGGGGGCCGCGCCCTGGCGATCAATGAGGCTTGGCAGCGCGGGTTCGACTTTGTGCTCTATTCCCAGCTCAAGAAGAACCAGGTCGCCTTCACCGGCCACACCGGCGGTCATGTGGGCAACATGTTCCTGTGGCTCCTTCTGGTGGTGCCGGCCTGGTATGTGCACGACGAGATCTACAGCGCGTCGGCCGACCTTGAAGTGGCGCTCATCGATGTCTACTCCCGCGAGGATGTGATCCGCAAGACCTACAGCGCCACCACCGAGGCGCGGCTCAATACTTTTCAGCGCGGCTGGTCGTTCTTCAATGTGTGGCGCGGGCCTTCAAGCTTCGGCCCGGAGAACTGGTCCAAGGTGGCGGAGAACATGACCCCTGGCATGCTGAATACCATCAAAAGCGACCTTTTGGCCGACTTCAAGCAGGGGGTGGTTAAGGCCATTTCCGAAAAAGCCACCTTCCGCAAGGCCGTGGCCAAGACCGTGGTGGTATCCATTGGCATCAATTCGTACAACAACAGCCGTATCAGCCCGGTTCCCTATGCCGTGGAGGACGCCACCCAGTTCTTCAAACTGCTCGGTCCCGAACCCGAAGGGGGGACCGGCAAGGCACGCGCAGGGTACAGCAAGCTGATGCTCGACGGCCAGGCCGGCAAAGCGGACATCCTGGATGCGCTTGCCGAGCTGGGCCGCCGTACCCGCTCGACCGATACCCTCCTGGTCTACTACTGCGGGTACGGCGCCGCGCTCACGGGGCCCGACGGCACGGTCGTTCCGGCCCTCGTGCCCTATGACGCCGACATCGACAATCTGGCCGGGACGGCGCTCACTTTCGTCGAGATCGCCGCGGCTCTCAAATCCGTCAAGGCGACTGACGGGACCGCGGGGATCGAGGGGCCTGTGGCGGCGGCAGAGGCCGATGGTCCCGAAGTGGCCGCAACGATCGCGGCGGCAGCGGAGACCGAAACAACCGCGGTGAATGAGGCGACTGAAGCGGCCGCCGTGACCCCAGGGACCGTGGTGACCGAGGAGCCTGAAACGGCCGTGATGATCGAGGGGGCCGAAACGGCCGCCACGACGCCGGAGACCGCGGAGATCGAGCCGGCACCGGCGGCCGTTGATGCCGATGGAACGGCTGGGATGACTGAAGCGACTGAAACAGCCATGGTGACCGGGGAGCCCGAAAAGACTGCGGTGACCGAGGCGGCCGAAGGCTGGACCGATGCGCAGTGTCCGGGGGAGATCGTCTTCATCCTCGACACCTCCTTTTCCAGCAACAAGATGGCCGGCAAGACTCTTCGCAAGGAGGGGATGGTCACGGCTGATATGATCGCGGCCGCACTCGGTGACCATGCCACGGTTTTCACCGCCGGCAGTCCCGGCGAACCGGCCGGCATTTTCTCCGAGCTTCGGGGCAGCCTGTTCACCTACTACCTGCTCGAGGCGGTGGCCTCCGACAAGGGCGATACCAACGCCGACGGCCTGGTGACCATGGGCGAGGCTTTCCTCTACGCCGGCGAGCGCGTGAAGCTCACCTCCGAGTTCCGCGGCGCCACCCAGCGGCCCGTCCGCACCGGCCGCGAAGAGTTGCAGCTGATCCTGAAGGGCTCCGACAAGGAGAACGCCATCAAGGCCATCATGGGCCAGCTCGGCGCCAAGAACCCCGCTGAAGTCGAACTTGATTAACCCGGCCATCGTAAGATAAGGAAGGTGCCGATATGAACCGTATGAAGTATATGTGCGACGCCTGCGGCGAGTTCTTTACTTCCGAAAAGGCGCAGTGCCCCAAGTGCCAGAGCAAGAATGTCTCCGGCGTCCAGGATATGGAGGGGACCCTGCAGGAGGCCGTCCGGGGCGATGAACCGCTGGCCACGCTCAAGGGGGACACGGACGACCGGACCATCCTGGAGCCGGTCGTCGGGGCACCCGAAATGACCATGAAGGACGCGGCGCCCGAGATGACCATGAAAGACGGCGGCGCTGATGTGGGTGCCACCATGAAGGATGGCGCCATTCAGGTGACCGCCGGTCCGGGTTCCGCCGACATGCGTACGCTCAAGGACGGCGAGAAAGAGGGCTCCGGCAGCCGTCACGACCTCCATTTCGGCCGGACCATGAAGGAACCGTGTTCCGGTTCCGATGTGGGCGAGGCCCGCACGATGAAGGACCCGCCCACCCAGCCCACCATTTCGGGCATGTCCTCCCAGGGCCTGGACATCTCCTCCAGCTGGGCCAACTATGAGATCATCGACGAGATCGCCCGCGGCGGCATGGGCGTGGTCTACAAGGCCAAGCAGAAGTCATTGAACCGCCAGGTTGCCATCAAGCTGATGCTCGCCGGCAGCGACGCTTCGGAGATGGATAAAAAGCGCTTCCTGCGCGAGGCCGAGGCCTGCGCCGCCCTGAAGCACCCCAATATCGTCGACATCTTCGACATCGGCAATCACGAGGGCAGGTTCTATTTCGCCATGGAATTCGTCGAGGGCGGCACTTTCGACGCCTATGTCAAGCGTGCCGATGTGGAGCTCAATGACAAGTTGCGCAAGTACGCCAAGGCGCTCGAGGGCATGGAATACGCCCACTCGCACAAGATCATCCACCGCGACCTCAAGCCCGTCAACATCATGCTCACCAAGCAGGGCGAGCCCAAGATCATGGACTTCGGCCTGGCCAAGAAGCTCAAGGAATCGGAAGGGGAGGAGAACCTTTCCCTGAAAACGGCCACGGGCGCGGTGATGGGCACGCCCCACTACATGAGTCCCGAGCAGGCCGCCGGCCACGGCGATCTGATCGACACACGCACGGACATTTTCGCCCTGGGCGTGATCATGTACGAAATGGTCACCGGCGTGCGGCCGTTCCGCGGCAACACGATCCAGGAGATCATGTACGCCATCTTCAACAATGAACCCCAACGGCCCACCGACCTCGTCAAGGGGCTGGACTGGGAGCTCGAGGCCATCATCCTCAAGGCCCTCGAAAAGGACATTCCCACCCGTTACGCCAGCGTCAAGGACATGCGCGAGGATATCCTGCGGTTCCTCGACGGCGAACCTATCAAGGCGCGCCGCGTTTCGCGGATCTACCTCACGGCCCGGTGGGTCAAACGCAACAAGGCGCTGTCCGCCATGGGTGCCGTCGCCGCGCTCGTCGTCATCGCGGTGGCCACCTGGTTCATCTGGAGCGGCATCCAGAGCCGCGCCAAGCTGGCCAAGGATATCGCCCTGTACGAAAAGGAAGCCCAAGAGTGCATCGATACGGCTGATGTTACACTGAAAAAAGCCGCGTTCAAGACCGCTTATCCCGAGGTTGAAAAGCAGATCGAGAGTGCCAAGGTGGCTGTGACCAAGTTGGGCGGGGTGAACGCGAACAGCCCTGTTATTCCCGCGACCAATGCCAGCATCGATGACCTGGGCCGCCAGATCAAGGCCAAGATCAGCCAGGCCACGGCCCTTCAGAAGTGTGATGCGGGCGACAAGACCCTGACCGAGGCCGAGACCGCACTGAAGTCTGCCGTGGATGACAAGGCCATGCGGCTGGAAGGCAAAAAGACAGCGCTCATGGCCATGCAGTCGTTCAACGAGGCGTTCGCGATCGATTCGGGACTGGCGCGCGCCAAGGCCGGCATTTTCAACGCCGCCATGACCATCGCCCGGGCCGCCCGCGAGGAAAAGGGGTACGACCTGGCCATCCTCATGTATTTCCAGGCCAAGGCCGCCAAGAATCCGGCGGTCGAACAGGATAAAGCCGATATCGCCATGGTCGATCAGGCCCTCAAGGATACCGAGGACGAGCAGTCCAACCTGAAGTTCTTCAAGGACCAGATCACCAAGGCCAAGACCAACATCACGGACCGCAAATGGGACGAGGCCGAGGCCTGCCTCAAGCTGGCCAAGGAGAAGGTGGGCAATGACCCCGAGATCCCGCCGCTGCTTTCCGAGATCGATTATGGCCGCCGGCTCGATGACGCCCGGGCCCGCGTGCGCCAGGGTTCGTTCATCGAGTCCATCGACAAGCTGGCCGCCCTCGAAAAGGGGGCCGATGTGGACGCCCGGAAGATCATCGTCGGCGAGATGGCCGACGCGCGCGCGGCGGGCATCAAGGCCTATCTCAAGCAGGCGCAGGACGCCTTCAACGCGCGCGAATACGACCAGGCCAAGGCGCGCCTGGCCGATGTGACCAAACTGGACGCCGGCAATGCCGATGCGGCGGGCATGGCCACCACGATCGCCGAAGTCACCGGCGTGCCGGAGAACATGATCTACATCGCCGGCTCCGAATTCCGGAAGGGGACCTCCGAGGCCGAGGCCGGCAACGCGCTCGGCACCCTGACCCTGTCTTCCTATTACATCGGCGTCTACGAGGTCACCAACAGCGAGTTCTACCCGTTCGTGCTCGACGGCGGGTACACCAAGGAGCAGTACTGGGACGCCGACGGCCGGCAGAAGATCGACGGTTTCACCTGCAGCGACGGTGCGGTCAAGGGGCCGGCGACCTGGATCGAGGGCAAGTACCCCCTTGGCCGGGAAGACCACCCCGTGACGGGCATCTCCTATTTCGAGGCCCGCGCCTTTGCCCGCTGGAAGGCCGAGAAGGCCGGCCGGGATTACCGGCTGTGCGCCGAGTTCGAATGGGAAAAGGCCGCGGCCTGGGACGCGGCCGCCGCCGTCCAGCGCGTATACGCCTGGGGCAGCGAGTGGGACAAGGCCAAGGGCAATTTCGGCGACCGCACCGAGAAGATCGGTTTCGTGGCCGACGATGTCTCCCCCTACGGCTGCCACGATGTGTCGGGCAATGTGGCTGAGTGGACCATCGCCGGCGACAAGGTGACGGGCGTGCTCCGCGGCGGGACTTTCGGCCTGCCCGAGAGCATCCTCAAGATCTTCGCGCGCGCTTATAACCGCAATGTGCCGGAGAGCATGCTCTACCGCTCGCCGTTCGTGGGTATGCGCATGGCCGTCTCGTGCGCGGCCGAGGAAGAGGGCAAGCTCGCCGCGAAGTGACCCCGTGGCCCGTCATTCTGTTCGTGTGTACTAAGTACACCGCCCCATAATAAAGGGGTCAAAAGAGGGCGCGCCGGTACCACCGTGGCATTCTTTTCCGCTGTAGGGGCACGGCATGCCGTGCCCTCGCGTGGCCGGCTTGTGGACGGAGTCGAGGAAGATCCAGCCCGGGACGACGCTTGTTTTGGGTCCAATTGGGTTGGGCACGGCATGCCGTGCCCCTACCAAACAAGATCCGGCATGAACCAGCGTTCCGGAATCGGGTCGTTATGATGATTAAGATCTGGCCCCTTAATTGTGGGGCGGTGTACTAAAAGGATCAGTCCCGTTTGCGGCCGAACCAGGCCAGGCCGGCCAAGCCGAGCAGGGCCAACCCCGCGCCCGTGCCCGGCAGACAGCCACCGCCACCGCTGCTGCCCGATGACTTGGTGTCATTGTCCATGATGCGCACCGTACCCGTGTGCGCCGAGGTCCCGATCGCGGCCACGGTGGCGTTCGCCAGGGCGATGTCGAAATACTTGGGCGGCGCCGATGAGCCGTTGTCGGTCAGGGTGAACACCACATCCTTGACTCCCATCTCGAGGGCACCGAACGAAACCGTCTGCGTGGTCCCGTCGTAATCGACCCCATTGACCGCGGTATCATCGGTCGTGACAATGTCCACCGTGGCGACGCCGGTCTTGCCCCCGGTCCGCGCCACGGAGATGGTGACCGGCGTCCCTTCGATCCCGACGAACGGGGCTGTCGGCAAGTGGGTGAAGTTGAAAGTGCCGGGCAGGAAGTTGTCCGCCACAACGACCGACACGGTGGCAATATTGGACGCACCGCGGCCATCGGTCACCTTGAGCGCCGCGCTATAGGTGCCGTCGACAGCATAAGTATGGGAGGCCAGCCACGGGGTCGCGCCGGTGCCGATGAAATCGACGGTAAAGGTCGGCGCGACATAATCAAAATCAAAATAGAACGACGCGCCCCGGAGGTCGCCGTCATCGGTCGTTGTCGCACCGCTTAAGTCGGCAGTGAACGGGAAGGGCCCGGTGACAGAGGGCGTGGTGACATTGGCCAGGCCGGCCACGGGCGGTGCGTTGTGGGTTACCAATAGGCGTGGGGGGGCGTTCGAGTCCTTGGTGCAGACCTCCACCCAGTAACTGCTACTGTCGAAGCGCCCACTGGTCAGACGCAGGGTTATGGTCTTATCGGTCAGGAATTCGCTTTTGAGATAGTCGTTGAGCGCCTTGTTGGCCAGGGTAATCCAACCGTACTCGTACCGCACGGTGGCCAGAGAGACCAGGTCAACCTCTTTCAGGGTGAAATCGGGCCGACTGGCCCAGGTGAGCGGCGCCGACCAGGTATCGGTCCCGATCAGGCCGTCGGCATACAGGACGATCGGCGCGGTCTGGCCGCGCTTGCTCGGGGCCAGCCAGAACTTGGCCGTCTCGATCGTGTTGCCGGCCGGGATGCTGGAAAGATCGAACTTGAAGTAAGCCTCGCCCTGATCGGTGGCCGTACGGTTGTATATCCGGGGCCGATAGACAAGGGCCGGGTTGCCCGTATAATAGACCCCCGGGCCAGCGCCACCCAGCGGGCCAGGCGTTCGGGCTGTTCATGCAGGATGTGCACATCCTTCATGATGATCTCCAGCCGGCACCCTCGGGCCGCCGCCAGGGTGGTCCGGAAGTCGGCCCGGATGGCCGCTTCATCAAAGCGCTCCGTGCTCACCTGCGTGGGGTTGGGGTTGCGCGAGAAGACGAACCGCCGGCCCAGGACTTCGGCCATGAACCGCTGGTCGGCCCACGGCGAGACGGAGACCCACGCCAGACGGGGCAGGTCCCGCAGCAGATGCCGGCGGTTGTGGACCGGTTCGCAGCAGCCGTAATAGACCCGGCCGAACCTTTGGGCGATCGCCGTCTGGTAGGGCAGGACGAACTCGGCGACCTGCTCCGGCCCCACGCCCACGGTCTCCTGGGATTCCCAAAGGACCCACAGGTCGGCCGTCACCACCGGCGCATCAGCCGGCCGGCCGGAGCGCGGCAGGGCGGCCGAATACCCCATGGAACCCGAACCGATGTAATCGTTCCCATTGTTCAGGGAGTAGAGCCCCTCGCGCTCCAGCCAGTCGGCGAAGGCCAGGTGGTCGTCGCGGAGAAAGGCCATGAGCCGGTGGAGGCCGGCGGGGTTGTCGTACATGCTGAGCATCAGCCCTTCTAGGCCGATCAGTTCGATCGCGTGCCAGGTCATGCCCATGGTCCAGTAGAAACCGCCCCGGATGCGCACGCCGAGAACGCCGTCGAACAGGGCCGCTAGGCGCGCCATGCCCTCCCGGGTGGCCGGACGGTCGACGGTGGAAGTACGCGGGTGGAGTCGGCCGAAATCGGCGTCCAGGTCGCGGATGGGCGGGTCCCACGACCGCGCGGCCAGATGGCCGTCATTATCCCCCCAGTGGGTCACGGCCTTGACGCCGAAGTCGCTTACCACGATCTGCCAGTTGCCGTTGTAGAACGGCTCCACCACATGGTCGTCCCGGAGCACTTCGTACCGGTAGATGATCGCGCGCAACTCCCGCTCCACCCCCCCCCCCGGGCACAGGGATCGGTGCATGCCAGATCGGCTTCGGCCAGCGGCCGGATGCGATCCTTGACCCCTTCGAATTCGGCCAGGACCATGGGCCGGCCCGGAATTCCCGCGTCAAGCGCGTACCAAACGGCCTTGCGTTCCAGATTGGCCGGTTCGCCGGCGATCGCCGCCACGCGCCGGGCAAGTTCGCGCAGGATCCCGGTTTCCCGGCTGGTAAGGCCCGCGGATGTCGTCATGGTCGGCTCCTGCAAATGAAAAGGATGATCAGGCGGTCACCAGGTCACCAAACGCGGCCGCGTATTCTGTCAGGCCGGGCACTTCGGCCGCGGTCACGGGGTCGGCCGCCAGGTCGAACGCGGCGGCAAGGTCGCGCGGATGCCGCTTCTCGACCGCGCACTTGCCTAAAAGCGCGGCACCGAAGCTCGTAGCCTCGGTCATGCCCGTGTAGGCCACACGCGCGCCGGAAAAGAGTGCGGCCACCAGCCGTCCATAGGCATCGTTCTTGCGGAACCCCCCCTCGATATAGATGGCGGTCCCGGGCCGCGCGCCGGCCCGCTCCAGCGCCACCCGGGTCTGAAGGGCCAGCGAGAGATTGAGCGCCACATACAGATCCTCGGCCACAGGGCGGTCGGGGAGCAGGCGCGGATCGGCTTTGATGGCGGCCAGGGGCAGGACCGTCGCGCCGGCGACCACGCGCGGCGCGCTTTTGGGGAACATGCCCGTGCCGGCCGCGGCCGTGGGCGTAACAAAGAGGGCGCGTTCATTGACAATGCGGCGGTAGCGTGCCTCATCGAAGGCGGGAAACGCGAACCCGGGCCACCGGGCCTTCAGCACCGCGGTGTAAGCCTCGAATTCCATGCCTGCCGCAACGATCGTGGTCTTCACCGGCGTACCAAAGGCGCTCAAGTTGTAGAAGACGAAGATCCCGAGTTCTTCAGGCGCAAAGGCGATATTTTTTCCGGCCGCATGGCCACGCACCACGATCCGGTGGAGTTCAAGACAAAATCACCGGCTCCCGTAGAGTCGCTCCGCAAATCTCTCCTGACTTCGGTCGGCTGCGGCTGCGCGAGGCTTTGTCGCCTTCCATCGGTTATGCCTTGACCCGCGGCATAACCTGCTTCAGGCTTCGCGCCCCGCTTGTCCTCACTCGACCTCGGGCCCGCGGACAGATTTACGGAACGACTCTTGATAAGGTCAGATTTCCTGATCCCTGTGGGGTGGACCGATGGTTTTCCGGAACGGGTTTGGCGCATTTTCCGCGTGACAAATGGGCTGCGGCGGCTATCCTTCCTGGGGTCGGACTTCAGGATGATTGGTCATGCACCAGATGCTTTTGCCGGGATTTCCTGTAGGGGCCATCCGTGTCGGCGCGCTCGTCAGCATCTTGAAAAAAGACGGTTACATCACATATTTTGTGGGTTCC
>JBDREB010000272.1:0-20486 GCA_043820325.1 Planctomycetota bacterium | reverse complement strand
CTCGCGCCTTGGCTGCGGACGGAATCTCTATGTCGAAATGGATACTTTATTCATTTACGGGCACTAACCACCCAAACCGGCCTATGGTTGATTCACGCGCCTGGCTGACGCCAAAAAGTGCCAAAGCATTTTCCGCCGGGATCAGGAAATCTGCAGTTGCGGTTGGGTAGCTCGCAATGTCGGATTATAGTACGGTTGGGTGTGAAGCCCCAAATAAGTAGATCTTGAATCCACGGCGTAAGGGCCCGCCGATACGGGTATCGTTACCGTTGCCGTTCTTAACGGGGTGGTCCGGAAACAACACGATCACGCCAAGGGGCACGATCGTGTTTAAAGACGGATTATTTAATGATGACCGGGGCTTCGTCGGAAGCCGGTTCGGTCGTTCCACCCCCGGTGGTGGCCGGCGGAGCGGTTTTTTCCGGCACGGGATTGACCGGCACAATGCCTTCCAGCGCGCCACCGGCCGGTTTAACCGGTGTTTCGACCCGCGTGGGGACCGGCGTGGACTTCCGGGGGATCTCAGGCTTGTCGCCGCCCAGAAAGCTGTCGGTGCTGCGGAACCCGTCATCCGTGACCGCGGACGGTTGTCCCGGCTCCCGGACAAGGTCGATCTTCATTTCCTGCTCGGTATACGGCGGCACCAGGCGGATCTCAACGCGCCGGTTCTTGCTGTTGCCTTCCTTGGTGTTCGCGGCCACGGGACGGTAGGGCCCGTAGAAGACCCCCGTCAGCCGTTCGCCCGGAATGCCGCCCCGTTCCTGCAGGAAGCGGACCACGGCCGCGGCGCGCGCGGCCGAAAGGCCCCAGTTGTCCCCGAAGCGGCGCTTGTTCTCGGGATTCAGGAGCGGGGTGGGATCGGTATGGCCCTCGATCCGGATCAGGTAATCGATCTTGCGCAGTTCCTTGGCGATGTTGAGCAGGTAGTTCTCGCCCTGCTCGGTCAAGTTCGCCGAACCGGCCTTGAAAAAAAACTGGTCCTCCAGCGTGATCCGGTCCTGATCACGGCTGCCGCCGAACTTGAGGAGGTCATCGATGATGCCATCGACTTCACCGGTGAGGATGGTGCGGGCCCCTTCGCGGCCCTGGTAATACTTGATCAGTTCCATCAACTCCTTGTTCTTCAGGTCGCCCGAAGCGGACCGGGTCTGCAGATCCTGGTATTCCTTTTGCAGGCTGGCATATGCCGCGGAATCGAATTCGCCCTTCTGCACCAAGGTGCGGGGCTTCTGCGGCTGCGGTTGCCCGTCGCAACCGGCCCAGACCGTCATCCCGACGACCACCGAAACGATTGCAACTCCCAACTTGAGATTCCGCATGCGTTACTCCTACATACCTTGGCGCGATAAGCGCTTGGCGACGGAAAGGATCAGTTCGCCGGCCTCAACGGATCCGCGAACACATTGAGCGGGGAGAAGATCTTGGCCCCGGCCTCCTTGAAGCGGGCCTGCTGATAATAGGACATGGCGGCCAGCACCAGGACCATGATGGTCGCGACCAGGGCGATACTGACCCAGATCGGCGGTTTGTCGATCGGGAAGGAGGCGATACGGCGTGAAGGCGCGGCGGCGGCGCGGCGGCGCGAAGAGGACGGCGTTCCGCCCGCATCGGCACCATCCACATCCACCTGCTCGGTGGCCACACCGGCTTCCGAGTCGAACACATTGCCTTCGTCCAGGGTGAGTTCCTGGGTGGTCGCGTCATCCGCATCGAACTCGGCGGTAGCGGCGTTCTCATCGACCTCTTCGTCGAACACGATCTCTTCGGTGCCCGACTCGAGCAGGTCGTCGGCCGCGCCCTTGGCCAGTTCGACATCACCGTCCGGGACCACCGTGGCATCCGTCGAGGAATGGGAAAGCTCCTCGACGTCGGCGTCCTTGAACTTGGTCTGGCCGCCGACGCGAAAGGCCCGCAACCGGCCGTCGCCGACCATGCCTTCAAGTTCGGCCTTGGAGACACCCAGTTTCTTCATGACCTCTTCAAAGCTCAAGAATTTATCTGCCATACCTGCTCCTCACGGACAAATGGCCGTTTGATCACAAGACATCATCATTATGGCGGTGTCGGAGCCGGGGCTGGGGTGGCGCCGGCATCGTCCCCCTTAAGGATCTTATCAACATACGGAAGTTCCACCACCTCAAAACCAACCCCACCCTCGGGCAGGTCACGATTCGGCTTGCCCTGTTTATCCTTGGGGCCGAAATCTTTGGCGATCTCAACCAGATCGCGGCGGAGGGCGGTGGGAACCGTCGAATCGTTCGCGGCGGGGAAAAAGAGCGGGATCTGGGCCTCCATCATGATCGAACGGCAGGTGACGAACTGGATCTTCTGTTTGTTTATGACATAGACCAGCAGGGCGGCATTCTTCGCATCGAGGATGACCAGAAGCCCTTCGGAAGTCGATTTTTCGATCAAAAGGGCCAAGTCACCGCCGCCTCCCGAAGATTTTTCGGCAAGGCCCGGAACCTTGTATTTGGGGTCGAAGGTGTACTCTTCCTTCTTGAACAGATCTTCGTAGAGCGCGAACGGCGCGGCGGCAGTGTCGATCAATCTGCCGCGCAGGGGATAGGTCCCCTCCATTTTGAGTGTGGAGATGGTCCGGGCGAACTGGCCGTCGTAGTGGTAGGTCCGTACGCCCTTGAGGGCCAGGGTCCGGTCGGTGATCTCATACACCAGCAGTTTTTTATCCGCGTGGAGCAGGATGCCCAGAATGCCGTTCCCGATCGAAAACATGGACACCGCGCCGTTGGAGACGGTCTCGCCGGCCATGGCCGCGGGGGCGACAATTCCCACACAAAGAACGCACACCAAGAAAGCGGTCAAGAAGCGCATATACGGCTCCTCAGTACCACAAGGATCGGGTCATAATAAATCATACCGTCATTATATTCGATTGTTGACCATTGCAAGGTTTTTTTTGGTTTTTTTATATGGGCCGGCATGCCCGTGCCGACGCCCGACCGGAGTCCGGGAAAGATTTCGCTGGAAATGCACCGCCGGCCGGGTATAATAGGCGCGAATGCATATGTTCCCGGCACCCCGCCGGTGAGGAGATCACGGCATGACCCGCCTATCCGTCCGCACAGCCGCCCTAACCGCCGCCCTAACCGCCGCCCTTGGCTTTCTGCCCGGCATCCTGGCGGCCGCGGAACCGGCCCCCGCCGGCCCCGGGATCAACATCGTCGCCGTGCTCTGGGTGATCATCGGGATCGTGTTCATGGGCTTCGGCTGGAACCTCTACAAGATCACCATCGCCCTGTCGGGGCTGGTGCTGGGGCTTTTGACGGCCCAGTTCCTCGGCGACCATTTCACGATCAGCATCGCTCTGCGGTACACGCTGGTGATCGTGCTGGCCGTGGCCGGATTCATCCTGGCGTTCCCCTTCCAAAAGGCGGTCGTGTTCACCTTGGGCGGCCTCGGCGGCGCGATCCTGGTCTCGCGGCCGGTGGAGATGATCTTCGCCTCCGGTGCGCACCAGACCGCTTTCGCCGTCGGCGGCCTCGTGGTGGGGTTCATCCTCTTCGGCGCCCTCTCGATCTATTTTTTCCGGTCGATCATCATCGTTTCCACCTCCCTGATCGGCGCGTTCTACCTGCTCATCGGCCTGCACAATATTCTACAGGAACGGGGCGCGGCATTGCGCGTCCTCGCCTGGCTCGATCCCGCGGCGCAGGGCTTCCTCACCTTCCTCCTGCTGGCCGCCGCCGGCATCATCCTGCAGCACCGGTACGGCCGGGAATACCCCGGGCCGGACCAGACGCCGGCGGGCAAGCCCCCCGTTCCGCCGGGCGCCAAACCCGCGCGATGACGGCCGGACGGGAGACCACCCCCATGCCATTGCGACGCGCGGTCGAGGATTTCATCCAGATGCGCACCACCGGCATCCCCGCGGCTCTCCTCCGCGGCCTGCTGGTGCCCGCCATGCTCGTCTACGGCGCCGCCGTTGCGGTGCGCAACCTGCTCTACGACGCGGGGATCCTCACCGTCGCCCGCGCCGGCATGCCGGTAATCAGCGTCGGCAATCTCACGGCCGGCGGCACGGGCAAGACCCCCCTCGTGATGCACATCGCCCGGCAACTGCGGGCGGAGGGCCGGCGGCCCGCGGTCATCGCCCGGGGCTACGGCGGCCGGGGCGGCTCCAACGACGAGATTGAACTGGTCCGGCGGGAACTGCCCGGAATGATCGCCCTCGCCGATCCCGACCGGGTCGCGGCCGCCCGCCGGGCCGTGGCGGCGGGGGCCGATGTGATCATTCTCGACGATGGTTTCCAACACCGGCGCCTGCACCGCGACTGCGACATCCTGGCCATCGACGCCCGCACGGTCGCCCTCCCCAAACTGCTCCTGCCGGCCGGCCCGTTCCGGGAATGGTGGGGCGCCCGCCGCCGGGCCCATCTCATCGCGGTCACCAAATGCGCCGCCGACGCCCCGCCGCCCGCCGTGGCGGGCCGAACCCCGGGGGCCGATCTTTTCGCCTTCCGCCACCGCCCCGCGGCGATCAGGCGCGGGGAGCGCACCGAACCCGTCGACGCCCTGGCCGGCACACCGGTCTTCCTGTTCGCCGGCATCGCCGATCCGGCCCATTTTCAGACCACCGTCGCCGCCGCGGGCATCGTCGTGGCGGGCACGCGCTTCTTCCCCGACCATCACGCCTACACGCCCGCCGACCTGGAGGCGGTCGCCGCCGCGGCCCGGGCGGCAGGGGCGGCCGTCGCCCTGACCACGGAAAAGGACGCGGTCAAGACCGGCCCGCTTTTAAAAAACGCCAAGAATACCGTTGAATTTATGGCCCTTGCAATTACAATGGCACCCGTCTCCGACGGGACCGCTGACGCATTCTGGGACCGGATCCATGAACACATCCGCCATCCGTGACATACTGGCCGCCGCCGTGCTTGCGGCCGCGGTATGCCAGTCCGGCTGTGTCCTGCCCGAACCCAAGGCCTGGACCCCCGCGGAAGCGCAGATCGAGGCCAACCGCCGCCAGCTCATGGTGGCGGGCGAAAAGCTCTCCTACACCATCCGCAGCGGCATCTTCATCCTGGGCCAGGCCCAGCTGGTGATCAAGGCCTCCGAAAAAAACCCCGAGAACCTGGACCTGGTGCTTCTGGCCAACTCCACCCATCCCTGGCTGCCCTCCCTCTCCTACTCCTACCGCTCGACCGTGGCCCCCGACGACCTCGCCACGCTCGCCTTCGAGATGGAGGAGACCGAAAAAAGCGAGATCAAAAAGTCGGTGACCTTCCTGCCCGATTACACGACGCAGACGGCCGAGTACACCCGCACCCGGCGGCGCGCCACTACGCGCAGCACGCTGGCCTTCGAGGGGCGGGTCCACGATTACATCTCCCTGCTCTACCTGCTCCGCAAGGACCTGCCGGCCGTGGGCGACCAGCGCCGGATGACGGTGTTCAACGAGGATGCCCTGGTGGATGTGAGCGTGAAGAACCTGGCCTCCCGCGAACTGGTGCTGGCCGGCGTAGGCAAGTTCAAGGCGTTCATCCTCAAGCCCAAGCGGGCCCTGGAGGGGATCTTCTTCAGCCGCAGGGATATCCTGGTCTGGATCGACGAGACCTACCATATCCCCATCCGGATCGTGATCAAGCTCCCCTTCAGGACGGCCACGATCGACCTGGTCAAGGCCGAGAACACCCAGACCGGGAAGACCCTGTTCCAATGACCCCCCGCACCGCCGTCATCATCCCGGCCCGGGTGGGGTCCACCCGCCTGCCGCGCAAGATGCTTCTGGCCGAAACGGGCCGGCCGCTCATCCAGCACACCTACGAGAACGCCCGCCGCGCGCGCCTGCCGGCCGAGGTGCTGATCGCGGCCGACAGCCCGGAGATCATCGCCGCCGTGGCCCCGTTCGGGTCGCGCGCCGTGCTCACCTCGCCGGCCCACCCCTCGGGGACGGACCGGATCGCCGAGGCGGCGCGCGGGCTGGAGGCGGAAATCATCGTCAATGTGCAGGGCGACGAACCGGAACTCGACCCGGCCGTGATCGACGCCATGGCCGCGGGGCTGGCCGCCGACCCGGCCTGCGGCATGATCACGGCCTGCTGCCCGCTCGATGCCGGCCGGATCAACGACCCGTCGGCCGTCAAAGTGGTGCTCGACCGCGCCGGGTACGCCCTCTATTTCTCGCGGGCGCCCATCCCCTTCAAGCGCGAGGCCGCCGACGCCTACGGCCAGGGCCCCTTTCTCCACCTCGGCATCTACGGCTACCGCCGTGAATTTCTGCTGGAACTGACCCAGTGGCCGCCCTCGGCGCTGGAACGGACCGAACGGCTGGAACAGTTGCGGGTGCTCGAGAACGGCCGCCGCATCCGCGTGGTGCAGGTGGCGTCCTCGCCCCCGGGCATCGACACGGCCGAGGATTACCGCGCCTTTGTGGACCGTTGGAACAGGGACCGCCGCCATGACTGAAACGCCCCCCGCCGCCATGCCCGCCCCCGATTTTCTGAAGTATCTCCAGGGGTTCGCGACCCAGGTGCTCATCCACCTGGGCGAGATCGACAATCCGCTCGAGGGCAAACGGACCGTGAACCTGGAACTGGCCAAGTACGCGATCGACCTTTTGGCGCTCATCGGGACCAAGACCCGGGGCAACCTCACGCCGGAGGAAAGCAAGTTCATCACCGGCGCCCTCTATGACCTGCGGATGAAATTTGTCGCCCGCAGCGCCCGGCGGTGACCATGGGCGCGATCCTCTGGTTCGACATGTTCTCCGGCATCTCGGGGGACATGGTCGCCGGCGCCTTCCTGGACCTCGGCCTCGACCGCCGGGAACTGGCCGGCGTACTCGGCGCCCTGCCTGTCGCCGGTGAATTCCGGCTGGCCGTCCGGCGCCGCACGATCGGCGGCATCCGCGGCACCGACTTCTGCGTGCACCCCGTCCACCCCCATGGTCACGACCACGCCCGCGGTCACGACGGCCACCACCGGACCATGCGCGACATCGCCCGCATGCTGAACGCCGCCCCCCTGCCGCCGCGCACGCGCCGCCTGGCCATCGACATTTTCACCGTCCTGGCCAAGGCCGAGGGCCGCGTGCACGGCGTGCCATGGCCGACCGTCCATTTCCACGAAGTGGGCGCCGTCGATTCGATCGTCGACATCGTCACGGCCGCGTTCGCCGTCGACCGGCTCGATATCACCGCCTGCCACGCCTCGCCCTTCCGGCTCGGTACGGGCACGGTCCGCACCCAACACGGCCTGCTGCCGGTGCCGCCACCGGCCGTGGCCGAACTCGTGCGCGGCCTGGCGGTCGCCCCTGACGACACGCCCATGGAACTGACCACGCCCACGGGCGCGGCCATCGTGCGCACCCTCGTGCGGGACCCCGGGCCCCCGGCCGCGTTCACGGTCACGGCCACCGGGTACGGGTGCGGCAAACGCGAGCGCACCGGCCTACCCAACCTGCTCCGGCTCGTTCTGGGCGCACCGGCCGCCGCCGCCCCGGGCGACGGGGAGGTCATCGAACTGGTCACGGATATTGACGACGCCACGCCCCAGACCGTGGGGTACCTCTTTGAGAAACTCCTTGAAGCCGGCGCCCTCGACTGCACCGCTGCGGCCGTGGTCATGAAAAAGAACCGGCCCGGCACACGCCTGACCGTGCTCACCGACGCCGCCCATGCCGCGGCCCTGCGGCGGGTCCTCTTCGTCGAAACGCCCACCTTCGGGATCCGCGAACACGCCATGCGCCGCACCGTGCTGGACCGGGGCTTCGTGACCGTCGACCTGCCCGAGGGGCCGGTCCGGTGCAAGGTGGGCCGTTTTGAAGGCCGGGTGGTCACCGTGACCCCCGAATACGAGGATTGCCGGGCGATCGCCCGGGCCGCGGGCCGCCCCCTCAGGGCTGTCCAGGCCGCGGCGGCCGAACTGGCCCGGACCAGGCTCGCCGCGGGCCGGCGCCGCCGGGCCGCGCCCCCAAAAACCACCAGAGGGAGAACAGCATGAAGGTCCTCATCGTCGGTTCCGGCGGCCGCGAACACGCCCTGGCCTGGAAGATCAAGCAGTCCAAACAGGTCAAGAAGATCTTCTGCGCCCCGGGCAACGGCGGCACGGCCACGCTGGGCGAGAATGTCAACATCCAGGCCGAGGACATCCACCGGCTGGTCGAATTCGCCCGCAAGGAGAAGATCGACCTGACCGTCGTCGGCCCCGAAGCACCGCTGGTGCTGGGCATCGTCGACCGGTTCCGCACCGAGGGGTTGCGGATCTTCGGCCCCTCCATGCTGGCCGCGCGCCTGGAGGGCAGCAAGGTCTTCTCCAAGATGATCATGAAGCACCACGGCATACCCACGGCCGATTTCAAAATCTTCTCCGAGTACGGCGCGGCCGAGGATTACATCCGCGCGGTCGGCGCGCCCCTGGTGGTCAAGGCCGACGGCCTGGCCGCGGGCAAGGGCGTGGTGGTGGCCCAGACTGTGCCCGAGGCCTGCGAGGCGGCCCACGCCATCCTGGAGGAGCGCGTCTTCGGCGACGCCGGCAGCCAGATCATCATCGAGGAATGCCTGGTGGGCGAAGAGGCCTCCATCCTGGCCTTCACCGACGGCAAGAGCATCGTTCTGTTGGAATCCTGCCAGGACCACAAACGCATCTTCGACAACGACCAGGGCCCCAACACGGGCGGCATGGGCGCCTATTCGCCCGCGCCGGTGATCACCCCCGAGATCGAGAACGCGGTGATCCGCAAGGTGCTCATACCCACCATCCACGGCATGAGCGTCGAGGGCTGCCCCTATTCGGGCATACTCTACGCCGGGCTCATGATCACCCCCAGTGGGCCCAGCGTCCTCGAGTTCAATGTGCGGTTCGGCGACCCCGAGACCCAGCCCCTGCTGATGCGCCTGAAGACCGACCTGGTGACGCTCTTTGAAAAAACCATCGACGGCAAGCTCGACACGGCCGAGATCGATTGGTCGCCCGAACCGGCCGTCTGCGTGGTGATGGCTTCCGAAGGCTACCCGGGCAATTACCCCAAGGGCCGGGTGATCACCGGGCTCGACCAGCCCCTGGGTCCCGCCTGTGAGATCTTCCAGGCCGGCACCAAACGCGAAGAGAAGAAAACCCTCACCACCGGCGGCCGCGTCCTGGGCGTCACCGCCACCGGCGCCGATCTCAAAACCGCCATCGATGCCGCCTACGCAGCCGTGCGGGGGATCGCGTTCGAAGGCGCCCAGTACCGCACCGACATCGGCGCGCGGGCCCTCAACCGTTGACGCCGGCCATGCGGCTTTCCCACCTCCTGTGCCGGGCGGCCTGGACCGCCGCCGCGTGTATGGCTCTCGCCGCCGGCTGCGGCCGGCCCCATCCGCCCGTGGCCGTCGTCCTGCCCGGCGGCCTGGCCGCCACCCTGCCGGGGGAATGGTCCGTGGAACCGGCCGCGCCCGACACGCCCATCGCCGGGCTCAAGCTCACCCGCTACCGCCATGACGGCGGCGCCACCATCACCACCGTGGTCATGGACGCGCCCGACCTCCCCTTCGCCCGGCAGGTCCAGCAGGACCGCAACAACCTCAACCTCCGCCAGGAATTCCGGGTCCTGCTCGAGACCCCCGGCGATGTCGCCGGCCTGCCCGCACATACCTTCATCGTCACCGGCGTCGAGAACGGCGTGCGCCTGAAGGCCAAGGTGGTCTCGCTTTTTGCCGGCGGCAGACTCGTCTACATCACCCTCAAGGCGGCGCCCGACGCTTTCGAGGCGGCCGCGGCCGGGTTCAACGCCTTCCTCGACCGCCTGCCCCGCGCCGCGCCATGACCGCCGCCGTACTGCCCGCCAACGATCCCCGCGCCGTGGACGCGGCGATTGAAGCCATCGCCCGCGGCGGACTGGTGATCATGCCCACGGAAACGGTCTACGGCCTGGCCATCGATCCCGGTTCACCCGCCGCCCTCACGCGGCTCTACGAACTCAAACAGCGCGACCGCGGCAAGCCCCTGACACGGTTCATCGCCGATCCCGGGCTGGTGGCGCGGTTCGACCCCCTCCTGCGCGCCCCCGCGGCCCGGTGCGCGGCCCGATGCATGCCCGGCCCCCTTACCATGGTCATCGAGGACAGCCGGGGCGCCTTCACGGGCGTACGCATGCCCGCCCACCCCGTCGCCCGCGCCGTCACGGCCGGACTCCCCTGCCTGTGCGCGGTCACCAGCGTCAACCGCTCCGGCGAACCGCCCCTGGCGCGCATCGCCGACATCAAGGCGGCCTTCGGCCCATCGGTCGACCTCATCATCGACGACGGCGACCTCGCCGGCACCCCCTCCACCGTGGCCGAGTTCGGCCGCCGCGGCATCCGCATCCTGCGCGAGGGCGACATGTCCCTCGACGCCGTGCGCGACGCCGCCACGGTGACCATCCTCTTCGTCTGCTCGGGCAACATCTGCCGGAGCGCGGCCGCCGAATATTATCTCAGGCAGGCCCTGCGCCTGCGGCTGGGACCGGCCGATCTCGAAGCCTGCGGCTACCGCGTCCGCTCCGCGGGCACGCTGGGTCTGGTCGGCAACGGCCCGCCGGAAGAGGTCGTCCGGATCATGGCCAAAGAAGGCATCGACCTCCGCGACCATCTTTCCACGGCCCTCAGCGCCCAGATCGTGGCCGGGGCCGACCGCATTTTCGTGATGGACGAAGGGCACATGATCCACATGCGCGCCGCCTATCCCGCGGTCATCGGCCGGACGCGCCTGCTGCGCGCCGACGGCCGCGACATCGAAGACCCCTACGAAGGACCCGCCCGGCTGTACGAACGGGTCATGAGCGAGATCCGGCAGTCTGTCATGGAGGTGGCGTCAGGCATATGAAGATCGCGATCGCATCCGACCACGCGGGCTACGCGCTCAAGGAAAAAGTCAAGGACCTCCTATCCAAGCAGGGCGTGGAAGTCACCGACTTCGGCACCAACAACGCCGTCGACCCGGTCGACTACCCCGACTACGGCCGTCCCGCCGCCAAGAGCGTGGCCCAGGGCCGCCACGACCGGGCCGTCCTCGTCTGCGGCACCGGCCTGGGCATGTCGCTCACGGCCAACCGCCTCAAGGGCGTCCGCGGCACCCTCTGCCACAACGCCTTCACCGCCGAAATGGCCCGCAAGCACAACGACTCCAATGTCCTCATCCTCGGCGCCCGGGTCACAAACGACGCCGAAGCCGCCAAGATCGTCCAGATCTGGCTTGACACCCCCTTCGAAGGCGGCCGCCACAAACGCCGCATCGACAAGATCGAGGAATGACCATCGGCCGCGGCCGGATACAGGACGGGCCATGATTGGCATAACGAAGCGTGTCCAGCAGGAAGAAAGGGGCCGATTTACGCGCGTGGATAATTTCGTTGGGATAGAGTGTCACGGACTTTGAATAACCTCATCGGCCATTTTCATGAGTTTTATAATCTCAGATTTAATGCCATCTATTCGTTTCCTTTTGTCACCAGAAACGATCTGACCCTGAAGGGGGTATTTCAGCAAATGGGAACTTATCACCCGCCGAACCTTGGCTTTTTGTTTTGGAAAGTCAGCGTTGATGATTTCATTGGCAACGCTCCAATCTTTATTCCCTTTGGTTGAATTGCACTCCTTGCATGCGGGCACCAAATTTCCATACATATGACCATAACCAGATGGCTCGTTATTTTTCACAAGCGCATAAAGATGGTCCCATGTTTGTGCCTTTGCCCTGCCGCAGTAAACACACATAATCGCATTTCGTTCAAAACATTCAAGCTCACCCAGTATGGTATCTACCTTCTGTCCTGAATACTCATCCACTGGTGCCATAGCAGAAGCAAACGCATGATTTATAGTTGTTGAACGCCTTTGGAAAATCGAATAGCGCCTAAACTGGGATTTAATGCTTGTTTTCTTCATGTGCCTTACATCCTATCGACAGTTCATTTCACAGGCATAGCGTCGCATTAAACTACGTCAGCCCAACTTCATTAATTTGAAAAATATCCCGACCAAATGACGGGAATGGGAGGGCATCATTAACCCTATCACATCAAGCCCGTTTTATAGGCCTGAACTCCATCAAATCGAGAGAAAGGTTTCTTGAACCGATTGCAGATCGGTCTTTACCCAATATGCTTTTTGAGCCTTCGGTATATCATTCAATCATGCCGTGGGGGAGGGGGGTACGGTGGGATCACCTTTGCGGCCGTAAATGATTGGCGCAAGAGGTGCTACTTGCCGTTTTCATTCCGCGGGATAACCAGGTTCTCCCAGCGGTCTCGCGCCGAGATCCTTCACCATGTCAACGCTCCATTCATCACCCTGGTGAACAGTCCCGTCCGAATCCGTGAACTTCCACCGGGACCGGTGCGGCTCGGTCTGCAGAGGCTTGTACCCCAGACGCAGGTAGAGTTCTTGGGCCCGCGGATTGTCGACCGGGTCGACGCCCAGGTACAACCGGGTGCCGCCCCAGACGCGAACGATCGATTCCATTTCCCGGATGAGCGCCGCCCCGGCCCCCGGATCCGGCGATCGGACCTGATGTGCAGGTCGACCATCGCCGGCAGGCGGGTCGTATCGCCGGCGTCGGGCCAGGTGGCCGGCCGCACGAAGACAAGCAGTCCGAAGCCGATGATCGCCCCGGCCTCTTCGATGATCAGGTACAGCAGTTGTTCGCCGTCCGCATCCCGCAGGCGGTCCCTGTGCAGGGCCTCCGGCGCCTTTATGCCTGCAAGCGCGGGCAGGTCCACCTCCGTGGCCTGACGGACATTGAATTGTTGTTCATTTGCGTCCATCTGTTGTGCATTCAGAATTGAACGGAAGTTGGCGGGGTCCTATTCGATGAGCTTCTTTTTAAGCAGTCCTTTCGACGGCAGGTAGAGCTGGTATTCCCCGGCGTGGATGTCGGCATCCACCGGCAGGGTGAGCTTCACCACGGCGTCTTTCTTCTCCTTGCACGGGAGCAGGCCGATGGTGGGGTTTTCTTCCGGCAGTTTGACATGGCGGTCATAGTCGTTCACATACATCTGCATCTGCCCGAGGTCCTGATGCGTGAGCTTGGCCAATTGCCCAGTTGGCAACTGGGCAATTTGAGATTGGTCAGTAAGCTTCTGACCAATTGCGTTGCGTTGAGATTGCCCAGTTACCGACTGGGCGATCTCGCCACGATCCTGATAGGCCAGATAAAACCGCCGCATATATTCCAAATTTGACTTGGAAAAGCCGCGCCCAAACTCCTCCGTCAGGCGAGCGGCAAGAGTCCGCATCAGCAACTCCCCGTATTCGGCCCGCCGTTCTCCCTTCTGTTCATATTCAACGATGCACCGGCCGATCTCGAAATTGGCAAGCACCTGGAGGGTGTTGACCGTCGAAGCGGCGGCGCGGCGGGCGGATCGGATAAGGTGGCGGACTTCGGCGATGAGCGGGGCGAAGTCGTCGGCCTTGCGTTTGGCGGGCGTAAGGGCTTTTTTACCGACTGGAATCTTTTTCATCGCGTGAGTGCCTCCATGAACTGGGTCTTAAAGGCGTTCAGTGCTTCAACGGTAAAAAGCTTTTCCGTAAACGGCGATCTCGTCGTTCATGGCGTCGATGAGTTCCTGCCGGTACGGGACGCCGTGGCTGGGTGCGGCGATGTAGCCGCCGCCGGCGGCCATCTGGTCGATCCGCTTGCGGACCTCGGCCCGGACCTCGGCGGGGGTCACGCCCGGCTTGTCGAGCACGAACTGGCTGTCGATTCCACCGCAGAAACAGATCCTGCCGGCGCAGGCCTTCTTCAATGCGGCCAAGTCGTTGCAGGGCTGGCAGGGGTTCCAGATATCGACGCCCATCTCCACCATGTCCGCGAACACGGATTCGATCTTGCCGCAGGAATGCTGGTTGACAATGATGCCGCGCTTCTTCATGCAGTCGTAGATCCGCCTGGTATGCGGCTTGATGATCCGGCGCCATGTGTCCGGGGGCAAAAACAGGCCATCCTGGGTCCCCCAATCATCACCGTACCACACTAGGTCCAGGTCAGCCGCCTCGTCGAAGCGTTCGATCAGGCGGACCTTGTAGCCGGCAATGGCGGCGACGAGTTCCGTCATCAGAGCGGGCGCAGTTATATAGGCCATGAGCGCCTCTTCCATGCCCAGCAGCAGGTAGGTGCGCTCGAAGAGCCCCATCTCCACGAACCCGCACACCAGGCATTCCTTCCGGTCCACGGCATCCGCCCGCGCGCTGATCCGGTCCCAATCCAGTTGGTCGATGTCCGGCATGGTCACCTGTTCGCGCCAGGCCTTAAGGTCCGTGACGGGCTGGCCGCCGTGGGCCGGGTAGGTGCTGCCGTGCGCGTCCTCTTCCAGCGCCCACATCACACCGAAGGCGTCCCGGCCCGGCCCGATCGGCCGCTCCACGACCGGCGAACTGATGGTGACGACCGCCTCCATGCCGTTGGGCACCCACTGGGGGCCTTTGTGCCGGATGGCGCGCAGGAGGTTGTCTTTGGGTTCCATATTCCCCGATCATTCCCCGCTTAACGGAGCGCGTTGGTCACCGGATCCGTTCGGCAATTGCGGACGGTATCTCGCCCTTGAGTTCGGGGTGGGTCTCAACGAGCCGCATGATGTCGGCAAGATCCTTCTGGCGTTTGCTTGCGCGTCTTTTTCCGTCCGAATACGCCCACAATTTACCGCGCAGAACATCCTTCAGGGCGGCCACCACCATCACATAACCGAGGACCGTCCGGTGTTCGGCGCGGGCAATGAATTCCTGATAGCGCGGATCGGTCTGCACTTGAATGCGCAGGTCCGAGGCGGGGGTCGACAGGTTCAGACTGTGCTCGAATTGATCCACCTGCATGCCCTTGCCCACGGCCGCGGTGTGGAGCGCCTTGACCCGGTCCGCGATAACGACAATGTCCATATCGAGACTCACGACCGGTTCGGCATACGCATTGACGGCAAGACCGCCGATGATACAATAGGCGGAGCGCGTTTCTTCCAGCAATGCCAGGACCAGCTGAACAATGTCCTCGCTGCTGTGCGTTACGCCATTCAGAAACGCCTTGCCCATCATTTGCATCACCTTAAACATCCACCCTATGGTTTATACCCACGGGATGTCAGATCATCCACGCGGTATTCACATCCAAGGTTAGAGCCCCTGTTTACTGCCCCGTTACTCCAGCTCCACCTGCTCCCCGTATGACGGCACGGTGACGGTCCAGTTGTGGCGTGCGCGGATCTGGGCGGCAAAGGCCTCGGCCGCGTTCGGTTCGCCGTGGATCACGAAGACCCGGCGGGGCGCCTGTTTGATGCCCGAGAGCCACCGATCGAGTTCCTCGCGGTCGGCGTGGCCGGAGAAACCGTTGATCTTGGCCACCTTGGCACGCACGGGGAATATCTGGCCAAAGAGCCGGACATCGGCCGCGCCTTCGAGCAGGATGCGGCCCAGGGTACCCGAGGCCTGGAACCCCACGAAGAGGATGGTGCTCTCGGGCCGGGTGATGTTGTTCACGAGGTGGTGCTTGATGCGGCCGCCGGTGCACATGCCCGAGCCGGCCAGGATGATCGACGCGCCCTTGCGGACATTGAGGGCCTTGGACTCCTCGGTAGAACGCACGAGGTGGAGATCGGCGAAATCGCACGGGTGTTCGCCGCGGCGGAGGAGGTCGCGCGCCTCATCGTCAAAGAGTTCCGGGTGGCGATTGAAGATCTCGGTCACCTTCACGGCCATGGGGCTGTCGAGGAAGACCGGCACATGGGGCAGTTTACCCGCCCGGCGCAGGTTGTTGAGGCGGTAGATGACCTCCTGCGCGCGCTCGATGGCAAAGGCGGGTATGACCACATTGCCCCCCGCCTTGCAGGTGGCGTTGACGATCCGGGCCAGTTTCGCCTCGATGGCACTCTCGTCGTCGTGGACGCGGTCGCCGTAGGTCGATTCCACGAGCACGAAGTCGGCCTCGGCCACCAGTGTGGGGTTCTGTAGGATGGGCGCGTCCCACCGGCCCACATCGCCTGAAAAGAGGACCTTGCGGACCGTGCCGCCATCGGTCACCGTGAACCGCACCATGGCCGACCCCAGGATGTGGCCGGCGTCGACAAAATCGGCCACCACGCCCCTGGCCACAGTGACCGGCTTGCCGTACTTGACGGGTTTGAGGTGAGTGAGGGCCGTCTCGGCCTCTTTGACGGTGTACAGCGGCTCGGCCGGTTCCTTGTCCTTGCGGCCCTCGCGCTCGTGGCGCTTGCGCTTGAAGGCCGCGTCCTCTTCCTGCAGTTTGGCCGAGTCCAGGATCACGATCCGGGCGATCTCAGCCGTGGCCTCGGTGCAGATCACCGGGCCGGCGAACCCCTCCCGCACGATCTTGGGCAGGAGCCCGCAGTGGTCCAGGTGCGCGTGCGTGAGAATGATGGCATCGAGCGCCGACGGCCGGGCGGGCGAGGGTGCCCAGTTGCGCGGCGCGAATTCCCGTTCCTGATAGAGGCCGCAGTCGACTATCACCCGCGCCGTGGCGGTCTCCAGGAGATAGCACGACCCGGTGACATTGCGCGTGGCGCCGAGAAATTTGAGGCTGATGGTCATTTTGGTGCTCCTATGCAACCAATTTTCCAGGTAGGCGCGGGCTTCAGCCCGCGTCCCTTCGGAGCAGAACGCAAGCTGAAGCTTGCGCCTACCATTCAAAAGAACAGGTCAAGTTGTCCAAAGGATCCAAGTGAACAAACAAGCCGGCTCTACCGGTCGCCTCCGGCTTTCCGACATTCCGACCCTTCCGACTTTCCGACCGTGTCTTTTGCCTTACTTCGCCAGCGTCGCAATGAGCATCGCCCGGATCCTTTCGAGCGTGCCCGCGTCGAGGTTCTCGATGGTGGCGTAGCCCGGGTCTTCGGGGCCCTTGCTCACGATGACGATCTTCACGGGGAACTCGGCCGCGAGCAGGTCGGCCACGCGCCAGCGGTTGTAGCCGGGTTTGGCGGCCAGGAGGTTGGCCAGATCGATGATCTGCTGGCCGTACCGGCAGGCCTTCATGCGCACCGTGGGCACGGGGTTACCCTGGGGATCATAGGTGATGTACCGGAGCGGGTCGGTGGAAGACCAGGTCTTGTCGCCGCCGTCGAAGAGCCAGTTGGGCATGCCGCCCACACAGCCCTGGCGCCACTTGTTCATGAAGAGCGCCGCGTACATGCCGGGGTCGGCATCCGCGCCGCGGCCGCCGCCGTACCACCATTGGGATATGCCCTGGGCCTTGACGCGGTCGATCAGGAACCGTTCGTTGCAATCCGTGTAGCCCACGCTCAGGTCCAGGCCCCGGTCGAAGCGCGACCCGCCCCACGAGGGCCGGGAGATGTCGGCGCGCAGGGCCACATTGAGGCCGCTATCCTTGAAGAGATCGCCGTAGAAGCCGTACATCCAGTCCAGTGCGCGGAAATCCGTGCCGTACTGGGGCTCGTCCATGACCCACAGGCTCATACTGCCCGAGGCGCAATAGAACTTGTGATTGCTGAAGATCTGGAGTTGGGTCTTGGTCCACCCCTTCTCCTTGGCGTGGGCGATGAACTGCTTCACCACCGCCGCATTGGTCTCGCGCCATACCGGGCTGAAATGGTCGGCCGGGGATTTGAGGAATTGGCACATCCGGTCGACCCATTCCGCGTACTTTTTCTTGTCGGCATTGGGCGCGACCCGGCCTTCCCAGCATTCCTTGATGGGATCAGTGTCGCTGAGCTTCGCCGGCCATCCCTCATGGAATGGCAGGTACCAGTGCGCGGCGGGCACGCCGTCGCGCGGCAACCCCTTGGCCGCTTCCCCGGAGAAGACCGGGCCGTAGAACGCGTCGTACTTCGACCAGTCGGTGACTTTCGTCCCGGCACCCGAACCCTTGATGCCGGGCGTGGTCAGGGAGTCGGCTCTCGAATGGCCGTACCCCAGCACATTGTACGCCAGACGGTGCTTGTGGCAGAGCCGGTAGACGGCCAGGAAGGTTTCGAGCTTGTCGCTGTGGCCGTAGGTGTTCATCTCGAGGTCGAAGGAGATCGTGTCGGGGATGACGACATCGGCCACCTGCACGGCCAGCGGCACGGCCGCCTCGCCCGTTGATGAGGAGACCTTCACCCGCCCCTGGTAGAGCCCCGCGGCCGTGCCCGGGGGAATGATGAGGTCGGCATAGATGGCCACCATCCGCTGGCCGGAAAGGTTGTTCTGGCTGGGCAGGGTGATGGTCTCATCCGCGGCCAGGGGCGCCAGGATGTCGGCGAACCAGGTGCCGTCCATCTGCACATAATGGGCCCGATAGAATTCCACCGTGGCGCCGGGGACCAGTTCCCCGCCATCGGCGTCCTCGAAGGCCACTTTAATGCCGTCCAGGCGCGCGCCGCCCAAAAGGGCCACCAGGACCTGGAATCCCACGATCTCGCCCCGGACGGCCGGGACGAATTCGATCGCACCGGCCTGCGCGCGCTGCTGTTTGGGCGAGAGCGCGCCCGAAAGCGGGTCATAAAGCGTGATGGCGTCAACCACCCGCACGGAGAAACCGGCGTTCGCCACGGCCGGGGCGGGCGTGAGGGCGGGTTTGGCGACCGGCGCGGCGAGCTTGGCGGTGAATGCCGGGCAGGCATCCACGGCCGCGGTCAACGCGGCGGTGTTGCCGGCTTCGTCGAACGCGGTGACCTTGACCGCCACATTTTTACCAGGGGTCAAACCGGTCACCAGCATGCCGCGGTGAAAGGCCGCCGGCCGCGGGATGAGGACGCGCGGCACGGCCTTGCCGTCGACGGTGACATCGTAACCCAGGGCCGTGCCCTCGGCGCCGTCGTCGCCGGCTGTCGGCAAAGTGAGCACGATCGAACCGGGATCAGGCCCGGTCACGGCCGTGAGGACGCCCTGGAACGCGGGCGCCGTCTTGTCGCGGCCCGATTTCCATTCCAGCTTCAATATGGGCGCCTTCTCCTTTTCCGCCTCGTGGCTGAAGAAGAACGCGTCGGCATAGGTCTCCCAGTGCCCGGTCTCCTCGGTGAGCGCGATGGTGGAGCCGTCACGGATGGCGGCGTGAACGACATACGGATCGATCGCGATCGCGAACCGCCCCTGCCCGAGGTCGCGGGCGATCAACACGCCCACCGCGTTGCCGCCGTTGCCGAAGGCGGCGTGGGCGAAATCGCTCGCGTCATACTCGCGCCAGCGGGAGTTGACGCCCTTGGGTCCGATCAGGCAGGCGCCGTCGTGGTCGGGGTTGGCCTTGGTCTCCGTCCCCTCGCCATCGTCCCAGATACCCTGGCCCTCGTTCCAGTCCACATGGAGCGACCAGGCGCACACATTCCCGAGCTTCATGGCCGGGTCGGTCATGGTGACGATGAGTTCGGCCTTGTCGATCGTGGCGCCGGCCGGTACCTTGGCGAAATCGAATTTGAGGAGCGGACTGTTCTCGTGCCGCTTGATCTTGAGACGCTTGGTGACGCCCGCATTGGCCGTCTGCTCCGAGCCCTTGGCATTGGGCGCGCGGTCGCCCACCGGGTAGCAGGCCACATAGGTGTCGGCCACCGGCCGAAGGGTCGCTTCCCCGGCCTTGATCGCCGGTGCGGCCGGCGCGGCGGGCGCGGCCGGAACATTCTGCGCCCACACGGCGCCCGCCAGAAGCCCAAGACACAGGGTGAAACACGCGATACGGATCATGCCAAATCTCCAACCAACCTGCCGTAGTGCAGAATGGGTAGAATTATACCGGGCCGGCGGGGGAAATCAAGGGAAAAACGACAAACAAGGCGTCGCAGGTCACAGGTCGTTGGGATCAGGAGTCGCAGGTCCCAGGTCGCAAGTCCATGTCCGGACTCCAGATTTGAGTCCTGTGACCTTCGACCTGTGACGCTCCGTTTCCAATGACCTGAGACCTGTGACTCTTAATTCTGATCCTCGTACGCCCCCATGTCGACCGTCGCGGTCGCATCGGCATCCGGGCCGTCGACGATCCGGGGCGCGCCGGTAATGTCGGTGGTGACACCGACAGGCACGGCAGAGTTCAAGCCTTTATCAATGCAGAGCGATGTGGACAGGAGGCGGAGGCCGTCATCAGCCGTACGCCAGATGTTATCCGCACCGTCCAGATCCGCGGCGTTGGCGAACAGGGGAGTACCGACACGGTTGCCCGTGCCGGTGATGCTGTATTCCAAACTTGAATAGGTCACGGTGGCTGTACCGCCCGTATTATTGTATACAGGGGTGGTTCCATTATTCCAAATGATGCAGTTGGTTATCGTTACATTGCTGGTGCTCGTATCAAACAGCGCGCCTCCAAATTGAGTCGCGGTATTCGCAGTAATGGTGCAGTGAATGAACATTGCGCTGCCATAATAAGTATAGATCGCACCACCGTTCAACAAAGAAATATTGTCGTTGAAAGTGCAATTGATATATTGGACTATATTGTGTACTCGACAGTCATAAGTTCTCGGCCTAAAAAAGCCGTCAGTTCACCAATCCTTCTTCAATAACAGCATATTGAGTTTGGTCATTTCGTCAACGATATTCTTAAGCTTTTGGTGGTTTTGGGAGCACTCCCGCGCTTGT
>JBDREB010000271.1:0-5167 GCA_043820325.1 Planctomycetota bacterium | reverse complement strand
CATCTGGTGCATGACCAATCATCCTGAAGTCAGACCCCAGAAAGGATAGCCGCCGCAGCCCATTTGTCACGCGGAAAATGCGCCAAACCCGTTCCGGAAAACCATCAGTCCACCCCACAGGGATCAGGAAATCTGAATTGTGGGGACGTGTACTAAGACACAAAGGGGGGCGGGTAATGAACCGGAATAATACCCCGTTTTACCTTGGTGACTTCGTGACTTTGTGGCAAATATCCGAGCGTTAATCCAACTTTTTATCTGCAAAAGTTTGGTCGAAGTCCCGGGAGGAATACTTAAAGCCTATCCGAAAATCCCACCTGGCTTCCGCCTTCGTCAGAGCACTATGGCGGACAGGTCGGTCGGCTGCGGCGGCGACGGGCTGTGTCGCCCTGCATCGGCTATACGCTCTACTCTCGGTAAAACCTGCTTCGGGCTCCGTGCCCGGCTCCCCTGCGGGGCCTCGTCCCCAGGATCTGCACAGGCTTGCATCGCCCGGAGCCTGCGCCCGCTCTTTCCTCCCTGCGGTCGGCGCGGGCTGGTCTCCCTCGCACGATCTCGGGCCCATGGTTGGGTTTTCGGATGGGCTCTTAGAACTCCTTGTTGATCTTGCTTGCCAGTTCCACTTTGCGGCCGCCGACCATGAGCAGGCCCCCGGGCGCGCCGCTCTTGGCGAAGCGCACCTTGAAGGGACCGGCGGTGATCTCGATGGTAGTGCCCTCGTCGGTGATACCGCAGGGCGGCATGGCCTGGGTGGTCGCGTCGCCGGCATAGAGGACATGGGCGAACAGGGTGGTCTTTTCCTCCACGGTCGGGCTGACATCGATCCGCCATTCGGGATAGGGCAGTTCGCCCGAGGGTTTGAGGGTTTTGCCGTCGACCTCGAAACCTTCGATCACGGTGATCGCCGGCTTGTCGGGCAGGAGGGTCCGGCAGAAGAGCCGGCCGCCCTGGGCCGTCGCGGTCACGAGATCGTCGCTGACGGTCGGCTGACCGGTGGTATGGAGGTGCCAGCGCTTCCGGGCCCCTTCCTGGGCGGCGGTCACCTTGTCGAAGACGATCACCGTGTCGGGCCGCAGGTAGAGGAGGTGGCGCTTGAATTCCTTGACATTGTCCGGCGCGTAGGCCTTGGTGGCGTCACCGACGGCGTAGGTGTAGAGGTCGGTGTAATCAAGGGCGATGATGTACCCGGCCTCATAGTCCCCGCCTTTGAAGTCCCGGACTTGCGCCAGGGTGGAGGCCTCGTATTCCCGCCAGAGCTGGCCGCCGTCATTGGCCGCGGTCTGGCGCCGGGCGATCATCTTCGCCCCGGGCGTGTAGACCGTGACCGTGTTGTGGGCGATGGAACGGCAGTAATAGTCGACCGCCCACGGCGTGGTGACGCCCTGGTAGGCGCCGCTGTCGTAGGTCAGGAACCCGTTCTTGTAGATCATGAAGCTGTTCTGGTCGGCGTGGTCATGCCCGCAGAAGAGCGGGCCGCAATCGAACATCACATGCGTGGCGTCGTCCTTCCACGAGGATTTCATGAGCACGATGCCGCCGCCGGGCGAGAAATGGGTCAGTTTCCAGTCCTTGGGGTTTTTCTGGGGCACGGAGGTGTCCCGGAAGAGGGCGTCGTAGACGAACCCCGACCCGAAATTGGCGCGCGCCAGGCGGGGCTGGGCGCTGAGCCAGGCGGCGTACTGGCCGATGTCCGTGTCGCGGTAGCGCCGCATCAGGTTGAGCCGCGTCACCATCTCGTTGTCCGTGTTCTTGAACACATCGCCGTCACCGCGGAACACATGGTGCCATTTGAGCCCGCCGCCCGGCGACGGCGGCGGCCCGGGATAGATGAAAAAGAGGTTGTAGGCGAGCCGCTGCAGGAGGAAGTCCTCGGCCGGCGCATAATAATCGATCCCCGCGGTGTTATACATGGTCTCCAGAAAGCCCATCATGCGGGCCAGCACGCCCTGGCCGTACGATTCCCCTTCCGGCCAGGCCCCGCCCCGCGCCGCCAACAGCAGGCCGGGCATCATGATCTCCTCCCAGCGCCGCCGGGCCTCCTTGATCATGACCGGCGCGTTGTCGTTCTCGCCGAGGGTCGCGTACCCGGCCATGGTGAAGGTGTGGATGTTGGCGAACGAGTAGTTGTGGAGCGGGGTATCGTACCCGTCCTTGACATACTGGCCGTACAGTTTATTGAGCCAGGCGATCATCGTTTTCCGGTCCGCCTCGGTCAGGAGGTCATGGCACCAGTCGTACGCATACGCCACCCCCGCGGCCGCGGGATGGAGGTGATCTTTGGCAATATCGGGTTCCCCGGCGGCGATCTTGAGCGCCATGGCGACCGCGGCCTGGCCGTTTTTCTTGTTGCCGTTCACGACATAGGAGAACGCGTAATGGATCAGTTCATTGCCGCGGTCCTGGCCGATCATGGAGTCCACATCGGCGCGGTACGGGCTTTTTTTCAGTTCGGCCAGCCGGACCGGGTCGAAAATGAGCCGGGGCCGGAAGGCGCTGATCTCGGCCTCGCTCCGCGCCTTGAGCACGACCGGCTTCCGCGGCGGGGTTTCCGCCGCAGCGGCCCTGGCGCCGAGCGCTTCCTTGACCCGGTCCAGAAGCGCCTGCCGGGCCGCGACGGCTTCGGTGCCGGCGTACCGGTCGGTGCACTCCCGGTACAGGCGGACCATGGTCTCCG
Source organism: Planctomycetota bacterium (assembly GCA_043820325.1). Lineage (GTDB taxonomy): Bacteria > Planctomycetota > JBDREB01 > JBDREB01 > JBDREB01 > JBDREB01. The sequence goes on along the minus strand of JBDREB010000271.1, from coordinate 2,493 downwards.
TGTCCCCGGCCTTTTCAGCCTCGGCCAGCCGGGCGAGCAGTCCGGCCGCCTCGGCCTCGACCGCCTTCCGGCGCTCCTCTTCGATCCGCGCAAAGGCCGCGTTGCGCCGGGCCGTGGTCTCGGCCGTAAGCCGCAGGACCTCGGGCAGGTTGATGTTCCGGCGCCGGGCTTCATCGAGCAGTTCGAGCGCGGCATCGAATTCCTCGCGTGCCAGGTGGTACCGGGCCACGGTGAGCAGGATCGGCCCGCTGCCCGCTTTGCCCGCACTGCCGGCCAGGGCGACCAGGTCGTCGATGCGGATCGCTTTCCAGAGGAGCTTGACCTCCATGTCGCCGGCCGTTATGGTAAGAGATTCGGCGTCGGCGGTCTTGACCGTCTCCCCGGCGCGGTGCGAAGGGAACGCGCCCCGGCCGGCGGCGGCGATGATCGCCAGTTTCATCTCGGCCAGCACGGCCGCCTGTTCGACCCGGAGCGGCAGGGTGGGATCGACCACCGCGCCGCCCATGTCGAGCGCTTCCCTCAGGATCGCGGCGGCCCCGGCGAAGTCGCGTTCGTTCAGCAACCCCTCCGCGCGGACGAACAGACCCTTGACAGCCTGCTCGATACGCGCCCGTTTCGCGGCCTCGGCCTCGCGCACGGCCGCGAGCAGGCCGGCGGCGCCCGATGCCACGACCTCGATCCCGCAGTCGGTAAAGGGTCCGGCCAGGGCCGCGGCTTCACTGAAGCGTTCGCCGCGCAACAGCTCCCGCGCCGCCCCCTCGGCCTCGGCCCAATGGCCGGTGGCCGTCCGGGTGACACCCTCGGCCTCCCGGCGGGCCGGTTCGGCAAACGGGCCGGCCGGTGCGGCTAGGTAGGGCGCAAGCAGGGCCAGGGCCCGGCGGTAGTCCCGCGCGGCGGCCGCAGCCTGGGCCCCGATCACCGCCTGGTCAAAACCTTCGCGGGAACGGGCAGCCATCCGGGCCCGCAGTTCCTCCAGCAGGCGCCCGGCCTCCACGGCCTAGGGGGTGCCCGCATACTGTTCGCGGAAACGCTCCAATCCCTCCGCGCGCCGGTCTTCATCGGCAATGACCGTCACGGCCTCGAGCTCCGCGGTGCGCCGGCGGTCCGCCTGGCGGGCGGTCAGCCGATCCTTCAATGCGGCGACACGGGCCAGCGCCGCCTTTTGACGCGCCCCTTCGGCCGGGTAGGCCGTCGTGTTCAGCCCGGTCACCTCGCGTTCAAGGGCGGCCAGTTCACCAAGCTGCGCGTCCGACCCCGCCGGATCGACGGCATCCCGGTCGGCGGCTTCCAGACGGTCCAATCCCATCTCCACCCGGCTGAGGAGCTCAAGAATGCGGGCATGGTTATCGTCCGGCCGGTTGAAATAGACCGCCAGCCCGGCGATCACCAGGACCGCGAGAACGATCGGTCCGACCGGGATCCGGGATGGCCGGCGGCGCCGGGAGGCCGGAGCCGGGGATGCGGATGGGAGTGCGGCCGCCGCGGCCGGGGCCGGCTGACGATTGGATACGGAGAGGGTCATTTCGCCCAGCTGGACCGCATCGCCGGGTGCAAGGCGGGTCTTGCCGTCGATGCGCTTGCCGTTGACACGCACGCCGTTCCTGGACCCAAGGTCCTCAACGCTGACCTCCCCGGCGGCAACGATGAACCGGCAATGCGCGCGCGAGATCCCCTTGCCGTCCAGCACCAGGTCGCTTGCGCCCGCTTCACGGCCGGCGATAGTTATGCCCTCGTTGAGCGGGATCTCGCGGTTGCCCTCTTTGAGTATAAAAGCGCTCATCATTCACCTTCTTACAGAAACGCCGGGGAGCCATGCAAACCGTCCAAGTATACCCGGTTTCGGTTGAAGTCAAGCGCAAAGATAGCTGTGGCGGGAAATACCCGACAACTGCATGGATCATGTGCGGCGTCGGGGATCATGTGTTTTCGTACCGCCCCCTGGTTCCACGACACCGCTCTTGTCTTGGCAATTGAGAGTTGGATTTTACCGGACCGCCGGTATCAGCCGGTATCGGCCGATGTCTCCTGCCGCAGCCCCAGCGCCTCCCGACTGCACGCGGTCCAGAGGCCCTGGCCCAGATCCCGCAGCCACTTCCCGGCGTGCATGCGCCGCCTGGTGCCCCGGTACCCGGGGTTCAGCCATGGGCCCTGAGTTGGGGACAGTGGTACTTTTGCACCTTATCTCTCCCACGGTGTTTGCAGGGAAGAGGCAGCTGCCGATCGTTCCGATCCGCATGTGCGACCTCCGCTCATGATCCCGCTTGTTCCTGTGTTCCTGCAACGGCACTTCAAGCATGGCGCTCTATTATACCGGCCAGGCCCCCTCCTGCAAGGCAAATCCGGCCAGCCCCACCATTATTTGAAACAGATTATAATTCCGGCATGTCTGCCGGCCAGCAAAGACACCCCGGCCTGCATCGGAGTTAACGGTTGAGCACATCCCGCCAGATGAGCCGAGCTGGCGCTCGGCGTTCCCAGGGGGAACATGAACAG
>JBDREB010000270.1:0-4757 GCA_043820325.1 Planctomycetota bacterium | reverse complement strand
TGCAGATTTCCTGATCCCGGCGGAAAATGCTTTGGCACTTTTTGGCGTCAGCCAGGCGCGTGAATCAACCATAGGTCGGTTTGGGTGGTTACCGTAGGGGCGGGTTTGAAACCCGCCCTTTATTGCCGTTTCGCGGATTAGACGGGAGGGCGGGTTCCAAACCCGCCCCTACACGGTTGACATCCGGATGTTCCCCGCACAATCACCTGTGGGTCGGAAAAAGCGCCAAACCTTTTTCCGAAAAACATGCCCGGTTACGGATAGGGATCAGGAAATCTGAAGTGATTTCTCCTGAGACTTCGACAACACTTTTGCAGATAAACCGGCCATCGGCCCCGACGCAACCACACTGTGTTCGGCCGGGGTTCAAAGCAACTTGCGGGAACAAAAGGCGTAACGGTATGCGGCTGGCGGCTTACGGTCCGGATCAAAGCCGTACACCGTATGCCGTAGGCCGTTTCGCCTATCGCAACCGTATACCGCTCTTGGGTTGCGGCCGCAGGCCGCGCCTAAGAAGGGCAAGGGTCAGGATGCCGGTCTGGGTAATGGCAGGGGCAATGGCGGCGGGTCTTCATTTCCGGGCCTTTCATGGCGGACCGCACCCCGGCCATTTTATCCGAAAAAAGCGCCGCGAAATATCGTGAAATGGGGGCGGGGATTAATACCTTGACATTGCCGGCGGGGCGGGTATAAAGGCGCTATCCGGCGTCTGCGCGGTATCTTCCGCCCGCCGGGCTGGTCCATCACCGGAGCCGCACCCCATGAGCATCAAGGTCCGTGTATTCGGCAGCACCAGTGCGGGTAACGCCACCATTGTCTGGGACGGAACGCACGCCCTCATGGTGGACTGCGGTCTGGGGGTCCGGTACACCGACCGCTGCCTGCGGGAGATCGGGCTGGGGTTCGACCGTACGAGCGGGGTCTTCATCACGCACGCCCACAGCGACCACGCCAGTCCCACCACGCTCAAGCGGCTGGTGCGGGGCGGCGCGCGGCTTTACGCCCACCCGGGGGTCATGCGCGCCCTGGTCTTCGCCAACCTGGCCGCGCGCGAGGCGGTCCGGCTGGGGCTCTACCAGCCCTGGGGCGACGGGGTCTTCACGCTGGGACGGTTCACGGTCCGCGGGTTCGCCGTTTCCCATGACGCCGAGGGGGGGTGCTGGGGTTACACCATTACCGCGACTCCCGCCGACGCTGGCGCGGCCCGGCGGATCACCGTGGCCACGGATGTGGGGTGCACGGATGACGCCCTGGTCGGCCACTTCGCCGACGCGGATGTGATCGTGATCGAGAGCAACCATGATACGGCGATGCTCGCGGCTTCTTCGCGTCCCGGCCATCTCAAGGCGCGCATCCGCGGCGATCAGGGGCATCTGTCGAATGACCAGTGTGCCGCGTTCCTGGCCCGCGTGCTGCGGGGGTCCTCGCGCATGCCCGCGGCCGTGATGCTCGCCCATATCAGCCAGGAATGCAACACGCCGGAACTGGCCGCGGCGGCCATTCGGGCCGCCCTGGCCGCCCACGCCGGGGCCGGGTCGATCACTGTCCACATAACCCACCGGGAGACTCCCAGCGCCATTGTGGCGCTCGATTGATATCCCCGGTCCGGTGGGGTTTTTTCGGGTTTTGCTTGGATTTGCCGTATTCAATGATACAATCCGGGGACAATGTGCTCTGGAGACCGGTAACGGGGCGCGGTGTGGTTTTTGGAGATCATAGCGGTGGCCGGCCAGCTCTTGTACGGGGCGTTCGAAACGGTCGAAGAGCTCGGCCGGGGCGGGCAGGCCCGTGTTCTGGCCGTGCGCGGGGTCAGGTCCAGCGAGGCCTACCGGGTCTTTCTGGCCGAGGCGGCGGCTTGGCAGGAGGTCAACAACCACCACCAGATCGTGCCCCTGCGGCTTGAAGTGGCGCGCCGCAACCGTGACCTCCAGACCCTGCACGAGCAGGAAGCCGATGCCATGGACCGGGGCGAGGAGGCCGTGGCCGCGGAAGTGCGCGGCCAGATCGAGACCCTGATGGTCGAACTCAACAGCCAGGTCGAGGAACTCAAGACCCGGCAGCAGCAGTATGTCGATCGCCGGGGCGGGATCCTGGTCCAGGCTTCGGTCGAGGCCATGATCCAGCACCTCGAAAAACTCGGCCTGCCGCATCCGGCCGATGACATGTTCGCCCTCAAGCAGATCCTGGACGACGATCCCTGCGCCCGCCAGCGCCTGCAGGATGAATTCAAATCGCTCAAACTCGTCCAGCCCCCCAATATCCAGGCCGCCTATGTCATGGGCACCGATTATTATGTGACCGAATACATCCGGGGCATCGTGCCGCCGGAGCGGATCATCGCCGCCCCCGATGGCCGGGCGTCGCTCTATACCAACGCGGACCGCATCCGCATCATCCTCGACGCCGCGCACGCGGTCGAGCACACGCATGTTTTCGGCGTGATCCACCGTGACCTCAAGCCCGACAACATCGCGGTCTCCTCGACGGGGAAGGTCACGCTCATCGATTTCGGGCTGGTCAAGTCGGTCGAGACCGAGGCCCAGACCCAGACCGGCATCGCCATGGGCACACCGCACTTCATGTGCAGGGAACAGATCGAGATCGAGGGGCTGGTCTCACCGACCATCGATATCTATGCCCTGGGCGCCGCCCTGTACAACTATCTCACGGGCGTCAAACCCTATGAACAGGCCCGCAATACCCGGACGGGCGTGATCAAGACCACCCAGTCCTACCAGGATGTCTTCAATACCATCTGCACGGATGCCTACGCGCTGATCCCGCCCTCCCAGATCATGCATGGCATTCCGCGGGTGCTGGAGGACATCATCATGAAAGCCATGGCCCGGGAGAGCCGGAACCGGTACCAGACCGTGACCGAGTTCCGAACCGACCTGGAGCGCTACCTGTCGCTGGCCGGCCAGAAGGTCCGCAATTCGACCGGTTTTCACGGCGTCAAGGCCGAGGACCTCAAGATGCGGGTCCGCCGCCGGGAACGGGGGCCGGCCCCGGCACCGCGGGAGGGGGGCGCGGGCGAAGGCCGCCGGGCCAGGGATACCGATGCCGTCAAGAAACGCCGCTTGCTGGTGATCGCCGCGGCCGGGGTCGCCCTCCTGGTCCTCATCCTGGCCCTTGTCATCGGTTTGGCGGGTGGGGATCCCGCCGCGCAGGAAGCGGCCGCGGCCGCCGCCCAAAACCAGGAGCAAGTCCGCGCCGCCATGGCCATGGCCGAGGGTAAGTTCAAATTCGCCGAGGAATCCTTTGCCGCCCTGCCCCAGGATTACGCGGCCGCGGTGGCCAATTTCAACACCGTGGTGCGGGATGGCCGCGGCACCCCGTTCGAGACCCGGGCACAGGAGCGCGTCAGGGAGATCACCCGCCTCTGGCTGGCCGAACGGGAGCGCGTGCCGGCCGCGCTGGACGCCCAGGCCAAAGCCTGCACGGACCGCCAGGACTGGCAGGGGGCCCTGGGCGTATACGAGAATTACCGGGGACCGCTTGCGGATGAACTCCCCAGCCTGCGTGCGGAGGCGGTCCGGGACCTCAAACGCCGTGCGGCCGGGGCCGCTCCGGCCGTGCGTGTCCCATCCCCGGCGGCCCCCGCCGCCGTGCCGGCCGCCCCGCGGGCCGCGGGTGCGGCCGTCTCCCTGCTTGACAAGAGCCTGTTCAAGCCCCACGGGACGGCCCTCTACGCGTTGGAAGGCGGTGTACTGCGGCTCACGGCCAAGGCCTACCTTGACGGCGGTTCCAGTTACCCGGTCGGCATCCGCTTCCCTGCCGCGACAGGGACAATCTCGTATGAGACCCGTTTTGTCACCGACAAGTTCGCCCTGCTGTATGTCAAAGGCGTCCAGTATGGCGGTGGCGACCGGTCGATGAAGGTCCGGTGGGAGAACGACGGCACCCTTGGCGTGGGTGCGCCGCAAGGGACCCCGACCCAGGTGCATGAGGATCGTGATAAACGACAGTCAGGGTGTGACTGGCAGTCTGTGGTTTTTGAATATTCCACCGGACGGGTCGCGATCCGCTGGAACGGCATAGAGATCTACGCCGGGCCCTTGCCGTCGAACACGGCCGACCTGTTCGGTTTCGAGCTCACAGGCACTCCCGGTTCGTCATGGATGGAAGTGCGCAACGCCGTGTTCACACCCCCCGGCGGCGCGCCCGTCGCTCCGGCTGGCCCGGCGCCGGCCGTTTTGCCTTCGGTCGCGTCCGGGGAGGGATGGGTCGATCTCATCACGGCCGTGAACGCCAAGGGCCGGACCTGGTGGGACCATCCGGAGGATGTCAAGAATGGGTTCAACAAGTTCGTTGTGGCCGATGGCGTGGTCAAGGTCGACCAGGCCGAGACGGCCTTTGTTTTCAGGGACCTCATTCTCGGTCGTGACATCGATCTGGCGCTGACATTCGACATGGCCGCCGAATATCTGGGGGTGTCCCTGAACACGGGCAAGGCGAGGATGGACCTGGGGGTGACCAGGTCCTTCTCCGGCAAGCATACTATGCGGATCGAGGTCCGGGCAGGCAAGCTCCGCCTCTGGTTCGATGACCGGGAGATCGGGCTTGTGGACAAGTGCCTCGCGTGGAACGCCCAGGTGCCCGACCTGGACGGCGAACTGCAGATTTCCTGATCCGGGCGGAAAATGGGTTGGCGCATTTTCACATCAGGCAAGAGTGTAAATCATCCACATTCCGGTCTCGGGATGGTGGAAAGATAATTCGTTCAGTTCGAGCAGCAAGGCGCCAATTGCCTTGTC
>JBDREB010000269.1:0-15043 GCA_043820325.1 Planctomycetota bacterium | reverse complement strand
GACAAGGCAATTGGCGCCTTGCTACTCGAACTGAACGAATTATCTTTCCACCATCCCGAGACCGGAATGCGGATGATTTACACTCTTGCCTGACATGAAAATGCGCCAACCCATTTTCCGCCCGGATCAGGAAATCTGCAGTTGTAAAATCCATGTACCCCTGTTTGGCAACGGTACAGATATGCTGGCCCTTGGCCGCGACCAATGCATCGCCGGCCTTGCCGATATTCACACCATCGATATAAACCAACGCACCATCCATATTCGCTTTAACATTGAATCGAACCGGATTTTCCACATTGGCCGGAGGAGTATTGGCGTTTGCTGGTGTGGTCGCGCCATCGGCCTGGTTACCCCCTCCATTCCCCATTACAAGGATCACCTGTTTGCCCTTGGTTATATAATCAAGTCCCACTGGGGTTAGGATCTCCTGCAACGCTTCATCGCATGGTTTGTTTTCTATTGCCGGATAGACCCATTTCCGGCAGGTGGGATTGGTGTTGGCAAATGATGCATCCCAATTATAACCAAGCCCCACCTGCTTCACAATTTCCATGACCGCATACTGGGCCGATATCCTGTCCGTTTCGGCACCTGCATATGATTGCGGATACGGTTTTTTCAGCGTTACCAACCCTTTCAGTTCCGGAGGCGGCGTGGGATCACCCACCGTGATCGTCGGGCCGGGATTGGGATTCACGCCACAATTGGAATTTGGCGTAACGATCACAAACTGAATCACTTTCTTGTTAGTATCGAACCAGAACAAAATCCCTTTGGGCACGTAAAGGATCTTATATCCCATCGGCAACACATACAAGGTCTGGTCGGCAAATGCATTCTCCGACGACCCCACCTCGCTCGTATTGTTCGGTTGACCATATGCTTTCAACACGGCATCCATTTCCGAGCCAATACCAATTCCATTGGCCATGGTGCCTTTAAACCCGGGATTAAACCTTATTTCCCTAGCGGTACCGCCGGGGAATATGATATCTATACCCAAAGATTTACGCCACACCAGCCAAATATGGCCAGTTTCAGATCTCTCCTCAGGTTCGCCAAGGGTCTGGATGATCTGCTCAGTGGTCTTACCAAGCTTCACCTCTTGATAACCCACCCCTTCCACGACAAATGGCCCTTCCCCGAAAGCAAAACATGCGGCCAAACACAGACAGGCAATGATCCATTTGTACATATGCGGGCTCCTTCCATGGTACCCGGAACTGCCGATGACCCGGCCGGCGGGGGTGAGAAAGAGGATCGTGGGGAAGCCCTGGACCTGGTATTTTTTACCGAGTTCCTCGTTCTGTTTCTTCAGCGCGGCGATCTACTCTTTCTGCTTGGGGAAATCGACTTCAAGCAGGATCACGCTTTGCGCGGCCCATTCAGTGAACTCTTTCTTGTCAAAGACCTCGGCCTTGAGCTTCTGGCACCAGCCGCACCAGTCGCTCCCCGTGAAATCGGCCAGAATGGGCAGGTTCCGCTCCTGGGCCGCCTTGACCGCGGCGTTATAGTCCGTAAGCCAGCCGTCGGCAGCCGATGCAGTACCGGCAGCCACCAAGAACCCGAGGGCCAGGATCGTCTTCATGCCGCGCATGTGTATCTCTCCTTAAGCATGGCTTCACAAAGCCTGGGCACGGCATTGCGGCATGCCGTGCCCCTGCTACAGCGGAAAACATCCAGCCGCCCCCCCATAACAATCTTACTTTGTGTCCTTTGTGGCCTGGGAAGCGGAGTCGCAGGTTGCAGGTCGCAAGTCGCATGTCCGGATCTGGATCTTGACCTGTGACCTGAGACATGTGACCTGTGACTCATGTGTATTCCTCCGTGGTTCTCTGTGGCCTCAGTGACTGATCTGCCTACCTTGTCCGGTCGAGCAGCTGACGGAAGCGCCGGGTCTCCTTGAGGGGATTGGCCGCCCCGGTCACCGCCCGGCCCACGGCCAGGCAGCGGGCGCCCTTCTTGAGGACCATGGGGGCGTTGGCGGGCGTGATCCCGCCGAAAACAAATGCCGGCTGCTGCCGGTCCAGTCCTTTGAGGATCGCGGCCAGCCCCTTGAGGCCGATGATCTCGGTGTCCCCTTCGACGGCGTAAACGGGCCCCACGGAGGTGAACGCGGCCCCTTGGACCGTGCCGTGGGCGGGGATGGAAACGAAGAGGCCCGCGATCGCGCCGGGCATGAGCGCCTTGATCTCGACCGTGGGCAGGTCGGCCGGGCCGACCAGCACACCGTGGGCATCGGCCAGGCGGGCGATGTCGGCCCGCCGGCAGATGACGACCAGCGCGTTCGCGTCGTCGGCGACATGCATCGCGCAGCGCGCGCGGGTCAAAAAGGCCCGGTCGCCCAGATCGGGCTCGCTGAGCATGATCATATCGGCGCCGCCATCGACCGCCATGCGCACCGTGTCGTCGTAGTGGCGGCGGCAGCGGTGCCCGGTGATGACCACGGCCAGCCGCGCGGACGCGAGCCGCGCCAGGGGCAGGCTGAACCCCTTCTCGGCCGTGTAGGCCCGGTACCGGAGCGCCTTGAACAGCACGGCCCGGCGGGCGTCGGCGATCTTCAGGTTCTCTTCGATCACGCGCAGGGCCTCGGTGGCGCGCCGCATGCCGGCCAGCGCCGCGTCGCCCGCGGTGGCACGCCGGGCGGCGCGTTCATCGGTGCGGGCGCCGGGATCACGGACGCTGTCGCGCTCGCGCATGAATATGTCACGCTCCCGGGGCGTGAAGACGGCCAGCGCCGCATGGCGGACCGCCCGAAGTTCGTGATAGAGGCCTCCCCGGCCGAGGGCGAACCGGGCGTATTCCTCGGCGGTGCGCAGTCCTTCGGCCGCGCGGTTGAGGTTGGCGTCCAATATCCGGCGGACGGCGCGTTCAAGCTGGCGTTCCATGGGTTCTCCTATTTCAGGATGTATACCAGGGGTTGGGCGGGGGTGAAAAGGTCCTCCCACTGGTCCACCTTCCCCAGGTCGGCGCTGTCGCCAAAGCGCGTCACCTGCCGGGCGCCGCGGGTAAGCTTGATGGTCACGGGATGCGGTTCGGCCTTGAGGTCGGCCTGGAAGGAGGTACTCGACTCGGTGTTGCGGAAGGCGGCGTTGATGAAGACGAAGAGCAGGTCGCCGTCCGGTCCGTTCCAGATGATCTTCTCGATGTTGGGCGCGAACCGGCCGCCGCGGTAGACCTCCACCGGGGCGCGCAGGCCGCGCTCCTCGAGGATGTTGGCCAGGATCATGCGCATGCTCTCGCCCCGGGCGGGGTCGGCGAAGCGCACATCCGGGTAGTTGAGCATGTTCAGGTTGAGGTAGTAGGTCGCGCCCGCGCCGTCCCTGTTGCTGATCACCACGGGCACATTTCCCACGCTCGTGGCCGGTTTGCCGGCCATGGCCACCACCCCCTCCTCCACCGCGTACATGCCGCGGAAGTCGGGACGCGCCGGCGGGGTGAAGCCGTAATCCCAGTCGGCGTGCGCGGCCAGGGCGTCGTACCACTCGACCATGCGGTGGCCGCGGCGCTTGATGCCGAAGAGGTCGTCCAGCGCGCCCGCGGCCCGGCCCCGGAGGTGCTCATCGAGCATGCCGGTCTGATAATCGGCGATCACCAGGCCGCCGCCGCGCACATAGGCCGTAATGGCCGCGGCCTCGGCGTCGGAAAGCGATGCGGTCTTGGGCAGGATCAGCACCGGGTACTCGGCGGCCGACAGATCATGTTCGGCCACGGCGCGCGAGGAGACGAAGTCGTACTGGTACCCGCTGTTCTCGAGCATGTCGACGAACGCCTGGCGCGACCGGATATCGCTGGAGTACTGCGCGGCGATATCGGCGCCCCGGTTGGGCCAGGTGTTCCCATGCACGCCCGCGTCCACGAACCAGTGGAAGCGGATCGAGGGCTGGGAATAATAGATGGCGATGCCGTCGGTGTGCATGGTCGCGGCGAACCGGCGCGCGGCCAGGCCGCCGCGGAAGGTTTCATAGGCCTCCTTGAGCATGGGCATGGCCGGTTTGGCCTGCGGCGACGGCGGGGAGGTAAAGGCATGCTCCATGGCCCACAGGATCACGCCCCGGTCGCCGTGCGCGAAATAGTACCAGGCGCGGAACTTGTTGCCGGCCGGGTCGTTATTGTCGATGAAATGGGTCTGGACCACGGGGTAGCCGGGCACGGTGAAACTGCGGAGCACTTCGCGCACCTCGCCGATGTCGTAGGCCTCCACCCAGTCCAGGACGCCGGGCAGGCGCGTGTAGTCGAACCCGCCGCACTCGGCCGGCCGCTGCAGTCCCACGGCGCCGATGGGCGTGTCGGGATCCACGCTGCGCCCCGCGTCCCGGAGCCCGGCCAGGACTTCGGCGAGATTGATGTCGCGCCATTCCCGGTAGTCGTTGTGGGAGGCGTAGTTCAGCTCCGGGTAGCGCATGTCGCGTTCAGCCGACCGGCCGGTGAAATAATTATTAGCCTCGATCATGGCCTGCACCGTGGCCGGCATGGCCTGGTCGAACGCGGTGAACCGCGTGCCCCACACCCGGTTCACCGCGGATATATCCGGATAGACGGTCGTCAGCCAGGCCCGGAAGAGGGCCAGGCAGGAGGGGCAGTAGCACCAGTCGATGGGCGTGACGAAGGATTCGCTGGAGATCTCATCCCCCAGCGCGTAGGCCACGGGGCGGGCGTCGCGGTAGCGCGTGACCGCGTCCTTCACATTGGCAATGAGGGTCGCGCGCACGGCGGGATCGTTGTAGCAGTGGGGCCGCACCAGCACGGCCGGGTTCTTGCGGTCGCGCTTGAACGCGGCGATCGCCTCGGCCACCGCGGGCTCCTCTTGCTTGAGGTGGAGGGTCCCCTTGCGGCTGGCGTCGTCGACATAGAAATCGACGGCCGGGTCGCCCCCTTCAAGGGCGGCGTCGCCCGGGTACTGGACATTGCCCGCGGTGATGCCGTAGAAGCGCAGGGCCTCGTAGGCGATGCCGCTTTTGGGCGGCCCGCCGTAGAACCGCATAAAGGCGGTGTAATTGGACCAGCCCGGCCAGACGCGCCCGGCGCGCAGGCCGGCCAGCGCTGTGCCGGCGGCCGCGACCGGGGGTTTGGGCCCGGGGACCGGTGCGGCGGGTTCAAGGTAAACACGGGCCAGCGCCGTCTCGCCGACCGCGAAGAAATACTCCCCGAGCGTGGTGCGTTCGGCCGGGGTGCGGGCCGCCTGGGCCAGCGCCAGGATGCGGTCGAAATGAACAAAGGCGATGTTCTTCCACGCCACGCGCACTTCCACGCCCTCGGCCGCGTCCTGCACCATGACCGCCTCGCGGTCGACCCATACGAGCGAGCCCTTGAGCACATCCACCTTGAGCGGCCGGGCGGCGACCGCGGCGATGAGCCGGTCCTGCATGGCGGTCATGGCGCGGGCCAATGCCAACAGACCGGCCAGTTCCTCACGCGCGGCCGGAACCTCCACGGCGCCGGCCCGCGCCTCCAGCAGGACGGCCGCTTCAACGAACCGCTTGTCGGCCAGAAGACCGAGCGCCTCCCGGCGCAGCCGGACAACCGCCTGCGCCGCCGCGTCGCCCGTTTGCCGCTGTGCCGCCGCGATGGTCTCCAGGTAATCCGTGAGGTCCCGTGAATGGGCCGGTATGCCCAGGGTCTCCAAAAGCGGGTCGGGAAAAAGACCGAACTGCGCGGCCGCGGTGCGCACCGCTTCGGCCGCCTCGTCGAACCGGCCCTCCCTGACCAGCGCCTCGGCCCGGGCGCACACGCGGGCCGCGGCATCGGCGGCGGCCGTGGCGGTGGCCGCCACCAGTCGTTTCATCTCGACCACTTCCGCCTCGCCCAGCCCGGGCTGTTCAAAGACCTGCCGGCACCCGGCCAGCGCGCCGCCGAACCGCTCGGCCTGCAGGTCGGCCTTGACCGCGTCCAGCGCGGCGAAGAACCGGGCCTTGTCCGTAGTCTGCAGGGTGGCCTTGAACGCATCGGCCGTCCGTTGCACCGCCGCCTCCTGCGGCGTTCCGCGACACCCGGCCGCCAGCGCGTCATACCGGCGCAGGACCTCCAAAGGCTGGTCGGCGTGGGCGGCCTGGAACTCCGCGATGACGGCCAGTTCCCGGTCCACTGCACGGGTCCACGCGACGGTCGCCTCGCGTTCCCGGCGGGCGCTGATCGCCGCGAGTCCCTGCCGGGCCAGGGCCTGTTCTTTCTCGGCGGCGGCGGGAATGCCGCGATAGACGGCCTCGGCCCCCTCCAGGTCGCCCGCGCGCGCCAGTTCATCGGCCCGCGCCAGGTCGGTCCTTGCTTGCCGCACCGCGGCCGGTTCCCGGGCCGTCACCAATACCCAGACCATGGCCGCGGCGGCCAGCAGGCCGCAGACCAGCGCCGCGCGCAGGACCAGTCCCGCGACCCGGGCCTCCTTGACCGCGGCCGTGCGCGGCCGCGATGCGGCGGGCGGCACCACGGCGGGCGCGGCGGCAGGCGGCATCGCCGCGGCCACGGGCGCGGGAGCGGCCGGCGCCGCAACGGCGGCCGGATACCCGCTGACGGCGATCTCCACCGTCCCGGCCCGGACCCGGTCGCCCTTGACGAGCGCGGTCCGGCCGGTGATCTCGCGGTTGTTGACGAAGGTGCCGTTGCCGGAACCCATGTCGCCTATATAAATTCCGTCGGCCTCGACATCCACAAAGAGGTGGTAACGCGAAACCCCCGCCTCCCGGACCTGGATATCACAATTATCCGCACGGCCGATGATGTACCGGCCCTTGTGCTCCAGTTCGATCTCGCGTTCATGGACCCGGATCCGGATGATAACGGCTCCTTTCATCGGGCCGCGGCGGCGGCCGCAGTGGCCGTCCGCCGGCGGCCGGCCACGAATTCCCGCACGCTCATATACCCGCCTTCAGCGGTAAGCATGATCTCGGTGGTGCCGAGCCGCAGCCCCGCCAGGGGGCCCGAGCGCTCGGCGCCGATCGCGACGAACAGGGTCCCGGCGTTCACCGCGACCTGGAACGGGACCCAGTCCTCAAGGCCGCATTCGCCCGCGGCGGTCCACAGCCGCTCGGCCGGCAGATCGCCGCCCGGATCATAGAGCACGCCGCAGTTCGTTCCGATCACCACGCGGTAGGCGCCCAGGGCGGCGTGGCGGATGACGATGCCGGCCGTCCCCTGCGCCCCCGACCGCTTCACCGCGCCGCAGAGCACGAAATCGGTATAGACCGCGCCGCGTGTCACCAGCCCGGCGCCCGGCGGCATGTTGATGACCCCGTTCCGGAACTCACAGCGCGCCTCGCTGGCGCGGGTCCAGGTCTGGCCCGCGGCCGGATCGAAGACCGGCCGGAACCCCGCCGCGCCCGCGAGGTGATGGTCGAGCGTGAACACGGGTCCCGGCCCATCGTCGCCGCCCACGCCGAATTCAACGCAGCCGTTGGCCCCCTCGGGGATGGTGAGCACAAAACCATGGTCAGGCGCTTCGCCGCGGGCGATCCGATCGCAGGCCGCGGTGAGGTCCAGAACCAGCCAGCCGCTGTCCGGGCCGGCCACCTCGGCCGATGCGGCCAGGACCGGGTCGCGGTCCTCCCGGCCCCCGCACCCGGGCATCTGCCAGGGCCGGCCGGCCGCGGCCTCGTTCCAGTCCACACCGGTGGGGTCCCAGCGCGCGGCCACGGGCCAGATCTCCAGCCGCACGCTCCCTCCGGACCGGCCGGGATCCACGCGCCGGATGGGCAGCCGCAGCACGGCGCCGGTCACCCGGCCCCCGGCCGGCACCCGGGCCATGACGCCGTCGAGCATGACGAGCACCCGGTGCAGGGTGCGGTCGCGCACACCCACCCGGCCGCGCCAGGCAGCACTGCGCTCCCCGCGGGCGGCGGAACTCTCCCGGATCAGGATGAAATGCGGCGTGATACCGGCGGTGCCAGGCATTTCGATGCGGCCCTGAATTCCGGGATACCCCTCGAACGCGAGTGTTTCCAGTGTGGAGTAATCGTCGTCCTCGGCGCCCTTGTAATGGAGCATCAGCCGGGGACGCCGCCCGGGATCGGCCGCGTGGTTGCCTGAGCAGAAGGTGGCGACATTCTTGTCGGCGCCCGCGTCGGGACCGGTCCGCAGGAGCACGCCGCAATTGGGCGACCGGCGCGCGACCCAATCCTGGGCCAGGCGGGTGATATCAAGCGTTACGAACCGGCCCGCGGCCAGGGGGACTTCGGCCACGATACCGTTGGGTCCCCGGCTGAAATCGGCGGTCTCATCCACCGTGCCCCCGTAGACGGCCCAGTTGCCCGCTTTGGTGCGCGGGCCGTCCAGGCCGACCGGCTCGAACCAGGTGGCGCCCCGTTCGGCCACGGCCATCCTGCTTGTACCCTCCTCCCAGGGTTCGATGACGCGGAACGCCCGCAGGAAGGGTTCACCGGTCGCGCCCTCGACTTCCCGGCAGAAGAGGGCCAGTTCGGCCTTGTAGACCCGGGCGTGCGCGGGGACCTCGGTCAGGTCGAACCGGATGAGCGCGTTAAGGCGGCCGTCGGCTCCGGCCCGGAGTTCGGCATTACCCCCGAAATTGCGGCGGCGGTCCTCGGTGCTGGTGCCGTCGAGCGTGGTATCGGCACAGCCCTGGAAATCGGCCCCGGGCAGGTATCTCTGAGCCAGGGTAACGCGGTTCTCGCGGAGGCGGCGGGCGCGGGCGGTCAGCTGTTCCAGTTCGCCGGCGACCCGGCCGTAGAAATCGGTATGCCCGTAGCGGACACGGAAACGGGCCGAAAAATCGATGATCTCATCCCAGGCCCGGGCGGCGGTCAGGGATTCGGTTTTTTTTATACTCGGTCGCGGCGCCGGTCTCATCGGCGTCACCGCGCAGGGCCTTGATGTGGTCCTGGTACCGGGTGATGTCAGTACCCAGGCCGGCGGCGATGCCGAACTGCCCGCGCGCCTGCTCCTCGTTGCCGTCGGCCAGGTAGAGGATCCCCAGCCCGATGTGGAAGTCGGCCTGGCCCCCGGTCGTTTCACCGGCCATTTTGGTCAGTTCATCCACGGCCAGCTTGGAAATGGGGATGGTGATATCGACATCCGAAGTGCTCACCGTGAGGAGCCCGGCGTCGACCGAGCGTACTATGCCGGTGATCTTGCCCGCCTGGGTGTTGATCGAGTGGCTCTTGCCCACATAACTGCCGAGGGAGCGCGCGGCGGCGTTCATGACCTGGCCCACCGCGGCCATGTCGGCCATGTCGGCCTGGATGCGGGGGATGATCAGCTGGAACTCGGCGCCGGCCAGGGCGGTCTGGCCGTACCACTGAAGCCGATCGAAGTCGCGCAGACGCACCAGGTTCAGATATTCCTTGCGGAAGATCCGGTATTTCTGCCAGGCCAGGTAGCCCTGCAGTCCCTGTTCGCCGAAAAGCTTGCCGGCCATGCCGACCACGGCCGCCATGCGCTTGCGGATGGCGGCCACCTGGTCGGCGGGGGCGTAGGGCAGGGCCAGCTCAAACACCCCGTACGCCTCGGGATACTGCTCGGCCGTCACCAGCGCCTCGGCCTTGGCCATGAGCTCAAGGAAAAGGGCCTGCTGGGCCGACCGGATGCGCTTGAGGAGGGCCTCCGCCTTGGTCCGGCCGGCATCGCGGTACCAGCGGGTGTTCCCGTAGCGGGCGACAAACCCGTTGATAAGCGCCTCGGCCTCCTGGTAGGACCGTTTCTGCAGCATCTCACCGACCTGGTAGAGCAGCCCCTGCATTTCGTTCTCGCCCTCGTTGGCAAGCCGATTGTCGATCTCGGCCAGAAGTGCCGTCAATTGAGGGTGGGGACGGGCGGCCAGGGCGGCGGCGGCATCGGTGCGCACGGCCAGCAGATCGGCCCCGGCCACCAGCGCGGTCTTGATCCGGTTGATATCCGCTTCGGCGGCCGCATCGACCGTGACCGGACCGGCCGGTGTCGCCGGTGTTTCCGTGACGCCCTCCGGACCGGTGGCCGGGCCCGGACCTTCAGGGCCGGCCGTGGGCGGAGTCTGCCCGGGCGCGGGGACCGGGACGGGCGCGCCCGCGTCACGGTTGAGGGCGAAGATGACCCCCGCCGTGATGAGCACGGCGGCGGCGACGGCCAGAATGATCACCAGCGGCCGGGGCCCCCGGCGGTTCATGCGCTGTTCGAAGGCATCGATGAGCTCGGGGATCGAATGGGCGTTGGCGTAGGGTCCGGCGGGCCGTTTCTGGATGATGGCGGTCCCGTAGAGCTTGTCGAACACGGCCGCCATGGCGTTGGCCGGCGCGGCGACCGCGGTTGCGGCGCCCTTGCATTGCGGGCAGACCAACTGGCCGTTTACCGTGGCGAACTGCCGGCGATTCTCCGGTGTGACCGGGGCTCCGCACTTGGCGCAGTTGGTGACCTCGAACATGGCGCCGCCTACTTGCCGACCTTCAGCCGGTCGCCCAACCGCTTGTCGAGGCCCGCCCGTTCGATGTCCGCGGCGGTCTTGTCGACATTGTAGGGCACCCGGATGAACCGGAACTCGTTCCGGTCAAGGAGCACATAGGAGGAATTGGGATTGCCGTCACGGGGCTGGCCCACCGCGCCGATGTCCACCAGCTGGCGCCGGCCATAGGGATATCCGGTATCCGCTTCAGGGATGAATGAACCCTGCTCGCACCAGATGTGGGGCCGGTGGGTGTGGCCCACGAAGAAGGTCGTTTTTTCGGGGTGTTCCTCAAAACCCATGCGGGCGTCCTCTTCGGAGAGCACATAGGCCCCGCAGCCGGGATTGTAAGGCGTGTCGTGAGCGAACATGACCGTCTCGACCACCTGGCAGACGGGCAGGCTCTTCATGTACTGCCAGCCCTGGATCCGGCGGTTCTTTTCGCCCCATTTGACCAGGCTTTTCCAGCCCATGAGGTCGGGATTGACCTGGAGCTTGGTCCAGCGGGCGGCCTCGGCCGCGATGGGGTTGAAGGCGGCGGGGATCGAGCCGATCACCGCATCGTCATGGTTGCCGAGGAGGCAGAAATCGAAATTGCGCACGAAATCAAGCACTTCGAGGGGGTTGGGCCCGTAGCCCACCACATCGCCGAGGCAGAAGATGCGGTCCACGGAGCGCTTGCGGATGTCTTTCAGCACGGCCCAGAGGGCCTCGACATTGCTGTGGATATCCGAGATGAGTGCGATCACTCCTGCGGTCCTTTCGTGTTCGTGCACAAAAGACTGAACTCTACCGGTTGGTCGGGCCCGGACAAAGCAAGGGCACTATTGTAGCTCCGGCCCAGTTCATGTCAAGTAAAAAGAGGGCTATTTTCCGCCCCCTGCGGGGCGGGCACCAAGGCCCGTATCCGGGTGTCCGGCACCCGTGGTCTGGTCCAGGCCGCCGGTCAGGCCGCCGGTCAGAGCACCTGGCCGCGCAGCAGATCGGTGAACTCCTGGCGCCGCCGGACCAGCCGGTGAGTGCCGCTTGTGACCATGACCTCGGCCGGCAGGAGCCGGGCGTTGTAATTGGAGGCCATGGAATAACCATAGGCACCCGCGTTCATGATCGCCAGGATGTCGCCGTCCGCGATCCGGGTGACCTCCCGGTCCTTGATCCCCTGCTCGTCGCGAGTGAAGACATCCCCGCTTTCGCACAGGTTCCCGGCCACGGCCACGGCCTCGGTCCCGCCCTCCACGCGGGAGGCGTTGACGATCTGGTGGTAGGACCCGTAGGCCATGGGCCGGATCAGGTGGTTGAACCCCGAATCCGTGCCGATAAAGGTATGGGTCGGGGTCGTCTTGCGGTTGAGGGCCCGGATGAGCAGGGTCCCCGCTTCGCACACCAGGTACCGGCCCGGTTCGAGCACCAGGGTGAGCTTCCGGCCGTACTCGGCGCAGAAGGCCGTGAACAGGGTGGCCGCCTGCCGGCCGAAATCGGCGAGGTCCAGGCGGGCCTGGCCCGGCCGGTAGGGCACGCCGATGCCCCCGCCGAAATCGACGAACTCCAAGTCGGACAGGTGGCGGGCCGCGTTCACGATCACCTGCATCGCCTCGAGGAAGGTGGGCGTGTCCAGGATGCCCGAGCCGATGTGGGCGTGGATGCCCGTTACACGCAGGCGGTGGCGCGCGGCGGCCGCCTTGATCTCCTCCATGCGGTCGTAATAGATGCCGAACTTGCTCTCCGGCCCGCCCGTGATGCAGTGGTCATGGTGACCGGCGCCCACATCGGGATTGATCCGCACGCAGACCTCCGTGTCGGGCGCGATGCGGCCGTAGAGCTCCATCTCGGCCAGCGAACCCAGGTTCACCATCACGCCCTTGTCGAGGCAGAAAAGGAAGTCCTCCTCCGAGGCGTTGTTGCCCGTGAAGAGGATCTCCTCGGGCGTGAACCCGGCGCGCAGGGCCAGGAAGACCTCGCCCGGGCTGACGGCGTCGATGCCCGCACCACCCTCGCGCAGGACGCGCAGCACGGCCACACTGGTGTTGGCCTTGCAGGCGTAGAGGATGCGGACCTTCTCCAGCGGCAGGCAGGCGCGCAGTTCGGCCAGCCGCGCGGCGAGGACGGCCTGGTCGTAGACATAGAGCGGCGTCTGGTACTCGGCCGCGAGCGTTTCGGCGCTCACGCCGCCCAGGTAGAGCTTGTTATTGCGGATGTCCATGGTTCAGATCTCCACACGGAAGGTCAGGATCTCGAAGGGCTTGTAATTGAAGGCGATGGCCCCGTCCCGCACGGCGACGTGCTCCAGGCGCGGCCCCATTCCCAGCCCGGCCGGACCGGCTTGAACCGGGACCGGGCCGCGGCCGCGGGCGTGATGTGGGCCATGGTCTCGAACGCGGCCAGATCGGTCACCGGCGCGCGGTCGGCGAAAATGTGGGTGCGCACCTCGTTCATGCGGCGGGCGACCTTCTGCTCGAAATCATAGCGCAGCTTACGCAACGCTTCGCGGGACATAGTCTCTCTCCGTTTCACAAACGGCCGGAAAAGAAGGCATTATATGGCTGGGACCCGAAAAGCAACCGATTTCCCGGGCCGCGGCCCGGCCGCCGGCCGTATTCCGGAAATATCCATTGACGGAACGGTTCCGTGGGATACTATCGATATCCGTAACACTTTAGCGGAATGAAAGGACTGGATCCCCCGGTTCCCCCGGTCAAGCCGGAGGACAGGTTCGCCGGGGAATGACGGATTACGATGGAAGATATGCATCTTGCTTATTCTTGCGCTGTCATTGCCCGACTTGATCGGGCAATCCAGCCCTTTCCCCTGGAGGGCCGCGCTTCGTCGCGGCCGGGGATGCGGAACGAACCTTGATGGACGCGACAAAGCGCGTCCCTCCAGTAGGATGCAGAAGCTCGGTGTACGCACGGATATTGTCATTCGGCTAAAGTGATGTTTGATACGGTAGCTGGTCGCTCTTGAGGAGATATGTTATGTTCCGCTACGGTGTGTGCCTCGTGATCCTGCTCGCCGCGGCCGCTAACGCGCGGGCCGACAAGACCGATCTCGCCCTCCTGCCCTCCGAGGTGAATACGGTCATATCGCTGGCAGTTAAAAAACCGGAGGCCCTGGAGATCCTCGACCTGGTCATGCCCCAGGCGCGCAAGGATTTCGAAAAGATCACCGCCGCCACGGGATTGCGCCTGGGCGAAGAGGTGACCGTGGTCACCGTGGGATCGACGGAAAAAGCCGTCGACCGCGCCGCCCAGCGGCGCGAAGGCCGGCGGCCGGGCCGCGAAGGCGGGGCGGCCGAGGCCCCGGCTGCGGAACAGACAACCCCGGCCGCGCCGGCCGAGGAAGTCAAGAAATATGTCGTCCTGCACGGCCAGTTCACGATCGAGGCCATCACCGCCAAACTCGCCGCCTCGGCCGGACCGGACAAGACCCTGGAAGTGGCCTCCGAGACCTATCTCAAGGAGGAGATCAAGTCGGTCAAGGAGGGCGCCCTGGCGGTCTGCCTCATCAGCAAGGAGACCCTGGTCGTCGGCACTCTCGTCATAGTCCGGGAAATGGTCGAAGCCGGACGAAAAAAGCGGACCGCCGCAGGCGGCCGCGATGATATGATCGAGGTCCTCCCTCCGCCCGCCGCGGGATCGGTGCTATGGTCGGTCACGACCGGCCGCGAAGCGCAGGTCGTCGACCTGCCCGGCGGTGGCGGTGTGATGGGCCGCGAGTCCCGGCGGATGCAGGATGCCGTGACCCTGATGAGCCTGGGGCGCCGCCTCAACTCCTGGTCAGCTCTGGGCATTGAGGTGCACAGCATCACCCAGCTCGACGCGGGCGGTAAACCGGTCACCAGCATCATACTGGTCATGCACCAGGCCCTCAAGGACGCCGGCACGGCCAACGAAGTCGCCAACGCGATCCGCCAGGCCCAGAACCTCGACAACACCGGCGCGGGCCGGCGGCGCGAAGTCGACCAGAACGGGATTTTCCAACTCCTTAAGGATGCGCAGGTCGCCGTCAGCGGCAAAGTCCTCAAGCTGACCTTCAAGACCTCAAAGGAAGGGTTCGAAGAACTCCGCAAATCCCTCGCCGACATGCTGCCCCAAAACCTGGGTCTGCCCGGCCCGGCCAGCGCCGCCCCCCTGCAGGAAGGCGACAAGATCTGACGGCACCCTGATCAACGCGTCGGATCACACCCCCGGACGGATATGCACAGCTCTTGATCCGGCCTATGCCGGGGTCAGCATTTCCTTGGTCGCAGGTACGCTTTCTTTATAAACCGTTTCAGGGCATAGATCGGCCCCGTTCGGCCACTCCAGCGTATCGAAACCAACCCGTACCGCCTTGAAAAGAGTTTCGTCCTGTAATTGCCGGAATACACCTCTGCCAAGGTACGGCGCCAGGTCAAACACGCGTTCTTCGCCGTTGTCAAACACAACCAGCACCTGGTGGTTCTTCAAAGGACGGGCTTGCTTGATCTCGATATACATTGTTTACCCTTTACCCAAGTTCACCGCAAGGGTTCGATCTGAAAAGGATGTTCGCCCTTACAAATGCAGATTTCCTGATCCCGGCGGAAAATGCTTTGGCACTTTTTGGCGTCAGCCAGGCGCGTGAATCAACCATAGGCCGGTTTGGGTGGTTACCGTAGGGGCGGGTTTGAAACCCGCCCTTTAGTGCCCGTAAATAAATAAC
>JBDREB010000268.1:0-4388 GCA_043820325.1 Planctomycetota bacterium | reverse complement strand
GGGTAAGCGCGGCCGTCAAGCCCTCGGGCGGGGATGCCTGATCCGCGGCGCCGCCCGCATCCAGCCCCAAATGACCGGAGGGGTGTACGATAAGTTCCATTGCGCCCTCAACCGCCGGTCAGACCGGGCCTTGACGGGAATCCCGGCAGGTCACGGCCGCGCATTCATTCACCATCATCCCCGCCTTCACTGTTGAGCGCCTTGACGCCAGCCGGGGTCAGCCGGTATTTCTGTTTGCTGCTGCGGGGCTTGTCGGGAATGGTCATTGCGATCAAGCCCGCGGCCAGGGCAGGGGTCAGATACACATCACGGAAATTATCCTCATGGCGGAGCCCCAAGGCCTGCTGAAGCTCCGTGCGTTTCATGGTACCCGTGCAGACGGCAAGCAGCCGGCGAACTTCCCCGGTGTCTTGGCCCCCGACCGCG
Organism: Planctomycetota bacterium; assembly: GCA_043820325.1. Lineage (GTDB taxonomy): Bacteria > Planctomycetota > JBDREB01 > JBDREB01 > JBDREB01 > JBDREB01. The sequence continues at coordinate 3,962 of JBDREB010000268.1, read as the reverse complement.
GCCTTTCCTTGCGGGGCCTCGCCGAACATGGCTTTGACGAGGTCGGAGGCCATGTCCACCTCTTTGTCCAGCCCGGGGATGAAGAACTCAAAGGCTTTCCACGCCCGGTCGTTCTTGTAGGTGGGTGCCGGATGGCCAAGCCCCCGCCAGGCCTCACGCATCATGCGCAGGCCCGTGCCGGCCGTCTCGTAGACCGACTTGGGCACCTCCGTGCGCGCCTCCTTGAACTCGGCATCGTTCCATTCGCCGGCCTTGAGCAGCGTCTTCAGTTCCGCGAGCTTCATCTGGATCTTTCCGTCAATAACCTTGAGACGCCACAAACGGGGCCCTGATGCCAATGCCACCCCGGCAGGCTACCAATATGGTATTGTACCTGCCCCCTCGAAATGTCAACAAGCGACTTGTGTTTTACATGGTACTGTATCTACAGATTCAGGGCGATCAAGCCCATGATGTTCTCGGTGGGCTGCAAATTCCAGGCGAAGCAGGTTGTTTCACCCCGCTACAACCGGTTCACATCCAGTTGCAGGGAGTTCAGCCGGTATATTGATGCTGCAAAAACGGGCACATTGCAGTTGTATAGCATTCTTCATTCGGGAAAACACCTGTATCCCGGTTCAGTTTCGAGGGGATTCCGCCGCTTCCCAAGTCTGGTTACGAATGCGCTGCTCTACCATTGAGTTAGTGTGGCACAACTGCTCTTCAATGCTTGTTACGGATTATATTAATCGCCGATCTTGGTATATATGCCAAACGCTTTGGCAACCGTTTGGATGAAAGTTGGCAAGAGATTTGCGTTAGGGTTAAACCCACATTATGAAGGCGATCAACCGCCATCATCCCCATCGGATCACCCCCTCGTCCCATTCAGGCATTGCAGTTATTTTCCGCTTGACTTTGTTGGCGTGCCGGCTACTATATGTGTATTTGCGCAGATATGCATATATTATGGGAGCACAGCATGGAAACCGAAGCCGCGCTCTTCAAGGTCCTGGCCGATCCCACGCGCCTGCGTCTGGCCGTGCTCCTGGCTGTGCAGGGGGAGACCTGCGTATGCAAGCTCGCCCAGGCCCTGGCCGTCGCCGACTTCAAGATCTCGCGCCACCTGGCGGTGATGCGCGCGGCCGGCATGGTGGCGGCACGGCGCAGGGGCACCTGGATGCACTACCGCCTCGCGGAACCTCGCACGAAACTGGAGGGGTGCCTCCAGGCCTGCTTCCGCGACTGCCTGGCGCGTCACGCCACATTGAAGGCGGACCTCGGGCGGCTCAAACAGCCCGGTTGCGGGAAGACGGGAGCCGCCCGATGACGCAGGTCCGCAAGGTCCCGCCGGCGCCGGGTTACCCGCCCGAGGAGGGCTGTTACCTGCGCGGCAACGACTATTCGCCGGTGGCGGTGCTGGTGATCCTGATCTACGAGCGCGAAAAGACGCCGCCGGGGATCGAACAGCTGGTCCGGACCGCGGTGGAGAGCGGGGCGGCGCTGGCCGGGACGCTCCAGACCGAGAACATCGGACTGGAGAAGGTGATCTGCAATGTGGTCGCCAACCCCAACATCCGCTACCTGGTGGTCTGCGGCCCGGAATCCCCGGGGCATCATATCGGTGAAACCATCCTGGCGCTCATGCAGAACGGCATCGACGCGGACAAACGCATCATCGGCACCACAGCGCCGACGCCGTATCTCTTCAATATCCCGGCGGAAAGCGTCGCGCGTTTCCGCAAGCAGGTGACGGTCATCGACCTGATCAACGAGGGGGCGCCCGACCTCGTGCGCCAGGCGGTGTGCGCCTGCTACCAGGAGCAGCCGACACCGTTTTGCGGGCACAAGCTCCACGACCCCGGCGCGTTCCCGGAACCGCCCCTGGTCGGCGGGATCACCTGGCGCATCACCCGCCCGGAACTGGAGCCGAAGAACGAAGCGGAGCGCGGCCAGATCGCCAGATTCCGGGCCCTCGCCGACCGCCTGAAAAAAGCCGCGACCGCCAGGCAGGCGAAGGCGGATGCGGGCCCGGGTCCGTCCGGGCCCCTGCGCGTCCTCTTCCTCTGCACCGGCAACTCCTGCCGCAGCCAGATGGCCGAGGGCTGGGCGCGGCACCTGAAAAGCGGCATGATCGATGCGTGGTCGGCGGGCATTGTCAAACACGGCCTGAACCCCCTCGCCGTTAAGGTCATGGCCGAGGCGGGCGTTGACATCAGCGGCCAGACATCCAAGACCGTGGCCGAACTCCCGCAGGGTGATTGCGATGTCGTGATCACCCTGTGCGACGACGCGCACGCGGCCTGCCCGGTATTCCCCGGCCGGACCAAGGTCATCCATGTCGGTTTTGACGACCCGCCCCGCCTGGCGGCCGGCGAAAAGACGGAGGCCGGCGCCATTGTCCATTACCGGCGGATGCGGGATGAGATCAAATCGTTCATCGAAGGTATGCCCGGCAATCTGAAAGGAAAACAATGAAAATGAAAAAGAGCACCTGCGGCGGCGCGGATATTCGCACGACCGTGCGCAAGGGTTACGCGGCCATCGCGAAAAAAGGCGGCTCCTGCTGCGGCAATGCCGCCTGCGGCAGTCCGTCGGCCACGGCCGTGGCCAAAGCCGTCGGCTACGCGGCCAAGGACCTGGCCGGATTGCCGGCGGGCGCGAACATGGGATTGTCGTGCGGCAACCCCACGGCCCTGGCCGCGCTCAGGCCCGGCGAGGTCGTCCTCGATCTCGGTTCGGGCGGCGGGTTCGACTTGTTCATCGCCGGCCCCCGGGTCGGCCGCCGCGGCCGGGCCATCGGCGTGGACATGACCCCGGAAATGCTCGCCAAGGCGCGCCGGAACATAGCCGCATATACCAAGCGCACGGGCCTCGCCAATGTGGAGTTCCGGCTGGGCGAGATCGAGCATCTGCCCGTGGCCGACGGGTCCGTGGATGTGGTGATTTCCAACTGCGTCATCAACCTCTCTCCCGACAAGCCCCAGGTCTGGCGCGAGATCGCGCGCGTACTGAAGCCCGGTGGCCGGGTGGCCGTCTCCGACCTGGCGCTCCTCAAACCCCTGCCCGCGGCCGTGCGCGCCTCCGTGGAGGCGCTGGTGGGCTGTGTGGCCGGCGCCGTGCTCGTGGCCGAGACGAAAAAGATGGTCCGGGCCGCCGGCCTGACTGCGGCCGTCTTCGAAGCCAAGTCCGGCTATATCGAGAGCATGGCCGGCTGGTCTGACCCCCTCTACCGCAAGATCGCCCGCAAACTGCCGCGGGGAATGAAACCCGCGGATTATGTCACCAGTCTCAGCGTCAGGGCATGCAAACGCAGGTGACAAACAGACCGATAGCATGGAGGACGAGGCAATGAGTCAGATGAATGGGGCGAACGAACCGGCAACCGACAAGGAACGATCGCATGAACAGGTGCCGGCCTGCGGATCCGGGTGCAGTTGCAACGCGAAACCGTCCGGACGAGCGCGCTGGGTGGTGGGCGCGATCGTCGTTGTGATCGCCGGAGTGCTGGTTGCCCGGGCCGTGTTGAAAAGTGACCGCGTGTCGGGACAGAAGGCCGATGCCGATTTTACCACCCTGGCGGTTGCCGGGTCTGCGGCGCAATCTTCAGATAACGCATCGATGATATCAACATCCGCCGCCATACCGAACGCAATTCCAGCGCAAGGCGCCCAGCCCGTGTCACCGGATGCGGCCGCAAACAGAACGGCGGTTGCCGCCGCCGAACCGGGAGCTTTGAATGTTACGCCAAAGACAACCGCAATCGCCGCACCACCGGATGCGGGAAACAAGACGGCAGATACAACCGTGGTCTGCGGCGAATTGATTCAAAGCCTGAAAGACCGTTACTATTCAGGTGCTGATATCTGGTGGAATCCCTTTGGTCAAGGCACCTATGGCATCCATGACCTTACCGGTCTGCTTGACGGTTGTCGAGATGATTGAGCGAATAAGGCAGAAGTTATCTGCGCCATGCTTGGAGC
>JBDREB010000267.1:0-2886 GCA_043820325.1 Planctomycetota bacterium | reverse complement strand
CGCCGCACCCAGGGTTGTTCCCGTCGTGGCCACCGTCAGATTCTGGAGGAAGGCATGGAATGGATCAGCCATATACCGGTGGCGGTTAAGGTAGTTAAGCACCTCATCGAACAGGAGAAGCACCGGCCCGCCGGCCGCCTGGAAAACGCGGATGAGGGTCTCCGTCCCCGGCGGCGTTGTCCCGGCCGCAGCGCCGAGCTCTTGGACGCCCCGGTCGCCCGCCAGTTGCCGGGCGATATCGATCCACGGCGTCTCGCGGCCTTCCCGAGGGTCCCAGGCGTTGCCGACGAACGCCGCGACCTTCGCCTCGGGAACCGAACGGAGACCCGCTTCCCGAATCAGGTCCGCGACACCGGCATATTCAACAGCCTTGGTTCCGCCCATGACAAGATGATATAGCGCCGCGAGGGTGTGGGTCTTCCCTCCGCCGAACTGGGTGATGAGCGTCATCACCGGCGCCGTGTTGGCCGTCTCGCCGGAAAGCCTCCGGAGCACCATCCCCGCGTGCTCCCGGAGGGCTCTGGTGAAGCACGTCCGTCTGAAAAATTGTTTCGGGTCCCGGTAATCCTCCGGCGCCGTCCCGGCGATGACCTGCTCCAGATGGATGGCAAACTCATCCGGATTGAACGAGCGGCCTTCCCGGACTTCCTTCCGCGGTGTAGCTATCTTATACCAGGGTTCCACCGTCTCCTCCAAAAAAGGTTGTCAATCCGCAGAGATTGTGCAATAGGTAAGCTGCGACCGAGACAGCCGCACGTGTGCGACTGGCGAGGTGAAAGCCTCCTTGGCCGCTTTTTTATGGCCATCCGGCGCCGCAGGAGATACGATCCCCTCTCATTTTTTTACTTGCCGATTTGGCGGCCGGGGTTTTACGATCCCTCTATCAGGGAGGCTTGCTCCGTGATCACTTGCAATCCCGATATTCCCACAAAATCACTTGGATTGTGGGTCAATAAAGGACATGCATGGGTCAGGGCGGAGGCGGCAATCCACGCATCATCCACGGATATCGGCTGCATCTTCCTTTCGGCCCGAATCCGACCCCACGCATCACAGATGCCGGGTGAATAGGGAATAACCAGGTAGTTCCTCAATTCTTCCCTCAACTTCACCAATCTTCTCGGCGACCAATCGCGGCGATATGCCCCCTCATAGAGCTCGCCGACGGTCATGAAGGATATGGCCAACGTCTTCCCCTCAAAATGGGGACGGTAGAGAGCCGCCAAAGAGTGCCCCTTGATCAGATACGAGACGATATTGGTATCCAGAACGACGGCATCCATCGCTATGCCCTTTCTGTCGGCGAGCCCTTCGTGGCCGCCAGAAAGGCAACAAAGTCGTCATCGTCCTTCCAGAGATCCGCCCCCTTGCCCCAGACATCCTCCAAGCGTTGAACCGGCCTTACCTCCTGCTCAACCGCCAGTTGTTCGAGCGACCGCTCGATCCAGAATTGTTCCGCTGTAATCGTTTCGAATTCTCTTCCCTCCTCTGCTATGGTCAAGGGTTCGATGTCCATGACGGTGATACTCGTTATGCGTCCCGTTGTCGAATCCTCCTGAGTCTCACCCGCCAGTTTCACATAACCACGGAGGTTTTCGTATACCGCTTCTTCCATGGATTCAGGAAACCTGCACATGATCGGTTCGCCAACCGGCGGGTGTATCCGGCACCGTTCGGCGTTGTGCCTGAAATCGGCCATGAGCAACCGCCCCTCGACCGTCCGCATGCTGCTCACGGGACCTTGCACCCGCAACGCAACCCGGTTGTGAAAATCCCGATTGAAACTGACCCGTCTTTGCCGTTGCCGAGTATGCGACTCCATTTCAATTTCGTCAATATTTCTTTCCAGTATCCGACCCATATCGCGCAAACTGAGCAGAACGCCCTTGTCATAACCGGACGGCAGAGGGTCTCCGTTGCTCCTAATCTGAGGGAAACCATCCAGAAGTTTTTCGACGGCATCGATGCCCAGATGTGTGGCATCAAACGTATCGCGCGGCACATCGAAAGCCATCTCAAAGCTGCCGCGATTCAGGGCCACAACCTCCAATGCGCAACTGGCGGCTATCTCCGGCGGTTTTCTTCCCGGTCGGCGGCTGTCGGTCTGCCCGACCAGGACACGGGCTACGCGCTCCACAGCGGCCTGGACACATTTGCCGAGGAGAATTAAGTCCTGGAGTCCGATACGCCCATCTTTCGTGGCAGCTCCTTTCAGTCTTACGATCAAAACGGGTTCCTGGCCTTGATCTGTCATGATTTTACCTCCTATCTTGGGGCTTCAAGAAGCATCGCACCCATCAAACACTTCTCTTCGCCTATTTTAGGATATAGGACTGACGGGGCGTTTGCAAGATGCAAAAAATCCCGGCCGCGATCCTGTTCCGACTTGATTCGTGAGATGCGTCCTTCTCCGCGTTCCTTGCGCGGCGTGGTGATCTTGTACCAGGGGTTCATGGGTACAAACTCCTCTATGGTCTTCTCAGCCGGGTGAAAAGATCGGTTGCCGATTGTTTCAATCGAATCAGATTTGCGTAAGCGACCGGCGCGAATCCGTTCTCACACGAGTACATGCGGTATCGAATGCCGTCGGCGACAATCACGTCGCAAGGCACGCCGAGGGTTTCCACGTATCCCTTGGCCTGCTCCAGCGCACCTTCGACACCTGCGCCGAGTCGCTTGGCTTCGATCACGAACCGGCAGTTCTCGGGAATGCGCGGCAACGACTCAAACAGAGCCACGTCGATGTACCTCCATTTGACGGCAATCCGTTCCGGTGGCCAGCCGAGCGCCTGAAGACACGGAACCACGAAGTGCGCAACCATCTCATCCTCGGTGGGACAGTCCCCGAAGTTCTGACGATCCAAAAACAGCCCGGCCAAGTCCTGC
>JBDREB010000266.1:0-8746 GCA_043820325.1 Planctomycetota bacterium | reverse complement strand
GGGACATGATCTTCCGTCCGCATCCGGCGTTGCTCGTCGACGCCGGATCTTTCCATTGATACGGCTCCTCCTCGCGCCTTGGCTGCGGACGGAATCTCTATGTCGAAATGGATACTTTATTCATTTACGGGCACTAATGGGAAAAACCGATCGCATGCAAAAGAGGTCTCGTTGATCCTGTTCCTTGTCTCCAAGTTGCATTTCCATGAAGTGGCTTGGTATTATCATCAACCGATTCATCAACCGGAGCCTTATGGCACAACCAATTGATTTTGCTAAGCCTGTATTGATTCCCCTCCGTCCTCCGACCGCTCTCGTTTTGTCAAACTTGCGACTTGAGGCCCTCCGGTCAAGCCGAATGGCAGTTCAGCGACCTGTGACTCCCGGTCCCCCTACGCATGATACTTCAGCATCAACTCCGCGGGCTGGGGGTCGAAATACCACTGGCCGCTGAGGTAGGGCTCTTTGTACAGGCGCGTGTAATGCCGTATCAGGGTGATGGGGACCACCAGCGGAAGGCGGCCATCATGAAAATCACGGATCGCCCCGCCCAGTTCGGCCTTGGCATCAGCCGGGAGCGCACGCTTGAAATACCCGGCCGCGTGGTCAAGTACATTGGTGTGCTTCTTCACCGTGGCAAGGAGCCGCATGCCATCCATGAATTCTACGGCATATTGGTCCAGGACCGCGGCGGACGGTTTGCCTTTGATACCTGCCACCAGCCGGCCGAGGCCGCGCATATGCTTCTCGCTGTGGGCCATGAGGAGGAGCTTATGGCGGGCGTGGAACGATATCAGGCCCGCGGCACTTCCGTCTTCGGCGCAATAGGTCGGCCAGCGATCATAGGCGAAGATCCGCTCGATGAAATTCTCCCGCAAGCCCGGATCGTGCATCCTGCCCTCGTCGATCACCGGTACCAGCGGGAACCTCTCCATGAACGCACCCGCAAAAAGCCCCACGCCCTTGGGCTGGGGTTGTCCGCCACCCTCGGGGTAGAGTTTCACCCCGGCCATGCCCGAGCTGGGCGACTTGCTCTTGAACACGAATCCCCGCAGGTCCAGTTTTGCCAGCTGTTCGAGTTTCTTTGTGATCCAACCCTGCATCCGGTCCGTGTGGTCGAGGGCCGTATTGATGGTCCTCAGTCGAATGCCCCGCGGCGTATCGATGAGCCGCATCGCCTCGCGCGGCACGCCCAGCCCGCATTCGGTCTCCGGGCAGACCGCCTCCCACACCACGAACCGCCCCAACTCGTCCCGCAGGTAATGGTCGAGCTTGTGGGTGCCGTCGTACCGGACTTCCTGGCCAAGCAGGCACGCACTGATACCGAGGTTCATATTCTTCATTGCGGTGCAAGCCTGAACACAGGTTGACCATCGGGCGATAAAGACCACTTGCCTTCAAGTATATCCAGTGCCCTTTGCAGTTCATCTCGTTCCTTGCCAGAAGCAGCATCAAGAAGCGATTTAAGCAAAGGAAGGTCATTAAGGTCTTTCTTCTTGGCCAAGGCGACTGCAGCACAGGCCACATCAGATACCTGTGCCCGGGAAGATGCGTTCATCGTGTTCGCCATAGAGAATGGTCTCATCTTCCGAAGCCGGGACACTGGGGATCTCCCCTCTGAGGAACGAACGCGGCAATTTAGCAGCCGTATCGTTGCCGCGTCCATCAAGGAACGCGATCGCGGCCTTTCCGTTGGATAGCCAGGGACTCGCTAATCCCGCCATGGCGATTTGGTTGAAACATGGCATATCGGATAGGACTGCGGCACGATCATTATACCCGAATGCCCAGCGGGCGGCACCTCTTACAACCCCTGGATCATCCGTTCCCCGGGTTATCGCTTCACAGATCACAAGTAGGTCAAGACGGTTCAGTAATTGTCGATCATAAGAAAGCATTGAATCATTATCATTTATCCAGGGATTGGCATTAACCCCATCCAAACGCAAAAGCAATAAAGCCCGTTCCACGGGGTCTGGAACCGCCTGCTCAAAAGCCGCAACATAGCTTTCGTCAACCACCTGGATCATTCCCTCTCGCATAGTTCGGGTTATGGCATCCGGTAAAATGGCGCGGCGCTTATCGATGCACCTGAAATAGGCGGCCCTCTTTGCCTTGAACTTGTCACGCTCTTCGGCGGGATATGCAACACCGTGCCCGGCGAGCCAATCCACCATGAAATCCCAACTTTCTTCGGTCAGCCGGCCGTCACCGTGATAATGGGGCCAAGGCCAATCAGGAAAATCCCGCCAGCGGACCAGGCGGCCATGGTGCAGGGTGATCCTGGCAATAGAATGCCCGCCCTTGTACCATTCGATAGGGAACGATACGCACATGCAATGACCTGCGAGCTGGTCCTGTTCGAATTCGATCCCTTTATAAACAGCCGCGATCTCCTGGGGATCGGTGACCTCGGCGACAGGCTTAAATAGGAAATCGCTTCCATCATGGGTAAAATATGATATCACGATCCGGTGGGCATCCTTGATGGCCCTGTGGAACTGCCCGGTGTAGGTCCAATGCAGTTCACCGTCCATGCCCCGGTAGACAGGTATGCGACTGAAATAGAGATATCCCCACGCGACCATGGCAGCACAGAACAGCCCATATACGGTCCAGAACCAGTACCGCCTGCGGCCCGCCATATCCAACTGCCTCAAAAAAGGCTGGACTCAAATTGCATGGTCATCTTGTTTCGGGAACCACCTTATACCCGGCTTGACGGAAATGGTCATCGAACGTGAACACTTCGCCGATATCGTGCTTCCCCATGAGCACCATAGAGACACAATCGGTGAAACTATACCCAGGCTCTCCTTTTTGGTTCAACAGATGGAGTGCCCTGGTTTCATCATCGCCGGCTGTCCGCACGATCGATAAACGCCTCGAGGCATATAAACTCCGGCCGACATTGACAGCGAATGAAGAGCCCGCTCGTTTGATCATATAATTCATGGTTTCATTGACAACCAGATTACTGGTGATCAAGCGGTGGTTACCCTCCACCAATTCCTGCCATAATGGGAACGCTATCGCATGATATTGGTCTCCCTCTAAATGCCGTGCGATGATCGCGCATGTATCCACGAATATCATGGTTTATCGAGACTGTATAGATATTCATCATGCCGGGCGGCCCCATCTTTGGGGACCTTCCCTCGATAAATCGGCGGATCGGCGAGGGAATCCCGTTGCGCGCCATTTTCTGTCTTGGCAAGATATTCGCCCAAGGAATCCCGAATGATCTCACCCAAGGATTTCCCTTGATCCAAGGCTTGCTTCTCCGCACGGAACTTTAGATCATCAGGAAGCATGATAGTGGTCCTTCTCATTGGAAACTCCTCAAATGACATATACATAATGCCATAGCCATACAATATTGTCAAGGAAATATACTGGATATGCTTGTTCTATTACACGCGCGGGCCTGCCTCCAATACGCGACCGACTGCGCGATCTCTTCCAGTTCCCGGCGGGCGTGCGCAGCCGTGCCGAGGAACGGCTCGAGCGTAAGGTAGAGTTCCGTCACCCGGGGCGGGAAACCCTCGGGTACCGGCCCCTCGAAACTTTGAGCGATGGCACGCAGGACGGCCAGCGCCTTGATGATGCCCCAGCTTTCGAGAGCGGGGATGAAATTCCGGTGCGCGCTCACCGTACCGTCGGTCTGCTGGAGGTGGATGATGGGCGAATACGCCGCATACCTGCCCAGCCAGGCATAGGTATCGCCGTCCTCCGGCCGGGCGAAGAGGTGCGGGTTCTCCCGGGCATGGGTCGCCACGGCCGCGGCCAGGTCGGCCGCCGTTGTGCCCTTTTTCACCATGTCCATGAATCGGGCATAATGTTCGCGGGGCCCCAGGTAGGTGTCGCAGGGTTTATCGGCGCGCACGGCCGTGATCATCCGCTCCAGGTCGGCGGCCTGCGGTACCAGGAATTTCCGCTGGCCGCTCTGGTGACCGGTGTCGAGGGTGATATAGGCCGGCAGACCGGGGTTGCCCGCGTTCGTCCGGCGCAGAAAATCGGCCGTGCACCCCAATGTCCATGGCACCTGGTGAGGCGTGTACATCTGCTCCACGCCGAAGGTCTTCACGCCCGTGGCGGGCGCGGCTGCGGCCAGCCGGCGGATGGTGTCCACAAGGTTGCGGTAGGACCGATCATAGAGTGTTTTATCGCGCAGGACCTTTTCGCTGAACGCATGGGCGAAGAACCCCAGCCCCACGTTAAGGGCGCCGGCTGTGCGCATCATCGCCATCATCCAGCTGTGGGACAGGTGATGGCGCACACCGGCGTGGTGATGAGCCAGCCCCAGCGTGGCGTAGGTGCCGTAGCCCAAGTAGCAGTTCACCACGCGCACGCCCGTGCGTTCCGCGTCGGTCCGCACGGTTGCGACCCAATCGGCCAGGTGGGCCGGGGTGGAGAAGAGCGGGTGGCTGGCCCAGGCATGGCAGTCGGAGCGGCTGGGCTCGAACATCTCGCGCGGCGCCTTGAAGCCCTACCGGACCTGGTCCTTCCACAATTCGAGCTTGGCCAGCAGCAGGTCGCCGCGGCCGAACATACGGTAGACCTCGAAGAGGTAGAACATCCAGTAGTTCTCCTGGGCCCGGGGCAGGCCCGGGGCGGTGACGAGCGCCTTGAAGCAGGCCCGTTCGTCCCGGGCGGGCAGGACGCCGGCCAGGAGCGCGATGATCTGCGCGTGCTCGCTCCAGTCGGCGTGGTCCAGGTGGTCGGCGACGAGCGCGCGCCGCTTGTTCCAGAACCGCCTGCGTATGACCGCGGCGATCTCCGCGGCCAGCCGCCGGTCGCGGGCGGCCGGTTCCGGGTCGCCGAATCCGTCCTCATGCGCGAGTCGACCCCGGCCTCCTCGGGCAGTTCGGCGAAGGACCAGGCGTCGCTTGCGTCCCGCACGGTCCAGCCGGGCCCGCCGGTGTTGAGCCGCGCCCCCAGCGCGCCCTCGGCGGCGAGGATGAAGCCGCCCCGAAGCGACCGCTGCATGAGCGGTGCGGCCGCGCCGACCCACCAGGCCACGGCCTCGAGGCGGTGGCGTCCGGCCGTCAGACGGACCCGGTACGAGGCGAACTTGCGGTGGTCCACATCGCAGCGGTCCGGGCCGCGGGAGAGCTCCTCGCCGTCGAGGGTCAGGGTGTACCGCTGGTCGGCGCTGACATGGATGACCGTCGCCGCCGGCCGCGCCAGGCGGAACATGTTGGCGAAGCACAGCACCGCGAACTCGTCGCCCCGCTTGGCGGGGTGCCAGACCCAGGCGGCCTTCTTGATCGCGTAGTGCGGGATGATGTTGGCTTCGTAGGGGGACCCCGCGGCCGGGACCGTGATGCGTTCGACTGTGGCCATTCCCTATTTCCCGCAATAGAGGTCGGCCAGTGACTTGTTCACGCCCGGCGCGCCGCAGCGGGCGAGTTTGCGGATGGTGACGATCTGGTCCATCTCCTCGATCTCCGGCCGGCCCATCTCCTTGATGAGCCCCAGCGCCTGCGCGCGAAGCAGGGAATCGGCCGCCGATTCGAGCTCGTCCACCAGGTGAAAGGCCCAGTCGATGTCGCCGGGAGTGAGCATGGCCAGGCCGTGGTTCTCCATCAGGAAAGCGTTGTATTTGGGCAGGAAGGGCTTGAAGTTGTCGGCCAGAGCCTGGGTGAGCGGCGTGGCATAGGGCACCACGGGCACGGGGCCGATCTCCAGTATCACCTCCGGGTAGACCGGCCGCATGAGGGCGTTCTCCGCCTGGGTCACCGCGTAGGCGCCGCAGCAGACCGGGTGGCAGTGGATCACACTGCGCACATCAGGCCGTTCCCTGAAGAAGGTCAGGTACATCGGCACCTCGCCCGTGGGTTTGCGCGTGCCCTCGAGCACCGTGCCCTTGCCATCGATGAAGACCACATCGGCCGGCGTGTGCTCGCCCTTGGCCAGGCGCGTGGCAGTGATGATGATCACATCGTCGGCAACCTTCCAGGCCAGGTTGCCCCCGTGACTGGTGGTGAAACGCCGCGCCGCCACTTTGTGGCAGACCCCGATGAATGTTCCGACCTCGGCCTTGTATTTTTCCAACAGCCCCATGATGCCCTCTCCTTATGTGGTGAAATCGAGCGTGCCGAACAGATGCGGACTGTGGTTGGTGCCGGCGGTGAAGGCCCACTGGCAGTGCCCGACCGGCGGACCGTACCGGTTGCGCGAAATATTGAACGCCCACGGCGCGGAGAGACTGACATCTTCGCCCAGCGCCGTCAGCGGAATGGCGATCTCCAACAGGTAGGCGAATTCGCGGCGGCCCGCCTTGACCGTGATCGGCACGGCCGCGGCCGGCCGGCCCCCCATGCCGATGGAGTGCCAGAACCCGGCGCTGTTGACTAGGAACTGCAGGTAGTTCTTGCGCCGGCCCGTCGGGTCAATGAAGAGCTCCACGCCGTCGTCGGTCCAGAGCCGCACCTGTCCGTTCTCCTTGACCTGTACTTTCATGTGCGCGGGATCGGGCTCGGGGCAGAGGATGCTCACGAAAAGGGTCCGGCCGTCGGTGGCCAGGCGCGTATCGGGCGTGAACGGGCTGGGCTTGGCCGAACGCATGTCCACGAACGATTCAAAGGGCTTGATCGCGTTCCAGGCCGCGTCCCCGCGGTTGCCGTCGAGCTTCAGGGGCCGATCGACCCACGCCATGCGGTGGCTGATCAGTTCGCCGGTCGCCAACCCCGGCTGGGTGCGGATGATGAAAAAGGGCTGGATGAAAGCGTATTGGTCGGGCCCGCCGACGGCCGTCACCCGGATGTACCCGTGGTCCTCGTCGCGCACGCGATAGACGATCTCCCCGCCCGCCTGTTCCTGGATCCGCCGGCCGTGCAGGCCGGTGACGATCATTTTCTGCGCCCCGGGCGCGGTCACGCCGATGTTGTCGCCCCATACGCGGATGCCGGTGATGCACACCCCCGAGGAGGCGTAGAAACTCCCCGTGCGCAGCGCCTCGACCACTGCGGCGGCGGTGCGTTCCTTCACCCACGCGACATTCCAGGCCAGGCCGGTGTCGATATCGTGGTGAGAGTCGTCGTTCCCATACCCCCACAGTTTGCGGCCCTTCGAAAGGAGCATGTCCCACCGGTCGGTGGCCAGTTCCAGGCCGTAGAGCCGGCGGATCACGCCGTTGTAGATCTCCAGACCGGCATACCCGTCCAGCCGCTCCAGCAGGGCTTGCGGGAAATGGTTGAAATGCTCCTGCCAGTTGGGATGGTTGCAGACCGTGAAACCGCCGTCGGCCGCGACGGCGTTGATCACCTTCTGACGGTCGGCGTCGGGCGGCACGAACGAGCGGGCGTCCACATGCAGCATGTGGGGACCGTCATTGGAGATCTCGTTGCCCGGAATGAGGAGCATGCCGCGGCCGTCGAACTCAGCCACCGTGCCCAGGGTGTCGTGGTCGGAGAGCATCAGAAAATCATACCCCAGCGCCGCGTAGGCGTCGATGGTGGTCTGCGGGTCGCGCGCGCCGTCGGACCGCGTGGTGTGAGTGTGGAGCTGGCCCCGCAGCCACAGCCGGCCCGCGGGATCATAGGGACTGATAAGCGTTACCATGAGCACCTCCCAAAGACAGGTCGGAAAGTCGGAAGGGTCGGAATGTCGGAAAGCCGGATCACGGCCTTTGACCTGTGACCTGCGACCTGTGACCTGTGACTCTTCATCTTCATGCCTTCACCGCCCCGTCAGTGCCCGGTGGGCGTCTTTGAGCTGGCGGATGATGGGGATCCGGTTGGGGCATTTCTTTTCGCACGCGCCGCAGGCGGTGCAGGCCAGGGGCGAACCGCCCGTGTTCCAGCCCTCCCCTTTCAGGTACTGCCGGTAGCTGGTCCGGGCCCGCTTCCGGAGGCCCAGGACCTTGAGATGGATGTACTGGCCGAAGATGTACGGGATGCGGATGTTCTGCGGGCACCCCTTGCAGTATTCGCACCAGGTGCAGATGCGGTCGAACTGCCGGCGCAACCCCTTTACGCGGCCGTCGATGCGGCGCCGCCGGCCGGCATCGAGCGGCGGCAGATCGGCGACGCGGTAACCGTCCTGGAGCGCCTCGCCCAGGATCGATTCGCTTTTATCGTCGCAGTAGTGGGGCGAGGTGTCGATGTAGTTCACGCCGCCGTCGATCGCCGCGCGGATCGTGCGCACGGCCTTGTCCGTATCCGTGCCGAACCGCATGGCGCCGAGGGCGACCCGGCTCACCCGGATGCCCGACCGTGTGCCCCAAAGCGTATACCGCATGCCGCATCCTTCAGAAAGGAAGTCCGTATTCTAACATCCGGATGGGCGGGTGCAAGCAAATTCCCGTACGAGAGGGACCGTTTAGCGCGGACGCTGCGTTATGCGTTGAGCACTCGAGGACCCGTTGCGTTTAGCGGCCTTCGGCCTGCGTTTGTTGTATAAGACCATTATGTGCCTTCAACGCAGTCTTCGCTGAACGCAGGCTCGGCGCTCAACGGGCAACGCATAACGCACCCTTCCGGTCACGGCTCCGTGACCGGCCGCTGGGTTTCCTTGTTGTAGCTGCGACCCTTGCGGTCGCCAATCATGTGGAATGTCGATTGTCGAATTGGGGAAGGGAAATCCGGAAGGCGGGGTCAAGCCCGAATGGCACATAGATAAGGCACTATCTTTTCTTGGGAATCCTCCTCGATTTGGTGCAACCGCTTGATATTACTGATGATCTCTTCATGGTCAAGCAATGGATGGAAACGACTTCCCATTCAATCGTCTCCCCCTTGCG